>NZ_JAPCIT010000023.1:0-71804 GCF_027707385.1 Aeromonas sp. QDB54 | reverse complement strand
TGATATGGCTCAGTTGGTAGAGCGCATCCTTGGTAAGGATGAGGTCCCCAGTTCGACTCTGGGTATCAGCACCATTAAATATTAAAGCCTCCCAATCGGGAGGCTTTTTTGTATCCGCTTTTCTCAGTTTACCGAAATCTGCCTGGCATCGAGATAGAACCGAGCCTGTCCTGAGGCTTCTATCTGAATGGCTGCCACCAGTCGTTCATTGCGGGTGTATTCCCACTGCTTGTCGATCGACGTCAAGGGTGGCTTGTTGATACCCAGTGTCTGCAGATACTCGTGAAACAAGCCTGCGCTGCCGATCTCGGTCAATCCTGCTTTCATCCCAATCAACTCCCTTTTATTGTTGCTGTTTATCAATAGTAACAATCTCATATGTATTCAATATGAACGCTTTTCTATCAAATTGATCCAAGCTAAGTTGTGGATTGAAAAAGCCGTTGGTGTTTGAAAAAAGGAAGCAAAAACATGCTGATAAAGAACCTGCGTCTGGTCGGCAGGGAGGGGATGTGGCAGATCCTCTGCCAGGATGGCCTGATCCGTGCCATCGAACCCATGAGCACCCATCTGCTCGCAGCCCATGAGCTTGATGGTGAGGAGGGGCTCGCCATCGCCCCTTTTATCGAGCCTCACATCCATCTTGATACCACCCAGACGGCCGGTGAGCCGAGCTGGAATCTCTCCGGCACCCTGTTCGAGGGGATCGAACGCTGGGCCGAGCGCAAGGCACTGCTGACCCACGAGGATGTGAAGCAGCGGGCTATCCAGACGCTGAAGTGGCAGATCGCCAACGGCATCCAGTTCGTCCGTACCCACGTGGATGTCTCCGACCCCAACCTGGTCGCCCTGAAGGCGATGCTGGAGGTGCGGGAGGAAATGAAGGAGTGGGTGGATCTGCAGATAGTGGCCTTCCCACAGGAGGGGATCCTCTCCTACCCCAACGGCAAGGTGTTGCTTGAAGAGGCTCTCAAGCTGGGCGCCGACGTGATAGGCGCCATTCCCCATTTCGAGTTCACTCGGGAATACGGGGTCGAAAGTCTGCACTACGTGTTCGATCTTGCCGAGAAGTATCAGGTTCTGGTGGATGTGCACTGCGACGAGATCGATGACGAGCAGTCCCGCTTCATCGAGACGCTGGCGACCCTGGCCTACGAGCGCGGCATGGGCCAGCGGGTGACCGCCAGCCACACTACCGCCATGCACTCCTATAACGGCGCCTATGCGTCGCGCCTGTTCCGGCTGCTGAAGATGGCAGATATCAACTTCGTCGCCAACCCGCTGGTGAACATCCACCTGCAGGGGCGCTTCGACAGCTATCCCAAGCGTCGCGGCATCACCCGGGTGAAAGAGATGCTGGAAGCCAACATCAATGTCTGTTTCGGCCATGACGACGTGTTCGATCCCTGGTATCCCATGGGCACCGCCAACATGCTGCAGGTGCTGCACATGGGGCTGCATGTCTGCCAGATCATGGGCTACGAGCAGATCAACGACAGCCTCAAGCTGATCAGCAGCCACAGTGCACGCACCCTGAACGTGCAGGATCGCTGCGGCATCGAGGTGGGCAAACCGGCCAACCTGCTGATCCTGCCCGCCGAGAACGGCTTTGATGCGGTGCGCCGCCAGGTGGCGGTGCGTTACTCCGTTCGTGGTGGCCGGGTGATTGCGCAAACCACGCCATCCCGCACCTCGATTCATCTCGCTCAGGTCGAGCCGGTCGACTTTCACCGTTGATGCGGGCGATGTCGATTAATTGCCCTGCTGTCCCCCGGGCCTGACATTTTGCATAATGTCGGCCCGATACTATGGAGGCGTGCTCCCATGCAAACCTGGTTATATGTTGCCGCCGGCGGGGCCATCGGCGCCTGTCTGCGCTTTGGTATCGCCGAACTGATGGCGCTGCTGTTGGGACGTCATTTCCCCTATGGCACCCTGATGGTCAACGTGGTCGGCTCCTTCATCATGGGCATTGCCTTTGCGCTGATCAGCCATGGTCATGTGGTGGAGCACCCGCTGAAACCGCTGCTGATGGTGGGTATCCTCGGCGCCCTGACTACCTTCTCCTCCTTTGCGCTGGATACCGTGGTACTGGCCCAGCAGGGGGCCTATCTGAAAGCCGCCCTCAATATCGGCCTCAACCTGTTTCTCTGTCTGGCCATGGTAGTGCTGGGGATGCAGTTGGTCGCCAGCCGGGTTTAAGGTGTCCGCACGCCATTGGCTCTGGTAAACTGGCGGCCATTCTTTGCTCTATGGGTGTTTAAGGGATGTCAGAACAGACTACGACAACGCATTTTGGCTTTAAAACCGTGGCCTCGACCGAGAAGGAAACCCTGGTCGCCGGCGTCTTCCATTCGGTGGCAGCCAAGTATGATCTGATGAACGATCTGATGTCGTTCGGCATCCACCGCCTGTGGAAGCGCTTCACCATCGACTGCTCCGGCGTACGCAAGGGTCAGAAGGTGCTGGATCTGGCCGGTGGTACCGGCGATCTGACCGCCAAGTTCTCCCGCATCGTCGGCGAGACCGGTCAGGTGGTGCTGGCGGACATCAACGACTCCATGCTCAAGGTGGGCCGCGACAAGCTGCGCAATCAGGGAGTGGCCAACAACGTCTCCTACGTACAGGCCAATGCCGAGGCGCTCCCGTTCCCTGACAACCATTTCGACGTCATCACCATCGGCTTCGGCCTGCGCAACGTCACCGACAAGGACAAGGCGCTCGCCTCCATGTTCCGGGTGCTCAAGCCGGGTGGCCGCCTGCTGGTGCTGGAGTTCTCCAAGCCGGTCAGCGAAGTGATCGCCAAGCTGTACGATCTCTACTCCTTCAAACTGCTGCCGAAAATGGGCGAAATCGTTGCGAACGACAGCGAAAGCTACAAATACCTGGCGGAGTCGATCCGCATGCATCCGGATCAGCAGACTCTGGCAGGCATGATGGAGAATGTCGGTTTCGAGCAGGTTGAGTTTTACAACCTGACCCAGGGCGTGGTCGCCCTGCACCGCGGTTACAAGTTTTAAGGTCGCCTATGCCGATGGATGCCATGGTCACCGCGGTGATCGAAACCAGCCTCAACCAGCTGCTGACGCTCGACAAGCAGAGTCCGGAGCGGCTGCGCAAATTGACGGGCAAGGTACTCAAGCTGGAGCTGCGCGAGCTCAAGCCACTCTGGTTTGTCTTCTCCGAGCGCCGGCTGGATGTGCTGGCCAAATTCGAAGGGGAGGCCGATGCGGTGCTGAGCCTCTCCCTGACCGCGCTCGGCCTGCTCAAGGATCCCTCCGCCCTGACCCGCTACATCCGCGAGGAGAAGCTGGATCTGAGCGGCGACCCTCAGCTGGTGCAGGCGTTCAGCGTGTTGTTGGGCGAGCTGAATATCGACTGGGAAGAGGAGCTGTCCCGTTATACCGGCGATGTGCTGGCCCACACCCTGCTGCGCGGTGCCAGTCAGGCACGCCGGCTGCTGGGACGTGAATTGTGCCGCAGCCAGCGTCAGCTGGCCGAATACCTGACCGAAGAGATCCGGCTTGCGCCGGGTCCGCTGGAAGTGGCCAGCTTCAACGACGATGTTGAGTTGCTGGCCCAGCAGATGAAAGCGGTCGAGCTGCGGCTGGCCCGCTTCGAGCAGCAGGTAGCCTGATGACCCCGAAGGAGTTCAAGCGCCTCTATCGCATCATCAGCATCCTGCTGGAGCAAGGCATCGACGAGCTGGTGCCCGCCCGTTACCAGCCCTGGCCCGGCCGGCTGGCCCGTCGCAGCCTGTTCTGGCTCAAGAACAAACGTCAGGGGCTGAATCGCGGTGCCCGCATCCGGCTCGCCTTCGAGGCGCTCGGCCCCATCTTCATCAAATTCGGTCAGATGCTTTCGACCCGGCGCGATCTGCTGCCGCCGGACATCGCCGAGGAGCTGGCACTGCTGCAGGACAGGGTGCCCCCCTTCTGTGGTCAGGCGGCCCGCCGCCAGATCGAGGCGAGCCTGGGTTGCACCATCGAGACCCTGTTTGACGATTTCGACGAGACACCGCTGGCGTCGGCCTCCATCGCCCAGGTGCATACCGCCCGGCTGAAGGAAAACGGCCGCGAGATCGTCATCAAGGTGATCCGTCCCGACATCGAGCCGGTCATCGAGGCCGACCTGCGGCTGATGCAGGCGCTGGCCCGTCTGGTGGCCCGTTTCGTGCCCCAGAGCGGACGACTGCGCCCCATCGAGGTGGTGGAAGAGTATCGCAAGACCATCCTCGACGAGCTCAACCTGATGCGGGAGGCGGCCAACGCCATCCAGCTGCGCCGCAACTTCACCGGCTCCGAGGCGCTCTACGTGCCCGAGGTGTTCACCGAGCACTGCCGCGAGCAGGTGCTGGTGATGGAGCGGATCTACGGCATTCCGGTCTCCGACATTGCGGCGCTGGAGGCCAACGGCACCAACATGAAGCTGCTGGCCGAGCGCGGGGTGGAGGTGTTCTTCACCCAGGTATTCCGCGACAGCTTCTTCCACGCCGACATGCACCCGGGCAACATCTTCGTCTCCTACGAACATCCGGAAAACCCACTCTGGATCGGCATTGACTGCGGTATCGTCGGCACCCTCAACCGGGAAGACAAGCGCTACCTGGCCGAGAACTTCCTCGCCTTCTTCAACCGTGACTACCGCCGGGTGGCCGAGTTGCACGTGGAGTCCGGCTGGGTGCCGCCCGATACCAAGGTGGACGAGTTCGAGTTCGCCATCCGCACCGTGCTGGAGCCCATCTTCGAGAAGCCGCTGTCCGAGATCTCGTTCGGCCACGTGCTGCTCAACCTGTTCAACACCGCGCGCCGCTTCAACATGCAGGTGCAGCCGCAGCTGGTGTTGCTGCAGAAGACCCTGCTCTATGTGGAGGGGCTGGGTCGCCAGCTCTACCCGCAGCTCGATTTGTGGCAGACCGCCAAGCCCTATCTGGAAAACTGGATGTACCAGCAGGTGGGACCCAAGGCGGTGTGGAATGCCATCAAGGAGAAGGCGCCATTCTGGGCGGAAAAGCTGCCGGAACTGCCGGAGCTGGTCTACGAGACCCTGCGCCAGACCCGTCATCAGCAGCGCCACTTCGACCAGATGTTTGCCGATTTTCGCCGGCACAGTCGCCGCCAGGGTCAGGCTCGCTACCTCTTAGGGGTTGGAGCCAGCCTGCTATTGGCCGGTGTATTCTTGCTGACCCAAAAACAACATATTGAGTGGGGACAAATCAGCCTCGCCGGCGCCGGGTTATGCTGGCTGCTGGGTTGGTTGCGAACCCGTTCTCATTAAATAAACTGCGCCAGCAGGCGCCTGTTCTGGAGAGAAAGTCATGGGTGGTATCAGTATTTGGCAATTGTTGATCATCGCAGTCATCGTCGTGCTGCTGTTCGGTACCAAGAAACTGCGCGGCATCGGCGGTGATCTGGGCGCCGCGGTCAAGGGCTTCAAGAAGGCGCTGTCCGACGAGCCGGAGACCAAGTCCGAGCAGAAGGATGCCGAGTTTCCGCCGAAACAGCTGAATGAAGCGGCCGGTCAGCCTAGCGATGCTGCCAAGCAGAAAGATAAAGATCAGGCCTAAGCCATGTTCGATATCGGTTTCTGGGAGCTGGTTGTCATTGGTGTCGTCGCCCTGGTGGTGCTCGGCCCCGAGCGGCTGCCCGTGGCGATCCGTACCGCCAGCCACTGGATCAGACTGATCCGCAGCACCGCCAACTCGGTCAAGGCCGAGCTGGAGCAGGAGCTCAAGTTGCAGGATCTGCACAACGACCTGAAGAAGGCCGAACAGTTGCAGATGAACAACCTGAGCCCCGAGCTGCAGGAGTCTATCGAGCAGCTGAAAACGGCCGCACAATCGGTGACCCGTCCATACGAACAACAAAATACCATCCAGCCAGCGCCGGCCGCCGCCGAGGTGAAGGAGGAGCCCGCAGCCCCCGTCAGTGTGGCGACACCTGATGAGGAGCCTACCGTGATCCCCGCCGCAAGTGCCCAGCCGAGCGCCAAACAAGGGGAGGTGAAGCCATGAGTCAGGCCGAACAACCCCTGATCAGCCATCTGGTCGAGCTGAGAACGCGCCTGCTGCGCTCCATCTCGGCCATCCTGCTGGTGTTCATCGCGCTGATCTACTTCTCCAACAACATCTACGACTTCGTGGCCCAGCCGCTGCTGAGTCAGTTGCCGGAAGGGACCAGCATGATAGCGACGGATGTGGCGACCCCCTTCCTGACGCCGATCAAGCTGACCCTGGTGGTCTCCTTCTTTGTGGCGATCCCCTATCTGCTCTATCAGGCCTGGGCCTTCATCGCCCCCGGTCTGTACCAGCATGAACGGCGCCTGATCATGCCGCTGGTCGCCTCCAGTGCCGTGCTGTTCTATGCCGGCATGGCGTTCGCCTACTACGTGGTGTTCCCGCTGGTGTTCGGTTTCTTCACCAGCACCGCGCCCGCCGGGGTGACGGTGGCGACCGACATCGCCAGCTATCTGGACTTCGTACTGACCCTGTTCTTCGCGTTCGGGGTGGCGTTCGAAATTCCGGTGGCCACCATACTGCTGTGCTGGACCGGGGTGACCAGTCCCAAGAGCCTGCGGGAGAAGCGTCCCTACGTCATCGTCGGGGTGTTCGTGGTCGGCATGCTGTTGACGCCGCCCGATGTCTTTTCCCAGACCCTGCTCGCGATCCCCATGTGGGGCTTGTGGGAGATAGGTCTGTTCTTCGCCCGCTTCTACGTGAAAGAAGAGAGCGAAGAGAAGCAGGAACAGACTGAAGAGGGGAGCTAAGGCTCCCTTCCTCTTTTCATGCTCCCGTTCGAGGCGTATGGTAAGGCCCCATTGAGTAGATGGTTTTCAAATACCTGATATGTCTTCCTTTTGTTCGGACCCGCTGACCCCATGATCGACATAGGTGTAAACCTGACCAGCAACCAGTTTGCCGATGAACAGGCCGATCTGGTGGCCCGCGCCCGCGCCACCGGGGTGGAGGCGCTGATCCTGACCGGCACCGATCTGGTCGGCAGCCGCGAGAGCGCCACCCTTGCCGCCCGCTGGCCGGGTTACTGTTTCTCCACCGCCGGGGTCCACCCCCACGATGCCAAAAGCGTCGATGAGGTGACCCTGCCCGCCCTGCGCGAGCTGGCGGCGCTGCCACAGGTGGTGGCCATCGGTGAGTGCGGGCTCGACTACAATCGCGACTTCTCGCCCCGTCCGGTGCAGGACGCGGTATTCGACGCCCAGCTGGCGCTGGCCGCCGAGCTCGGGATGCCGGTGTTTCTCCACTGCCGCGATGCTCACGCCCGTTTCATCGAAATCCTGCGCCCCTGGCTGCCCAAGCTGCCGGGGGCCGTGCTGCACTGCTTCACCGGCTCCGACGAGGAGCTGGACCAGTGTCTGGCGCTGGGGCTGCATATCGGGGTGACCGGCTGGCTGTGCGACGAGCGTCGCGGCCAGCTGCTGCGCGAGCAGGTGGCCCGCATTCCGGCTGGCCGGCTGATGATCGAGACCGATGCTCCCTATCTGGTGCCGCGGGATCTGAAGCCCAGACCAAAACGCAACGAACCCGCTTTTTTGCCGCACATCGCCCAGGTGGTGGCGGCCTGCCGTGGTGAAGCGCCCGAGGCCTTGCTGGCCCACACCCGGGCCACCTCCGCCGCGTTCTTCCAACTTCCTCTTCAGGAGTGATTCATGGCTACAACTCTTCCAGGCGCCTTTCCGGGTCGCCGTCTGCGCCGGGTGCGCAAACATGATTTCAGCCGTCGTCTGGTGCGCGAGAACGTACTGACCGCCAACGATCTCATCTATCCCGTGTTCGTGCTGGAGGGGGAGAACCGTCGTGAGGCCGTCACCTCCATGCCGGGGGTGGACAGGCTCTCCATCGATCTGCTGCTGAAAGAGGCTGCCGAGCTGGTTGCGCTGGGCGTGCCGGCTATCGCCCTGTTCCCGGTCACCCCGCTGGAGCAGAAGAGTCTGCTGGCGGAAGAGGCCTACAACCCGGACGGGCTGGCCCAGCGGGCAACGCGCGCCCTCAAGGCAAGCTTCCCGGAGCTGGGGGTTATCACCGACGTGGCGCTCGATCCGTTCACCACCCATGGTCAGGACGGCATCATCGATGACGAAGGCTATGTGCTGAACGACATCACCACCGAGATCCTGGTGAAACAGGCGCTCTCCCACGCCGCTGCCGGGGTCGATATCGTCGCGCCGTCCGACATGATGGATGGCCGCATCGGCGCCATCCGCGCGGCGCTGGAAGAGAACGGCTTCATTAACACCCAGATCATGGCCTACTCCGCCAAGTACGCCTCCTGCTACTACGGCCCGTTCCGCGATGCGGTGGGCTCTGCCGGCAACCTCGGCAAGAGCAACAAGGCCACCTACCAGATGGATCCGGCCAACAGCAACGAAGCCTTGCACGAGGTGGCGCTGGATATCCAGGAAGGGGCCGACAGCGTGATGGTCAAGCCGGGCATGCCTTATCTGGACGTGATCCGCCAGGTGAAGGATCAGTTCGGCGTGCCGACCTTCGCCTATCAGGTGAGCGGCGAGTATGCCATGCACATGGCGGCCATCCAGAACGGCTGGCTGAAGGAGAAGGAGAGCATCATGGAGTCCCTGCTCTGCTTCAAGCGGGCCGGTGCCGACGGCATCCTCACCTACTTCGCCAAGCGGGCTGCCCAGTGGCTGCAGGAAGACGCCAGACGCTGATGCATCCTGCCTGATGT
The DNA here is from genome assembly GCF_027707385.1 of Aeromonas sp. QDB54. Lineage (NCBI taxonomy): Bacteria > Pseudomonadati > Pseudomonadota > Gammaproteobacteria > Aeromonadales > Aeromonadaceae > Aeromonas > Aeromonas sp. QDB54. The sequence goes on along the minus strand of NZ_JAPCIT010000023.1, from coordinate 63,102 downwards.
CACCCACAATGCCGGCCCTTGGGCCGGCATTGTCGTCTTTGGCATCCGGATCGTCGTTTTAATGAGCAGATCTCGGCGAAAAGTGGACAACAGGCCGCGCTATGGCAGGCAAAGGCTTGATTAATGAGGTTTCTGCCTACATCTTAGGTAGTCCAAGCAAGCTTCTGGACGGCAGGGGCTGTAGAGAATTTAGAGGTATCGCAGGATGAACAACCCTTTGCTGACAATGGACTCGCTGCCCCCTTTCAGCCAGATCCAGCCCGATCAGGTCCAGCCTGCCGTGACGCAGGCCATCGCCGATTGCAAACAGAAGATCAGCGATGTGCTGGCCCAGCGCGACCCCCACACCTGGGACAGCCTGATCGCCCCGCTGGAAGAGGTCAACGACCGCCTGGCGCGGATCTGGTCGCCGGTCAGTCACCTGAACTCCGTACTCAACAGCGAAGCGCTGCGCGCGGCCCACGACGCCTGCCTGCCGCTGCTGTCTGAATTCCAGACCTATGTCGGCCAGCACGAGGGGCTCTATCAGGCCTATCGCGAACTGGCCGAGAGCGACGACTTCCCGCTGCTGAGCGGCGCCCAGCGCAAGGAGATCCAGAATACCCTGCGCGATTTTCGCTTGTCCGGCATCGGCCTGCCCGCCGAGGCGCAGCAGCGCTACGGCGAGATCCAGGCCCGCCTCTCCGAGCTGGCCTCCCGTTTCAGCAACAACGTGCTGGATGCGACCCAGGGCTGGAGCAAGCTGGTGACCGACGAGGCCGAGCTGGCTGGTTTGCCGCAGAGCGCACAGGCCGCCGCCCGCCAGCTGGCCGAGCTGAAGGGCAAGGAGGGCTGGCTGTTCACCCTGGACATCCCCTCCTACCTGCCAGTGATGATGTATGCCGACAACCGCGCGCTGCGCGCCGAGCTGTATGAGGCCTTCACCACCCGTGCCTCGGATCAGGGCCCCAACGCCGGCAAGTGGGACAACTCCGCCATCATGACCGAGCTGCTTGCCCTGCGCCGCGAGCTGGCCCAGCTGCTCGGCTTTGCCAACTACGCTGAGCTCTCCCTGGCCACCAAGATGGCGGACAAGCCCGAGCAGGTGGTGAACTTCCTCACCGATCTGGCGGCCAAGTCCCTGCCGCAAGGCAAGGCCGAGCTCGAAGAGATCCGCGCCTTCGCCGCCGAGCAACATGGTCAGAGCGAGCTGGCCGCCTGGGATCTCGCCTACTACGCCGAGAAGCTCAAGCAGCACAAGTTCTCCATCTCCGACGAGCAGTTGCGCCCCTACTTCCCCGCCAGCAAGGTGGTGAAGGGGCTGTTCGAGGTGGTCAAGCGGGTGTTCGGCATGAAGGTGCGCGAGCGCCTCGGCATCGACACCTGGCACCCGGACGTGCGCTTCTACGACATCTTCGACGCCGAGGAGGAGCTGCGCGGCAGCTTCTACCTCGACCTCTATGCCCGCGAGCACAAGCAGGGCGGCGCCTGGATGGACGTCTGCCTGGGTCGTCGCTACCGTCAGGATGGATCCTTGCAAAAGCCGGTGGCCTACCTGACCTGCAACTTCAACGGTCCGGTTGATGGCAAACCCGCCCTGTTCACCCACAACGAAGTGGTCACCCTGTTCCACGAGTTCGGCCACGGCATTCACCACATGCTGACCCGCATCGACGTGGCCGGCGTGGCCGGCATCAACGGCGTGGCCTGGGACGCGGTGGAGCTGCCGAGCCAGTTCCTCGAGAACTGGTGCTGGGAGTCCGAGGCGCTGGCCTTCATCTCCGGCCATCACGAGACCGGCGAGCCGCTGCCTGCCGATCTGCTGGAGAAGATGCTGACTGCCCGCAACTTCCAGGCGGCGATGCAGATGCTGCGCCAGCTGGAGTTCGCCCTGTTCGACTTCCGTCTGCACCAGGAGTTTGACCCGGCCAGCGCGGATCAGATCCCGGCGCTGCTGGATGAGGTGCGCAGCCAGGTGGCGGTGATGACACCGCCGGCTTTCAACCGCTTCCAGCACAGCTTCTCCCACATCTTCGCCGGCGGTTATGCGGCGGGCTACTACAGCTACAAGTGGGCCGAGGTGCTCTCTGCGGATGCCTTCTCCCGCTTCGAGGAGGAGGGGATCTTCAACCCGGCCACCGGCCAGTCCTTCCTGAAGAACATCCTGGAAAAGGGTGGCTCCAAGGAGCCGATGGAGCTGTTCCGAGCCTTCCGTGGCCGCGAGCCTCAGGTGGATGCGCTGCTCCGTCACAGCGGGATTGCTGCGTGAGTTTGCGGGCCCCGGCTGGCGTGAGCTTCAAGCAGGTACAGTTTTGCCACATAGTGGGATCACAGCGTGATTTTTGAGATAAAAAGGGACCTTTTGGTCCCTTTTCTCAAGGCTTTTTAATATCTTGCGGATAGCATGTTTGCACTGTCCCCGGCTCTTCAGTAGAGTCGGGTCCTACCTTCCAAGGAGAGAAAGAACCTTGCCATGAGGCGAGCACTCGAGTCTGTCTATCAAATCATCTCAAGTCTGTCTCATTCGAGTGGTCAGGGATATTTCGATACCTTTGTGAGTGAAATCGCAGCAGCGGTCGGGGCCGACTTCGTCCTGATTTCAGGCAGGGATCAAGCGGGGCTCTCTTTCAAGGTACACGCTGCCCACCCCGCGTCTCTCGACACCACCAACTTCAGCTTTCCGGTCAGCGCCACCCTGGGGGAGATCACCCTGCAGGAGGGAGAGACCTGGTTCAGCGATCGGGTACAGCAGCTGTTTCCCCATGCCGCTGTGTTGCAGGCCTGGCACATCCAGGCCTATGCCGGCATCGCCCTCAAGAGTGCCCAGGGGGAGACGGTCGGTATCTGCAGCGTGCTGTTCAAGCGGCCGCTCACCAACATGGACAAGGTGATGGGCCTGTTGCGCCTGCTGGCCCCGCTGGCCGGGCGTGAACTGGCGCTGATGCTGCAACAGCCGGCACCGCCCCAGCCCGAGTACCACGATTTTCTGCACACCATGATGTCCCATGCCCCGGTCGGGATCGGCAAGCTCGATTTGAACGGCAAGATCCTCTGGACCAACCCGGCCATCGAAAAGATGCTGGGCTACAGCCAGAGCGAGCTGCTGCACCGCACCGCCGCCGAGCTCAATCACCCGGAAGACTGGCTGCGCAGCGCCGCCTGCTATGAAGAGCTCAAGCGCGGCGAGCGCACCGCCTTCACCCAGGAGAAGCGCTACCTGCACCGGGACGGTCAGGTGCTGTGGGGGCGGGTCACCGTCACCCTGGTGCGGGACGATCAGCTGCAGCCCGACTACCTGATGGTGGTGCTGGAGAACATAGATCCCCTCAAGCGCCACGCCGAACAGCTCAAGCTCTCCCACCGGGTCTATGACAATCTCTCCGAGGCGATCCTGGTGTGCGATGCCGACAGCCGCATCATCTCGGTCAACCCGGCATTCGAGCAGATCACCGGTTACAGCGAGGAGGAAGTGTGCGGCCAGCGGCCCAGCATGCTCAAGTCCGGGCTGCACGATCAGGCCTTCTACGCCGACATGTACCACGCGCTGGAGCGGGTGGGGGTGTGGCGTGGCGAGGTGTGGAACAAGCGCAAGAACGGCAAGCTCTACCCCCAGCAGCTGATGATCAGCACCCTGCGGGAAGGGGGGCGGATCAGCCAGTACATCGCCATCTTCAGCGACCTCTCCCAGACCAAGCTGGCGGAGCAGAAGATCGCCGCCCAGGCCAACTACGACAACCTCACCGGGCTGCCCAACCGCTGGCTGTTCGGCCGCTGCCTCAGCCGCTTCTGCGAGCGGGGCGAGCGCTTCGCGCTCATGGTGCTCGACCTCAACAACTTCAAGGCGGTCAACAACAGCATGGATCACCACGCCGGTGACGCCCTGCTGCGGGAGGTGTCGGATCGGCTGGTGAGTCGGGTGCGCACCGAGGACCTGGTGGCCCGCATCGGCGGCGACGAGTTCGCCTTCCTGGTGCCGGGCATCGTCAACCGTCGTCAGGCCGAGGTGTTTGCCAAGCAGGTGATCGGCGGCTTCGCCCGTCCCTTCATGCTCGCCAACCAGCACCTCTACGTGACGGCCACCATCGGCATCACCCTCTGCCCGGGCGATGGTCTGGAGAGCGACGAGCTGCTGCGCAACGCCGAGCAGGCGCTGTTTGCCGCCAAGCGGCAGGGACGGCTGCTCGGCAGCTACTGTGCCTCCATGCGCGAAGAGGTGCGCCAGCGCCACCAGATGCAGCAGGACTTGGCGGAGGCGATCAAGCTCGAGCAGTTGACCATGGCCTACCAGCCGATCTGGGACAACCGCAGTGGCCGGGTCGCCAAGCTGGAGGCGCTGGTGCGCTGGTATCACCCGCACTGGGGCCAGGTGTCGCCGGCGGACTTCATCCCGCTGGCGGAGGAGGCGGGGCTCATCCAGGGGCTGGGGGCGCTGGTGCTGTGGCAGTCGTGCCGGGATCTGGCGCGGCTGCAGCAATCGGGCTTCCCGGATCTGCAGATGTCGATCAATCGCTCCACCCTGGAGTTCCAGACCATAGATCCGGAGGCGAGCGAGTGGCTCAAGGTGATCCACCACTTCGGGCTGGACCCGGCGGACATCGTCATCGAGATCACCGAGTCCCTGCTGATGGAGACCAGCGATCAGCACAGGGTGCGGATCGATGCCCTGCGCGAGGCGGGCTGCAAGCTGGCCATCGACGACTTCGGCACCGGCTACTCGGCGCTCAACTATCTGCGCAACTTCCCGGTGGACCTGGTCAAGATCGACCGGGCCTTCGTGCGCCACATCCCGTTCAATGAACAGGACCGGCTGCTGCTGGACGGCATCATCAACATAGTGCACAACCTCGGCATGCAGGTGGTGATCGAGGGGGTGGAGACTCGCGAGCAGCTCAACTTCCTCTGCCAGAAGGGGTGCGCCTTCACGCAGGGTTATCTGCTGAGCCGGCCGCTGGCCTACGACGACCTCACCGAGTACCTGCAGCTCAACGACAAGAGCATGTTCCTGCAGACCAGCTAGCCCCTCCGCCCCTCTCCTTCGGCCGGAGCCCCTACAGCGACCTTCGGGGGCTGTGGTACACTCCGCCCACTGATACCGCCACACAGTCGATACCATGCAGATCCTCCTCGAAGACCCCGCCAAGGCGGCCCAGGCCGAAGCCCTGGCCAGCCAGCTCGGCCAGACCGACCTTCCCCAGTTTGCCCTGGTGTTCACCGCGGCGCGGCTGGAGCTGCGCAAGCTGGACGAGCCCAAGCTGGGGGCGGTCTACGTGGACTTTGTCGAAGGGGCGGTCGCCCATCGCCGCAAGTTCGGCGGCGGCCGTGGCCAGTCCATCGCCAAGGCGGTGGGGCTCAAAGCGGGTGCCATGCCGAGTGTGGTGGATGCCACTGCCGGGCTTGGACGCGATGCCTTCGTGCTCGCCTCCCTCGGCTGCAAGGTGACCATGATCGAGCGCAGCCCCGTGGTGGCCGCCCTGTTGCAGGACGGGCTGGTGCGGGCGGCGCTGGACCCCGAGATCGGCCCCTGGGTGCGCGAGCGGATGCAGTTGCTGCATGGCCCGGCGGTGGAGACCTTGCTGGGGCTGACCGAGCGGCCCGACGTCATCTACCTCGACCCCATGTTCCCCCACAAGCAGAAGTCTGCGCTGGTGAAAAAAGAGATGCGGGTGTTTCAGTCGCTGGTGGGGCCGGATCTTGACGCCGATGCCCTGCTGCCGGCGGCGCTCGCCATGGCGGACAAGCGGGTTGTGGTGAAACGGCCGGACTACGCCGGCTGGCTCAACGAGCACAAGCCGAGCATGGCCATCGAGACCAAGAGCAACCGCTTCGATGTCTACGTGATGGCGGCGCTGGCGGGATAACGCCGCACGCGAGGGGTAAAAGAAGAGGGCCAACCCGGCGGGGTTGGCCCTCTTGCCATCTATTGGCCGTCGGCTGGGGCCGGCGGAGCAAAGCGGATGAGCTTTTCCTCCCCCTGCCAGCTGAGCGCCATGGTGGCCAGCTCCGCCAGGCTCAGTCGCTCGCCACCGTGCAGCAGCAGGTACTCGACCCCTGCTCTGGCCTCGATGGTGCGGATCCTGTCCGCCCACTGGCGGCCATCTCGGCCGGTGAGGGTGACCGGCAGCTGCCAGCTGGCGGCGATCTCCAGCCAGTCGTAAAGATCGCAACTGATGGGTTGATAGGTGCTCATGTGCGGGTGCCCTCTGGTCGACGGTTACTGGAAGTTGATGCTGGTGGTGGGCGCCACCACCGCCTGGGCTTTCTGCACCTGTTCCAGTTGCAGCGGGTCGCCGGCCAGCGCCGGATCGTCCTCGTTGCCATTGCAGACCAGCGCCAGATCGTAGCTGCCGAGATTAACAAATCCCAGTTCGTAACCAAAGCCGCCACCGCTTTGCGGCAACACGGGCGCGCTGGCATAGAAGCCGTTGTCGTTGTCTGCCATGTCGGGGTAGTTGTCATCGCTTCTGGGCTGGTAGAAGTAGACGAAGGCCTTGTCGGTCAGCTGGCCGCCGCACAGCCCGGCCGCGACCGTGCCCTTGACGGTGGTGACCTGGGTGTTGTTCACCAGCCGCACCCCTCTGGGCTTGAGCTTGTAGTACTGCTCGTGGCCCGGCAGCACCATGGCCTGGCGCAGGTCGAACTCGGTGGTGAAGGCGCTGAGGCCGTTGGCGGCGATAGTAAAGGCATCCAGCTTGAGTTCGCTGCTGGGCACCTCCAGCGGCTTGATCACCCCATCATCCCGTTTGACGTAGGAGTAGGGGGTACCGTCCAGAAACTGGTTGGCAACCTCTCGTCCGTCCAGCACCCGCAGCCGCATCTGGCTGTAGTCGCCGGGCACCACGCTCTGGCTGGCCAGCAGCGGGCGGCTGATGGAACCCTGGTAGTGCAGCAGGTCGATGTAGGTGAACAGCGGCCGGCCCGCACTGTCGAGCGGGATAGTCTCGCCGCTCGGGGTGCAGCCATCGTCCTGGGCCGAGGTGAGAAAACTGGCGGTGGTCCAGCTCTGCTCGGTACCGGCGACGGGGTGGATGCTGATGTTGGCGACGGCGATGCAGACCTTGCTGACGGCATCCACCGGGGCGTCGGAGAAGGCCAGCGACAGCTGGGCCTGTTGCGGGCTGTTGTTGTCGCCGCCGCCTCCGCCGCCACAGGCGGTGAGCAGGGCGGTCAGGCCGATCAGGGTCAAGGGTTTCATGGCGTCCATTCCGGTTGTGAAGACAACCCTACTCTAGTCGAGCGGTGGCAATGGTGGTGGTGGCTGCTTGCGTGAAAAGGACGAGCCCGGTGCGCCAGCCCAATGAAATCAAGGGTCAGCTTTGAACGGCGCCAGTCATGGCCGCGAAAGAGATTGTCGGAACGGCGGGGCTGGTGGTTTGGTGCACTGATTGGGCGAGGCCCAATCAGGCTTCCAGCAGCCGGGTGGGCCAGCCCATCTTCTGCTGGCGTTCCACCTCGAAACGCAGTTCGCTGGCGCGCAGGTAGTGCTCGTCCAGCCAGCCGCTCGGCAGGGTCAGGGTCAGCGCATCTTCATCGGCTTCGAGGGTGAAGCGGGGCACTGTGCCCTGGGTGCGGCGCATGCAGAGGATCAGCGCGATGCGCAGGATGCGGGCCAGCCGGATCGCCTGGCGACCGGTGACGGCACCCTGCTTTTCCAGCGGTTCCAGCTTGAATTCGTCCCGCTGGTTGAACAGCAGGGCCGACAACAGCTTCTTCTGAGCCGGGGTAAAGCCAGGCATGTCGATGTTGTCGATGATGTAGGCGGCGTGTTGCGGCGCCTTCTTGTACTCGATGCAGAGGCCAATCTCGTGCAGCAGGGCCGCGTAGCGCAGGATCGGGCGCCCGTAGCGTTTCGAGAGTCGCCAGGCCGGCTGCAGCTGGTTGAACGCCTCGACGGCGGTGTCGCGCACCCGTTCGGCGTGCTCCTTGTCCAGCTGGTAGCGATTGATCAGGCTGTCGGCGGTGCGATCGCGGGCATCACAGTCGTGATTGTTGCCGAGCAGGCCGTAGATCAGCCCTTCGCGCAGGGCACCACCCGCCAGGGTCATGCTCTCGATGTTGAGGGTTTCGAAGATGGCGATCAGGATGGCGAGACCGGAGGGGAACACGGTCAGCCGTTCGGCCGCCAGTCCTTCCAGCTGCAGCTGGTCGAGCTTGCCGCAGGCGATGGCCTGACCCATCAGCTCCTGGAGCTTGGGCAGGGTGACCCGCTCGCTCTTCCCTTGTGCCAGCATGATCTCCTGCAGCGCCTGCACCGTGCCGGAGGCACCGACACAGGTACGCCAGCCGAGCGCACGATAATCTTCCGCCACCTTCTCCAGCACTGCCTTGGCGGCCGCGATGGCCTGCTTGAAGCGGGCCTCGGAGAGCTCGCCGTCACCGAAGTGGTTGTTGAGCCAGGTGACGCAGCCCATGTGCAGGCTGTTGAGCAGTTTCGCTTCGCTGTGCTCGCCGATCACCAGCTCGGTACTGGCGCCGCCGATGTCGATCACCAGCCGGTTGCCTTCCCCGGCCGAGGTCCAGGAGACCCCCTCATAGATGGTCTTGGCCTCTTCCTCGCCCGAGATGATCTCGATGCTGTGGTTGAGCACCCGTTCCGCTTCGCTGAGGAACTCGTCGACGTTGGTGGCAAGGCGCAGGGTGGCGGTGCCCACTACCCGGATGTTGTCGGCCGGAATGTCCTGCAACTGTTCGGAGAACAGGCGCAGGCAGTCCCAGCCCCGCTCCATGGCGGCACGGCTGAGACGAAACTCCGGATCGAGCCCGGCGGCGAGGCGAACCTTGCGCTTGACCTTGGTGACGGTGCGCAGGGCACCGGCGACCTCGCGCACCACCAGCATATGAAAGCTGTTGGAGCCGAGGTCGATGGCGGCATAGAGCGGCGAGTTGTGCAACTGGGCCAGTCCTTTCAGCTCTTGCGGGGCGGACGACGGCGGTTGTTGCTGTTGCCACCGCCCTGGCGATCACGCATGTTGCGGTTCACCGGCTGACGGTTGCGGAACACCCGCTTCGGTGCGGTCACGTCATCCAGCAACGCCTCGCGGTCATACTTGCTGACCGGGATCGGGTGGTGGATGTACTCCTCGATGGCCGGCAGGTTGAAGGCATAGTCTTCACAGGCCAAGCTGATGGAGTGACCGCTCTTGCCGGCACGACCGGTACGACCGATGCGGTGTACGTAGTCTTCGGCGTCGTCGGGCAGGTCATAGTTGAAGACGTGGGTCACGTCCGGGATGTGCAGACCGCGGGCGGCCACGTCGGTGGCAACCAGGATGTCGACCGTGCCCTTGGTGAAGTCTTCCAGGATCTTCATCCGCTTCTTCTGCGGCACGTCACCGGTCAGCAGGCCGACGCGGTGGCCGTCATTCTCCAGCCAGGCGTGAACGTCTTCACAGACGTGCTTGGTGTTGGCGAAGACGATGGCTTTCTCCGGCCACTCCTCTTCCATCAGGGAGAGCAGCAGCAACATCTTGTCTTCGTTGGAGGGGTAGAACAGCTCCTCCTTGATCCGCACGCCGGTCATCTGCTCCGGCTCGATCTGTACATGTTCCGGTTGGTTCATGTGTTCGTAGGCCAGCTCCTGCACGCGCAGGGAGAGGGTGGCGGAGAACAGCATGCTCAGACGCTCGGTGGCGGGCGGCATGCGGCGGAACAGGAAACGGATGTCCTTGATGAAGCCGAGATCGAACATGCGATCCGCTTCGTCCAGTACCACGACCTGAATATTGCTCAGATCGATGACCTTGGACTTGAAGTAGTCAATGATGCGGCCGGTGGTGCCGATCAGGATGTCGACACCCTGCTCCAGCACGGCCAGCTGCTTGTCGTACCCTTCGCCACCGTAGGCGAGGCCGAGCTTGAGGCCGGTCGAGGCGGACATGCTCTCCGCGTCGTTGTAGATCTGGACCGCCAGCTCCCGGGTCGGGGCCATGATGATGGCGCGCGGCTGGTTGATGAGGCGCGGCTTGGTCAGCGGATGGGTCAACAAATAGTTGAAGGTGGCGGCCAGGAAGGCAAGGGTTTTGCCGGTCCCTGTCTGGGCCTGACCGGCGAGGTCATGACCTTCTACCAGCAGTGGCAGAGACAGTGCCTGGATGGGGGTGCAATAGTGAAATCCCTTTGATTCCAGACCAGCCAGAACTTCGGGTTCGAGGCCCATTTGGGCGAATTTGTCGGTCGTTAAATGTGTTTTGCTCATGGCGGTAGGTTATCAGGTTAGGCTTGCAATAATAAACAGGATCATTTCAAATAGGGCAACTATTGCCTTTGTTGATACGTCAATAAAGCCTTAATTACTGACTGGAGTTGGAGATGAGTGACAAGATTGTTCAGCTGAGCGATGCCAGCTTCGAGGCAGATGTAATCAAAGCCGATGGCGCCGTTCTGGTCGACTTCTGGGCCGAATGGTGTGGTCCGTGCAAGATGATTGCCCCGATCCTGAACGAAGTCGCCCAAGAGTATGCCGGTCGTGTGACCGTGGCGAAATTGAACATCGACCATAACGCCGACACTCCGCCCAAGTATGGCATTCGTGGTATTCCGACCCTCTTGCTGTTCAAGAATGGCGAAGTGGCAGCGACCAAGGTCGGTGCCCTGTCCAAGACTCAGCTGAAAGAGTTCCTGGACGGTAACCTGTAATAATCAAAGAGGAGCGCATTGCAATAATGCGCTCCTTCTGTTTTATCACCTAGACGCTCACCCCGATTGGTGCTAATTTATCGCTCGTTTGCTAACCTTTTTGCCTGACTCTTTGCTCACACATCAGCCTGGCAAATCAAATCCGATCAGCATCAATCCAGCAGACTGTCTCCTCATTTCAATCCTTGCTTACAGACTTTCACCACTATGAATCTGACTGAATTAAAGAACACTCCTGTGTCCGAGCTGGTACAGCTTGGCGAATCCATGGGGTTGGAAAATCTGGCTCGGGCGCACAAGAAAGACATTATTTTCGCGATCCTCAAGGCGCACGCCAAGGGTGGCGAGGATATCTTTGGCGACGGTGTGCTGGAAATCCTGACCGATGGTTTCGGCTTCCTGCGTAGTGCAGACGGCTCCTACCTGGCCGGCCCGGACGACATCTATGTCTCCCCGAGCCAGATCCGCCGTTTCAACCTGCGCACCGGCGATACCATCTCCGGCAAGATCCGGCCGCCGAAAGAGGGCGAACGTTACTTCGCGCTGCTCAAGGTCAATGAGGTCAACTACGACCGTCCGGAAAACTCCCGCAACAAGATCCTGTTTGAAAACCTCACTCCGCTGCACGCCAACGAGCGTCTGCGCATGGAGCGTGGCAACGGTTCCACCGAAGACATTACCGCCCGCGTACTGGATCTGGCCTCCCCGATCGGTAAAGGCCAGCGCGGCCTCATCGTCGCACCGCCCAAGGCCGGTAAGACCATGCTGCTGCAGAACATCGCCCAGAGCATCGCCTACAACCACCCTGACTGCGAACTGATCGTCCTGCTGATCGACGAGCGTCCGGAAGAAGTGACCGAGATGCAGCGCATGGTGAAGGGTGAAGTGATCGCCTCCACCTTCGACGAGCCGGCTTCCCGTCACGTCCAGGTCGCCGAGATGGTGATCGAGAAGGCCAAGCGCCTGGTCGAGCACAAGAAGGACGTGGTGATCCTGCTGGACTCCATCACCCGTCTGGCCCGTGCCTACAACACCGTCATCCCGTCATCCGGCAAGGTACTGACCGGTGGTGTGGACGCCAACGCCCTGCACCGTCCGAAGCGCTTCTTCGGTGCTGCGCGCAATGTTGAAGAGGGCGGCAGCCTGACCATCATCGCCACCGCACTGATCGATACCGGCTCCAAGATGGATGAAGTCATCTACGAAGAGTTCAAGGGTACCGGCAACATGGAGCTGCACCTCTCGCGCAAGATTGCCGAGAAGCGCGTCTACCCGGCCATCGACATCACTCGCTCCGGCACCCGCAAGGAAGAGCTGCTGACTACCGGCGACGAGCTGCAGAAGATGTGGATCCTGCGCAAGATTGTGCACCCGATGGGCGAGATCGACGGCATCGAGTTCCTGATCGACAAGTTGGCCATGACCAAGACCAACGACGAGTTCTTCGACGCCATGCGGCGCCAGCAGAAGTAACCGACTCGAAAATCATCAAACCGCGGCCCAGGTCGCGGTTTTTGTTTATCTATTTTACGGTCGCCTGAGTAGTATGAAACCTCGATGTCACAAGGATAGGGACGTCATGAAGCATGTACTCCTGATATTGCTGAGCTGGCTGCTGGTGCTGCCGGTCGGGGCTGCCGAGACGCAGCCTCCCCGGACGGCACTGGTGGCCGACGAGGGGCTGCAGGGTCACCTTGACTATCTGACCGACCGGCTGCAGCTGGGGCAGTTTGCCGCCATCGACACCCTGCTGGACTCCCTGGCTGTGGGGCAGCGGGAGTATCTGTTGTGCCAGCTGCTGGCTACCCTCAATAGCCAGCCCAGGGCCACCAGTCCACAACTGCTGGCCTGGGTGCGCGCCCAGTCGTTCAAGGCCCCCAGCTGGCTGGTGGACAAAGAGGTGGACGGCTTTCTGGTGCAGCAACCCGCCTACGACTTTGCCGCCGCCGCGCGGCAGGTGTTGAGCCGCTGGCAGCAGCAGGCCTGGCAGGACAACTATCGCCAGCAGCTGGAAGAGGGCACGTTCGAGTTCAAGCAGATCTACAACAGCCGCAATCCTGATTTGGCCCAGCAGCAGCAGGCGCTACTTACCGTACTCGATCGGCAGCCGCTTCCGCTCCTGCAACGGGAGGCGCACACGCTGGCCGCCATGAGCATCTTCCTGCCCGACAACCGGCTGCTGCGGCTGCTGGCCGAGCGTACCGGTGACAGCGCCCTCTATCAGAAGCTGTGGCATCAACCGGTGGATCACGACAGCGTGGCCGCGCTCGCCAGCGTGAGCCGTTTTCATCAGGGCCAGGCGGCCAGCGATCTGCTGATTGCCGCCAGTCGCAATGCCCGTCTCAAGCTGCCCGCTCTGCAGCAACTCAGTCAACTTTCGCCGCTGCCGGACACGGCCCAGCAGTTCCTGCTGGCGGAGCTGGGCAATCGCCAATATAGCGGTCAGGTGGCCAGCCTGCTGCTGCAGATGGACGAACCCAGGCTGCTGGCCCAGCTTGCCGATCGGCTGACCCGGCAGGAAAAGCGCCATGCGAGTCCGGTGATGCTGCCTGATTCGGGTACACCCACCGCCCGCCCAGGGTTATAATGCGGCATCGCCTGAACACAGGGTACCTGCATGAAATACAAGGATTTGCGTGATTTCATCGCGCAGCTGGAACAAAGCGGACAACTCAAGCGCATCAGCCGCGAGATAGACCCCTATCTGGAGATGACCGAGATCAGCGACCGCACCCTGCGGGCGGGCGGGCCTGCCCTGCTGTTTGAAAATCCCAAGGGTTACACCATGCCGGTGCTGACCAACCTGTTCGGCACCCCGGATCGGGTCGCCATGGGCATGGGCCAGCCCAACGTGGCCGCCCTGCGCCAGGTGGGGATCTGGCTCTCCTACCTGAAGGAGCCGGAGCCGCCCCGTGGCTTCAAGGAGCTGATGGAGAAGCTGCCGATCTTCAAGCAGGTGCTCAACATGCCGACCAAGCGGCTCTCCTCTGCCCCCTGTCAGCAGCGGGTGCTGGAGGGAGAAGCAGTCGATCTGGACCAGATCCCGATCCAGCACTGCTGGCCCGGCGACGTGGCTCCGCTGGTGACCTGGGGTCTGACCATCACCCGCGGCCCCTACAAGAAGCGGCAGAACCTCGGCATCTATCGCCAGCAGAAGATCGGCAAGAACAAGCTGATCATGCGCTGGCTGGATCACCGCGGCGGTGCCATCGATTTTCGCGAGTGGCAGGAGGCCCACCCGGGTGAGCGCTTCCCGGTGGTGGTGGCGCTCGGTGCCGATCCGGCGACCATCCTCGGCGCGGTGACGCCGGTGCCGGATACCCTCTCCGAATACGCCTTTGCCGGTCTGCTGCGCGGCAGCCGCACCGAGGTGGTGAAGGCCGTCAGCTGCGATCTGGAGGTGCCCGCCAGCGCCGAGATCGTGCTGGAAGGCTATCTGGAGCCGGGCGAGATGGCCCCCGAAGGGCCTTATGGCGATCACACCGGCTACTACAACGAGGTGGATGAGTTCCCGGTCTTTACCATCACCCACATGACGATGCGCAAGGATGCCATCTATCACAGCACCTACACAGGTCGTCCGCCCGATGAGCCGGCGGTGCTCGGGGTGGCGCTCAACGAGGTGTTCGTGCCGCTGTTGCAGAAGCAGTTCCCCGAGATCGTGGACTTCTACCTGCCGCCGGAGGGGTGCTCCTACCGGATGGCGGTGGTGACCATCAAGAAGCGCTACCCTGGCCACGCCAAGCGGGTGATGCTGGGGGTCTGGTCCTTCCTGCGCCAGTTCATGTACACCAAGTTCGTGATCGTCTGTGACGACGACATCAATGCCCGCGACTGGAAGGACGTGATCTGGGCCATCACCACCCGGATGGACCCGGCCCGTGACACCACCCTGATCGAGCACACCCCGATCGACTACCTGGACTTCGCCTCGCCGGTCTCCGGCCTTGGCTCCAAGATGGGGCTGGATGCCACCAACAAGTGGCCGGGGGAGACCAATCGCGAGTGGGGCCAGCCCATCGTCCAGGACGAGGCGGTGAAGCAGAAGATCGATGCCCTCTGGGACGAGCTGAACATTCTCGGCTGATGAGCGGCGGCAGGCCCGACGGGCCATGCCGCCTGGCCGGGATGCAAAAGATTGATGCCATTTGAGCTGAATTGGGTATGCTCGACTGACCTGACCACTTTGCTGGTCGCCAGTCCACAGTGAATCAAGAGCGAAAGCGGGCCGAGCGAGCCCGTCACAAGGATAAGAATGCAACGTATCAAGTGCCGCGTAGAGGAACTGCGCGAATATGTCGACACCATCTGGCACGTGGCCCTGACGCCGCTGCAAGAGGTCAGCTTCAAGCCGGGCCAGTATCTGCTGGTGGTGATGAGCGATTCGGACAAGCGTCCCTTCTCCATCGCCAACTCGCCGACCCGTCCGGGCATGCTGGAGCTGCAGATCGGCGCCACCCCGGAAAACGCCTATGCCGGCCAGGTGCTGGCCCGCATGCGCGAGCAGGGGGAGATCGAGATTGAACTGGCGGCGGGCAAGGCCTTCCTGCGGGAAGAGTCGCCCCGACCGCTGATCCTGATGGCCGGTGGCACCGGCTTCTCCTATGCCCGCTCCATTCTGGAATACCTGATCGATACCGGCAGCAAGCGCCCGGTGTTCTTCTACTGGGGTGTGCGCCAGGCGCACTGGCTCTACGAGCAGGAGCAGATGCAGCAGTGGGAGCGCGACTACGCCCCGCTCACCTTCATCCCGGTGGTGCAGGAGCCGGAAGCGGACTGGACCGGCAAGACCGGGCTGGTGCACAAGGCCATCATGGATGATTTTGTCAGCCTGCACGACTACGACATCTATGTCGCCGGTCGCTTCGAGATGGCGGGCGCGGCACGGGAGGAGTTCAAGATCCTGGGCGCCGAGCCAGAGCGCATCTTCGGCGACGCCTACGAATTCATCTGAGTTCGGCATGAGGCCGGCCACCTAGCGTGACCGAGGAGGCCTCGTTGAGTCAGCCTGCTGCTTGCCTTGCGGCAGGCCAGAAACAACAAACCCCAGCCTGGCTGGGGTTTGCTTTATGGGCGACCTGCGTTATTCGCCCTTGGCACCGAGCTGCTGCTCGAGCTGGGCCAGCTTGGCCTCGAGCGCGGTCAGCTTCTCGCGGGTGCGCAACAGCACCTTGGTCTGCACGTCAAACTCTTCGCGACTGACCAGGTCCAGCTTGCCCAGCTGGGACTGCAGCACCTGACGGATCTTCTTCTCCACCTCTTCACCCATGCTGCGAATGCCGGGCGGCAGGGAGTTGTGCACCTGTTTGGCGATCTCTTCCAGTTTCTTCGGGTCGATCATGTGGTTCTCCTTAAGCAATGCGCCATTCTACCGGCAATTGATCCGCTTTGCCGAGATCGAGGGTCGCTTTTTGCCAGCTGCCATACGGGCAGTCGCTGGTCGGGTCTGGTATTCGGGATGAAGCTGTTAACCTATCGAGTCCCGTTTCTATTCCAATTCCTTGATGCTGTACACAAAAAAAGCAGATCAGATGACCGACCAGAGGCTTAATAATTGTTGCGTTGCTGTTAAGATGTACCGGTCGGGTTCTCACCCAACTCAGTCAGCATTTCATGGATAACAACTAAAAAGAGATAAGGATATGAAAAAGAAGCTAATTTACGCCGCGGTTGTCAGTGCTATGCTGGCTGGCTGTGGTGGCAGTGACGATAACAAAGGCGACACCTCCAGCTATCTCGACTATCTGTTGACCGGTTCCAACGCCGTGCGCCCCAGTGCTCTGGCAGCCCGGGCCAGCGATGGCACCCTGAAATTCTCCACCGAAACGGCAGATCTCTCCAACCCGGTCTCGGCCATGTCGACCCTGGATGGCTGGTCCACGACCCAGGCAATCCAGATCGTGCCCGTGACATCATCCGGCATCCAGGTGCAGGCCCCGGCCGCGGCGGAGTTTGCCGCTTCGGTCGCGCCGCTCTACCTGCTGGAGCTGAGCTTTGACAGCGCCGCCCTGCGCCCGAACGGCGTGAAGAAGGTGCTGACCTACGGGGTGGACTTCGTGGTGGCCGCTTCGGCCGGCAAACTGAACCTGGTGCCGCTCAAGCCGCTGAATCCCTCCTCCTACTACATGATCGTGGCCACCGACTCCCTCAAGGACAGCAACGGCAACGCGGTCAAGGCCGGCAACGACTACGGCAACTACAAGAACAACGTCGGCAGCAATGCCCAGGAGCAGACCATCAACGGTCTGATCGCCCTGCAGGAAGGGCTGTTCAAGGCTGCCACCGGCGTCTCCACCGATCACGTCATCTTCTCCGACTGGTTCGGTACCCAGTCTGGCGCCGACGTGCTGGTCGCGGTGAAAGGGGCTGCGGCGTCCGTGCTGAAGAGCCCGACCCTGGATGCGGCCGCCCTGTGGAAGCAGGATGCCAAGGGCAACACCAGCCTGCCGGGCACCTATACCCTGAGCGTGACCGGCAGCAATGCCTTCCTGACCCAGCTGGACGCAGAGCAGTTCCTGCCGCAGGAGCAGAAAGATGCGATTGCCACCGCCTTCGGCCCCGGCGCTCCGCTCAACCCGATCGCTCAAGCGACCAAGGTCTATACCGGCACCGTCAAGCTGCCTTACTTCCTCTCCTCGCCGGCCACCGCCGGTTCCTGGGACAAGGCCAAGACCCAGTCCTGGCACGGCGCCATCCCCAGCCTGTACGCCATCGCCAATGCCCTGAAAACGTCCGACAGCGAAGTGATCGCCGGGCTGGTGGGCGCGGGTGTGGACCCGGCCTTGCTGGCGACGCTGATTGCCGATCCGACCCGTCAGGCCGAGCTGCTGGCCGAGGCGAGCAAGCTGATCGGGGTGACCCTCACCTCCGGCGGCAAGCCGCTGGATGCCGAGCAGAACATCGGCCGCTTCAACCCGCTGCCCATGCTGGAAGAGGTGCAGTCGGTGCCGATGCGGGTCTTCGCCAAGGATGCCCTCAACACCATCACCGACGTGATCATCTATCAGCACGGCGTCACCTCGGTGAAAGAGAACGCCTATGCGCTGGCGCTGGGCCAGATCTATGCCGGCATGCAGGCAGGCAAGAAGGTGGCGCTGGTGGTGATCGATCACCCGCTGCACGGTGAGCGCGGCTTCGCTCTGAGCGGCAGCATGGCGACCGTGACCACCTCCGACAACCCGACCCCGTATCTGAACCTGAGCTACCTGACCGTGGCCCGCGACAACCTGAAACAGAGCGTGGCAGATCTGCTGGGTCTGCGTCTGGCGGTCGGTCTGGCCAATGCCAAGGGTGCCATCGGCACCGCCGGCAGCCTCAAGGTGCACTTCCTGGGCCACTCCCTGGGTGCCATCTCCGGAACCAACCTGCTGGCGGTTGCCAACCAGCCCATCGGCAATGCGCAGGCGGATGCCCTGTTCAAGTTCGATACCGGCGGCCTGGCCATGCCGGGTGGCGGCATCGCGCCGCTGCTGCTGAACTCGCCGACCTTCGGTCCGACCATCAAGATGGGCGTGCTGACCAGCGGCAGTGCCGAGCTGAAAGCGGGCTTCACCGCCTACGCGCCCAACTGCAAGACCGCGGTGCCGACCTGCTTCGTCAACGAGTTCCTGCCCAGCCTGAGCACTACCCAGCAGGCGGCGGCGGCCAGCACGTTGCAGAGCTACAGCTTCGCGGCCCAGTCGGTGCTGGATTCGGCTGACCCGATCAACCTCGGCCGCGGCATCCAGAGCAGCTTCCCGCTGTTCGCCACCGAGATCGTCGGCGATGGCGCGCTGAGCCTATCTGACCAGGTGATCCCGAACAGCATCGCCTCCGCCCCGCTGGGTGGTACCGAGCCGCTGTTCAAGGTGCTGGCTCTGCAGCCGCTGACCGCCACCGGTGCGGCCAGCCACAACGCGGCCCGCTTCGTGGCCGGTGGCCACAGCTCGCTGCTGGCGCCGGACGAGAACTTCGACCCGAGCGGCGATGTGACCACCGAGATGCAGTCCCAGTTCGCCAGCTTCTTCATGAGCGGCGGTACTGCGGTCAAGGTGACCAACGGCAGCTTGCTCAAGCAGTAAGCCAGTCGGCCAATAAAAACGCCGCCCCTCGGGGCGGCGTTTTGTTTTCCAGCATCGCACTTGTCGCCGGTTCAGGCTGGTCTGGTTGGTGGCCGCTCAGGCTGCCGAGCAGCTTGCTGCACCTCGATGATCACTAGCACTCAGGCGGGCTGGTGGTGTCTGTCCAGCCAGCCCTGCAGCAGCCCGACCAGCAGACCGGCCAGGTGGGCCATGTTGGCGGTGCGGGTGCCGAGCAGATCGAAGAAGCCGAGTGCCAGCCAGAACAGCATGAAGCCCATCAGCGCCGGTGGCAGGGTGAGGCCGCAGGCCGGCTGCAACTTGCTGCGCAGCCAGCAGTAGCCGAGCAGGGCATAGACCACCCCGGAGAGGCCGCCAAACAGCGGGCCGCTGGCGAAGAACTCGGCCAGGTTGGGCAGGGCGGCGCCTACTAGCAGCAGGATCAGCAGCTTGCCGCTGCCGAGCCGTTGTTCGATCTGGCCCCCCAGATACCACCACCACAGTAGGTTGAACACCAGGTGCAGCACCGAGAAGTGGATGAAGGCCGGGGTGAAGTAGCGCCACGCCTGCCAGTCGGTGAACTGGGCCAGGGTCGGGTGGAACGCCAGCTCATCGAAGATCGGCAAGCCGATGGCATCGAGCCCGTAGATGGCCAGACAGGCGATGATCACCACCAGGGTCAACGGCCCGGCCTGATGCAGGAAGTCGGTGACCGGGTCGGTCATCCCTTTGCTGTAGTCGATGCGGGCATCGGCCCGGCCGGATTGCCAGGAGGCTTCCATATAGCGGGGGTGGGTCGGCTCGGCCAGGAAGCGTTTCACCTCCAGCTGGGCCTGGGCGAGGCGCTGTTCGTCTGCCAGCCAGACCGAGACGCCAAGCTCGGACTGGGTCAGTTCGCACGAGATGCCGAGGGTGGAGAGATAGTCCACCAGCGCCTGGGCCATGCGGGCATTGTCGAGCACCAGCAACTGGATCATGCGTCGCCCGCCTGGATCGGGAACTCCCTGCGCCACGCCTCGAAGCCGCCATCCAGGCTGTAGACCTCATCGTACCCCTGTTGCAGCAGGTACTGGGCGGCGCCCTGGCTGCTGTTGCCGTGATAGCACATCACGATCACCGGGGTATCGAAGTCCACCTCGTTCATGAAACGCACCAGGGTGCCGTTGGTGAGGTGGAAGGCGCCGACCGCGTGGGCCGTCTCGAACGACTGGGGGTCGCGAATATCCACGAGGCGGGCTGCACCGGCGGCAAGCTTCTGGTGGGCATCATGGGCACTGATATGGGCAAACTGGTCCATTAACATGTCCTGCGAATAGGTGATTGAGGGTCAGTTTACCGCAAGCGGGGGCCGGCGCTAAGCCCGCAATGTGTCCGGTTATTGTCGTGACTGATCGCAATTTCCTTCAATACCGGGGGCGGGGTGCCGGCTAGGCTGGGGGCTCCTTTTGCCGATACGAGCGTTATTCATGGAGACGAGTCTGCTGTTATCCATGGCCGGGTTTGCCCTGGCCATGTCCATCACCCCGGGGCCGGTCAACCTGGTCGCCCTCGGCAGCGGCGCCAGGCACGGCTTTGCGGCCAGCCTGCGCCACGTGGTCGGGGCCACCCTGGGGTTCATTCTGTTGCTGCTGTTGATGGGACTGGGGCTGGGCGCTACCCTGCTGCAATGGCCGCTGGCGGCGGAGGTACTGCGCTGGGCCGGGGTGATCTTTCTCGGCTGGATGGCCTGGCAGCTGCTGGTGGACAGCGGCCGGGTGGAGGGGGTCGACGGGGTGGCGCCCTCCTTCTGGTACGGGGCACTGATGCAGTGGCTCAATCCCAAGGCCTGGCTCGCCGCCAGCATGGGGATGGGCGCCTATGGCAGTGCGGGCGGGGTGGGGCAGGTGGCCCTGTTCAGCGGCCTCTACCTGGTCATCTGTCTGTGCTCCATCGCTTGCTGGGCGTATGCCGGCAGTCGCCTGCAGGGGTTGCTGCTTGCGCCGCAGCGGCTGCGCTGGTTCAACCGGGTGATGGCGCTGTTGCTGCTGCTCTGCGCCGCCTATCTGGTGCGCTAGCCCAGCCGGGTCAGTTGATTGCGGTAGTGACCCGGGGTGGCGGCCACCCGCCGCTTGAACTGGCGCTGGAAGTGGGCCTGATCGGCAAAACCGCTGGCCAGCGCCACCTCCGCCAGCGGCTCTCCCAGCCTGAGCAGGGTGCGGGCATGGCGGATGCGCTGATCGAGCAGGTAGGCGTGGGGCGTCATGCCGTAATGGCGGCTGAAGCTGCGCACGAAGTGAGAGGGGGTGAGCCCGGCCACCGCACTCAATTGCGCGAGGGTGAGGGGGCTGCTGCAGTCGTCCTGCATCAGTTCGGCGGCCCGCTGCAGGTGCTGCGGCGGCCGATCGTCCCAGCTGGCCGGAGTGAGCCTGGCCAGCAGCTGACGACTGAACTGGTGGCAGGCCACCTCGCGCGCGAGCGGCTCCGGCTCCTGCCGCAGCTGCCGGTGGAGCCGGCACAGCCCCTGGTAGAGCAGGGGATCCCGGCTTGCGGTCATGTCGAAGGGACGAAACGCGTCGCCCAGCCCCGCCTCTTCCTGCTGGCGCTGCAGCCAGCCGGTATCGAGGTAGAACATCAGATAGGACCAGGGCTCATCCGCAATCGGGTTGCAGGCGTGCACCTCTTCCGGGTTCATCAGCACCAGGTGGCCGCGGCCGACCTCCTGCCGGCTACGCTGGTTGAGATAGTGGCTGTGGCCGCCGGTGATGGCGCCGATGGAGAAGTGGGGGTGGCTGTGCTTGTCATAGCAGACGCGGCGGCCATCCTGTACCGCCCGCGCCTCGATGAAAGGCAGGGCCGGATCGTGCCAGAAACTGTGGTGATCCGGCGCCGTGTCGGCCCTGCTCATGGGTCAGCCGCCGAGATAGGCCTGGCGGACGGCCGGGTTGGCCAACAGGGCCGCCCCGGTGTCCTGCAGTACCACGTGGCCGTTCTCCAGCACATAGCCGCGATCGGCCAGCTTGAGCGCCTGGTTGGCGTTCTGCTCCACCAGGAAGATGGTCATGCCGTCGCGGCGCAGCTGCTCTATGGTGTCGAAGATCTGCTGGATGACGATGGGGGCCAGCCCCAGCGAGGGTTCATCCAGCAGCAACAGGCGCGGTTTGCTCATCAGGGCGCGGCCGATGGCCAGCATCTGCTGCTCGCCGCCGGACATGGTGCCGGCGCGCTGCTCCAGGCGCTCGTGCAGGCGGGGGAACAGGGTGAAAATCTGATCCAGCAGGCCGCGCTGCTCGGCCTTGTCGACGAAGAAGGCTCCCATCAGCAGGTTCTCCTCCACCGTTAGGCGAGCGAAGATGCGGCGCCCCTCCGGCACCACGGCGATGTCCTTGCGCATGATGCGGGCGGTGGAGAGCGAGTCTATCTGCTCTCCCTCGAACCAGATGGAGCCGCTGCTCGGCTTGGGCTCGCCGCACAGGGTCATCAGCAAGGTGGTCTTGCCGGCGCCGTTGGCACCGATCAGGGTGACGATTTCCCCCTCTTTTACCTGGACGCTGACGTCGTGCAGCGCCTGAATTTTGCCGTAGTGGGTCGATACGTTGCGAAGTTCTAACATCTTTTTGTCCTTACGACTCGCCCAGATAGGCCTTGATCACTGCCGGATTGCTGCGGATCTCGTCCGGCTTGCCGTGGGCCAGCGGGGTACCCTGATTGACCACGAAGATGCGGTTGGAGATCTCCATCACCAGCTTCATGTCGTGCTCGATCAGCAGCACCGAGACCCCGAACTCGTCCCGCAGGTTGGAGATGAGCTCGTTCAGCTCGTCGGTCTCGTGGGGGTTGAGGCCGGCGGCCGGCTCGTCCAGCATCAGCAGCTCGGGCCGGGTCGCCATGCAGCGGGCAATCTCGAGCCGGCGCTGCTGGCCATAGGCCAGGTTGCCGGCGGCGCGGTTGGCGAGATCCTTGAGCCCCACCTTCTCCAGCCAGAAGGCGGACTGCTCCAGCCCCTCCCGCTCGGCGCGGCGAAAGGCCGGGGTCTTGAACAGCCCGGCCAGAAAGCCGGTGTTGAGGTGCCTGTGCTGGGCCACCAGCAGGTTTTCCACCGCCGTCATGTCCTTGAACAGTCGCACGTGCTGAAAGGTGCGCACTATGCCCTTGCGAGCGATGAGGTGGCCGGGCAGCCCCTGGATCTCCTCACCCTTGTAGCGGATGATGCCGCCGCTCGGGCGGTAGAAGCCGGTCAGGCAGTTGAAGACGGTGGTCTTGCCCGCTCCGTTGGGGCCGATAATGGAGATCACCTCCCCCTTGTCCACGTCCAGCTTGACGCCGTTGACGGCCAGCAACCCTCCGAAGCGCATCGACAGATCAGAGACTTCCATTAACTTCTGATGAGTACTCATTTTCTCAGCTCCCGGGTCAGAGTGGAGTGAGCCAGCGCCAACAGTCCACCCATGTGGCGCATCGACAGATCAGAGACTTCCATTAACTTCTGATTTGCACTCATTTTTTCAACTCCAGATGCGGACGGGTCATCGGCAGCAATCCCTGCGGCCGCCAGATCATCATGAACACCATCAAGAGGCCGAACATCAGCATGCGGTACTCGTTGAACTCGCGCGCCAGCTCCGGCAGCACCGTCATCACGATGGCGGCCAGCACTACCCCGATCTGGGAGCCCATGCCGCCCAGCACCACGATGGCGAGCACGATGGCCGACTCGATGAAGACGAAGGACTCCGGGCTGATGAAGCCTTGGCGCGAGGCGAAGAAGCTGCCGGCGAAGCCTGCAAAACAGGCACCAATGGTGAAGGCGGTCAGCTTGATGATGGTGGGGTTGAGCCCCAGCGACTTGCAGGCGATCTCGTCTTCCCGCAATGCCTCCCAGGCGCGGCCGAGCGGCATGCGCAGCAGGCGGTTGATGACGAACAGGGTGGCGATCACCAGCACCAGCGCCATCAGGTAGAGGAAGATCACCTTGTGGTTGGCGTTGTAGGCGATGCCGAAGAACTCGTGGAAGGTCTCGAAGCCGCCATCCTTGACGGTGCGGTTGAACTCCAGGCCGCCCAGGGTCGGCTTGGGAATGCCGGAGATTCCGTTCGGGCCGCCGGTCAGGCTGGTCATGTTGTTGAGCAGGATGCGGATGATCTCGCCAAAGCCCAGGGTGACGATGGCCAGATAATCCCCCCGCAGCCGCAGCACCGGGAAGCCGAGCAAAAAGCCGAAGGTGGCGGCCGTCAGCCCGGCGATGGGCAGGCACTCCCAGAAACTGAGCCCGAAGTAGGTGTTGAGCAGTGCATAGCTGTAGGCGCCGACCGCGTAGAAGCCGACGTAGCCGAGATCGAGCAGGCCGGCGAGGCCGACCACCACGTTCAGGCCCAGCCCCAGCATGATGTAGATGAGGGCCAGGGTGGCCAGATCGATGGCACCGCGCGAGGCCATGAAGGGCCAGCTCACTGCGAACAACAGCACCAGCACGGCGGTGAGGTTATAGAGCTTGGGGGCCTCTTCGGGGCTCGGCAGCACCAGCTTGGTGAAGCCGACCGAGAAGCCGCTGATGGAGGCCTGAAACAGCCGGCTTATCTGGCCGCGCAGCAGCTGGAACCAGAACACCAGGGTGGCGCCGCCCAGCAGCCAGGCCAGCGACACGTCGAGCCGGCTGGTCACCAGCAGGCGGGTGCCGTCGGTTTCGAGCTTGAAGCCGAGCAGCCAGAAGGAGAGCACCAGCAGCACCAGGCTGGCGATGCAGGCATGAATGAATTGTTTTTTCATACCTTTTCGACCTCCGGGCGACCCTGGATGCTGTATATGGACATGAACAGCAGCATCAGACAGGTGATAGGTGCATGAATGAATTGATGTTGCATCATACCTTCTCCACCTCCGGGCGACCCAGAATGCCGGTGGGCATGAACAGCAGCACGCCGATCAGCAGGGCAAAGGCCATCACATCCTTGTATTCGGTGCTGAGGTAGCCGGCGGTGAGCGCCTCGACCACGCCGAGCAGCAGGCCGCCCAGCACGGCGCCGGGAATGCTGCCGATGCCGCCCAGTACCGCGGCGGTGAAGGCTTTCAGTCCGGCCATGAAGCCGAGGTAGGGGTTGATGACGCCGTAATACATGCCGAGCAGCACGCCGGCGACGGCAGCCAGGGTAGCCCCCAGCACGAAGGTGATGGAGATGACCACGTGGGTATCGATACCCAGCAGGTTGGCCATCTTGATGTCTTCCGAACAGGCGCGGCAGGCGCGGCCCATGCGGGAGCGACCGATGAACTGGGTCAGGGCCAGCATGGTGATGAAGGTCACCACGAAGATGATGAGCTGCATCCAGGAGAGGCTGGCCTGGAAGCCGTCGGCTTCACCCAGGGTCCAGCCGCCGGAGATCAGGGTGGGCATGGCGATGTCGCGCGAGCCCTGGGCCATCCGCATCATGTTCTGCAGGAAGATCGACATGCCGATGGCGGAGATGAGGGGGATCAGCCGGTTGCCGCCCCGCAGCGGGCGGTAGGCGACCCGCTCTATGGTCCAGCCATAGGTGCCGGTGATGACGATGCTGACCAGGAAGGCGCCCCCCAGCAGCAGAAAGGTGCTGTCGATGCCCATCATCATGAGCCCCGCCATCACCATGAAAGCGACATAGGAGCCGATCATGTAGACCTCGCCGTGGGCGAAGTTGATCATGCCGATGATGCCATAGACCATGGTGTAGCCGATGGCGATCAACGCATAGGTGCTGCCTATGGTTAACCCGTTCAGCAACTGCTGAACCAGGTAAAGGAAGTGTTCGGACATACTGCGTTCCCTGTACTTGCCCGCAAAGAAAGGAGGGGTGACTCATGTCACCCCGACCGGCAGATTATTTGACTTGAGTGGAGGTACCGTCGGCGTGCCACTGGAACACACCGAATTCAAAGCCTTTCAGGTCGCCACTCGGAGCCCAGCTCAGGGTGCCCATGACGGTATCGATCGGTGCGGCCTTGATGGCGGCGGCCACGGCAGCCGGGTCATCCTCACCCGCCTTGGCGATACCGGCAGCCAGGGTTTGCACCGCGGCATAGGTGGTCCACACGAACGGACCGGAGGAGTCCTGGCCCTTGGCCTTGAACGCGGCAACCAGCGGGGCGTTGGCCGGCACCAGGTCATATTTGTTCGGCAGGGTCACCAGCAGGCCTTCGGAGGCCGGACCGCCGATGGCGGAGATATCCTTGTTGCCGACCCCTTCCGGACCCATGAACTTGGCCTTGAGCCCCTTCTCGCCAGCCTGACGCAGGATCAGACCCAGCTCGGGGTGATAGCCGCCGTAGTAGACGAAGTCGACGTTCTCTTTCTGCAGCTTGGCGATCAGGGCGGAGAAGTCCTTGTCGCCAGCGGTGATGCCTTCAAACGCCACCACCTTGACGCCGGCCTTGTCCAGCGCCGCTTTCACGCTGGAGGCGATGCCTTCGCCGTACTGTTTCTTGTCGTGGATGACGGCCACGCGCTTGGGGTTGACCTGCTCGATGATGTACTTGGCGGCGGTCGGACCCTGGTCGCTGTCCAGGCCGATGGTACGCAGCACCAGCTGATAGCCGCGCTCGGTGATCTTGGGGTTGGTGGAGGCCGGAGTGACCATCAGCACGCCTTCATCTTCATAGATGTCGGAAGCGGGCAGGGTGTTGTCGGAGCAAAGGTGGCCGACCACGAACTTGACGCCGTCGTTGATCACCTTGTTGGCGACCGCCACGGCCTGCTTGGGATCGCAGGCGTCGTCATAGATGACGGCTTCGATCTGCTTGCCCTTGATGCCACCGGCCTTGTTGATCTGCTCGACCGCCATCTTGCCGCCGGTGAACTGCATGTCGCCGTACTGGGCGACCGGGCCGGTGACCGGACCGGCGATGCCGATCTTGATGGTGTCCGCCGCGTGGACCAGTGATACCGATCCGAACAGGGCCATAGAAACCGCTGTCCTGACTGCCATTTTGCTCAACTTATTCATCGATTCGTCCCTTAATCAGTGGATTGTTTCATTTTCCGTGTGCCATTCCGAACCGTGATCCCGCCAGTCCGGCAATAGGTATGGTTCTATCATTCCTCGCTGGGCAATAACAAGCTGTTAAAGATACTAACCAGAGAGGGTGGAATAGTGCTTTTTTGAAACAAATAACCAATATTGAAATCTGATTTAGATATTGATGCTGAAGGTGTTGATTAACATCTTCTCAACAAGGTGTGCTTTCGATAAATGATAGATGAAAAAACTGACGATATTTTACCCTGACACTGCTCCCATTTTGACCAAAATCCGTTTGCGCAAATAGAAATGAGCGCCTAGATTAGCCAGCATTGACAATTCATTGGCAGTGCTCGTTAAAACCAAGCCTTTATTCGGGAAATCTGCTAATGTTCCGCCTTTGATCTTCAGGAGACAGAGATGGCCACTATCAAGGATGTCGCCTCCCGCGCAGGCGTATCCATCTCCACCGTCTCACATGTACTCAATCACACCCGTCGGGTCAGCGAAGACGCAACCCAAAAAGTGCTTGAGGCGGTGGCAGAACTCAACTACGCGCCCAACTCGGTAGCGCGCAGCCTCAAGATAAACTCGACCAAGACCATCGGCATGCTGGTGACCACCAGTGCCAACCCCTTCTTTGCGGAAGTGGTGCAAGGGGTGGAGGCGTACTGCTTCGAGCAGGGCTACAGCCTGATCCTCTGCAACACCGAGAACCAGCCGCCCCGTCAGCAGCACTACCTGCGCATGCTGATGGAGAAGCGGGTCGACGGTCTGCTGGTGTTGGGAACCGACATCGATACCCCGCTGCGCGACATGCTGCGCATCCACAAGAACGTGCCGCAAGTGGTGCTGGACTGGGGTACCGAGTGTGACTTTGCCAACGTCATCAACGACAACGCCCGCATCGGTGCGCGCCTGGCCGTGCGCCACCTGCTGGAGCAGGGTCACCGCGACATCGTCTGCATCACGGGTCAGCTGGCCAAGCCGACCACCCAGCAGCGGCTGGACGGGGTGCGCGATGCCCTGGGCGAGCAGGGTCTGACCCTGAAAGACGAGCAGATCTTCGAAGGGGATTACGAGAGCCAGAGCGGATTCGATGCCATGCAGCGGATCCTGGCCCTCAAGCCGCGGCCGACCGCGGTGTTCGCCTTCGACGATCCCATGGCGATCGGCGCCATCTGCGCCGCCTGGGAAGTCGGGGTCAAGGTGCCGGATGACATCTCCATGATCGGTTATGACGACGTGGAGATGGCGCGCTTCTCCAGCCCGCCGCTGACCACCATCCGCCACCCCAAGGCCGAGCTCGGTCTGCTGGCGGTGCAGCAGCTGGTGAGCCGGATCCGCAACAAGGAGCTGGAGGTCGAGTCGATGACGGTCCAACCGGAGCTGATCGTCCGCCGCTCGGTCAAGTCCCTGCGCTGATCGCGCCACGGCAGCGCCATCAACAAGAAAACCCCCTCGCCAGCGAGGGGGTTTTTGTTTGGCCCGCGTTTATTGCAAGGGCGGCAAGTACTCCTTGTTGGCGGCGATCAGGTCGTCCAGGATGGCTTTGGCCACCGAGGCGCTCGGCACCGTCTTGGAGAGGGTGATCGCCTGCCACAGCTTCTGATAGGAGCGCTCGATCCACGCCTCCACCACCAGCTTCTCGACGGCCACCTGCTGGCCCATCATGCCCTGCTGGAACAGCGGAATGTTGCCCACCTGCAGTGGCTCGGGGCCGCTGCTGCCCACCAGACAGGGGATCTCGACCATGGCCTCCGGGTCGAAGTTGGGGATGGCGCCCCGGTTCGGCACGATCAGCAGCATCCGCTCCTGGGTGTTGAAGGCGATGGCGGTGGCCAGATCCACTATGTAGGAGGCGTGCTCGTCGATCTCCAGCTCGCCGGCCGCGGCGCTGCCGGCCGCCACGATGGCGCGGCAGGCGCTGAACACGTGTTTCTCGCGGTGCTCCATCACCTCGTTGGCGCGGGTGTGCTCCGGATTGGAGTGGGCCACTACATAGTCCGGGTAGAGGTAGTACTTCAGATAGGTGTTGGGCAGGGTGTCCGGATCAAGGGCCCAGACGTCCTTGGCCTTGGCGAAGGTGTCGTTCCAGCTGGCTTCGGCGTGGCCAGCCTGCTTGGGCACATAGCCGTGTTTGGCCACGTGGGCCTTGATGGCCGGCATCAGGTCGTTGCCCGCCAGATCCTCGATGCGGGTCCACCAGCCGAAGTGGTTGAGGCCGTAGTAGCGTACCCGCATCTCCTTGCGTGACGGCAGGCCGGCGATCTGGGCCATCCGTCCCTCGATGCCGATGGGCATGTCGCAGATGTTGAGGATCCTGGCGTGGGGGCGCAGGCGACGGGTTGCCTCGGCCACGATGGCGGCCGGGTTGGAGTAGTTCAGCATCCAGGCATCCGGCGAGTACTGCTCCATGTAGTCGACCAGTTCCAGCACGCCGCCGATGGAGCGCATGCCGTAGGCGATGCCGCCAGGGCCGCAGGTCTCCTGGCCGACCACGCCATGACGCAGCGGGATCTTCTCGTCCAGCTCGCGCATAGGGTACTTGCCGACCCGGATATGGGCCATCACGAAGTCTACCCCGCTGAAGGCTGCCTTGGGGTCGGTGCCATAGCTGAAGGCGATGTCCGGGGCCTGCTCCCGCAACAGGACGCGGCAGGCTTCGGCGATCACCTCCTGGCGGGCGCCATCGTTGTCGTAGAACTTGATCTCCCGCAGCGGGAAGCGGTGCTGGTTCTCCAGCAGCATGAGAACGATGCCCGGGGTAAAGGTGCTACCACCGCCGGCAATGACGACAGAGAATTTTTTCATGATCATGACTCCGTTACGAAAGAAGAGGAGGAGGGGTTGTTCATCAGGCTCTCCATGTTTTCCCTTAGCTGGGGGACATGTAGACCGATAATGATCTGGATGCTGTCACCGTGGCGGACCACGCCGTGGGCACCCAATTGTTTGAAAGCATCATCCGGTGCCGCCAGGCCCGCATCGCGTAGCGATATGCGCAGCCGGGTGGCGCAGTTGTTCAGGCTGTTGATATTTTCCGCGCCACCGAGCGCCGCCAGAATATGGCCGGCAATATCATGGCCACGCTGTTTTTTGGCAGCCTGATAATCGGCCTTGGAATACAGTTTTATTTCGCTTTCATCACGCCCAGGGGTTTTCAAATTGAATTTCAGAATGAGCGTGCGGAATATCAGGAACCAGATCCCGGTAAAGGTCAGCCCGATGGCAATCTGGGTAAACATCATGCCGGCGTGATTGTGGAACATGGGGATCCAGTTCTGTGGCAGGAACTGGTCGAGCAGACCACCGCCCATGTTGCCGACGACCCCGAACAGGTACATCACGGTCGCCATGGTGGCAGCCAGCAGGGCATGGATGGCGAACAGCAGGGGCGAGATGAAGAGGAAGGTGAACTCGAGCGGCTCGGTGATCCCCACCAGCATGGCGGTCAGGGTAGCCGGGATCAGCAGGCCGGCCACCTTGGCTTTGTTCTCCCTGGCGGCGGTGGCGTAGATGGCGAGCGCAATCCCCATGGCCCCGAAGATCTTGGAGTTGCCGTGCAGGGCGAAGCCACCCTGGGGGAACAGCTCGATCAGCGGTCGGGTGCTCTGGCTGAACTCCAGCATGTGCTGGGCCCAGTAGAGCTGGATGCCGCCTTCCACCGCGGCCGGGCCGAAGATAAAGGGGCCGTAGATGAAGTGGTGCAGGCCGGTCGGGATCAGGATCCGCTCGAGGAAGGTGTAAACCCAGACGCCGAGCGGACCGGAGACCAGCATGAACTCCTGCAGGGAGGCTATGCCCATCTGTACCTTGGGCCAGCCCAGCAGGGTCAGCCAGGCGCAGGGGATCATCACGAAGAAGGCGACGATGGTGACGAACGAGCTGCCCTGGAAGATGCCGAGAAAGACCGGCAGTTGCCGGTCGAACAACCGGTTGTGCAGGGCGGTGACGATGCCGGAGATGGCGATGGCACCTATGATGCTGGTGTCCAGGGTCTTGATGCCGGCCACCATGGCCAGCCCGCTCTCGCCACCCACCGCCTGGTTGAAGTCGACCCCGAAATAGTCGCCCCAGGTCATCCCCATGGCATTGATGAAGTAGTTCCAGGTCATGAAGCTGACCAGCACGGAGAGGCAGGCGCGGGCCTGGGCCTTGTTTGCCAGACCGATTGGCAGGCCGATGGCAAATATCAGCGGCATATTTCGAAATACCGTCCAGCCACCCTCTTCAATAATATGGACTATTTGAAAAAACAGTCCCTGAGGATTGGCCAGTGTCTCTCCCACGAACATGGGATTTTTCAGCATGATTGCAATGCCTACCACCATACCTGCGAATGGAAACAGTAATACAGGCGTAAACATTGCCCCGCCAAAACGTTGAATTTGACTGAGCATATAGCGTCCCTTTTTATTAGAGAATTGTCTGACTGCTGTTGTCGTATTGCTGAATTGAACCTAACAACAAGCGATCAGGCCCTCATGAAATATGTGGTGGTTATGTGATCCGGCGCATGCACTTATTTAGACAAAGAGATCTAAATTTTGCGATATTGTTGTACG
Organism: Aeromonas sp. QDB54; assembly: GCF_027707385.1. Taxonomy (NCBI): domain Bacteria; kingdom Pseudomonadati; phylum Pseudomonadota; class Gammaproteobacteria; order Aeromonadales; family Aeromonadaceae; genus Aeromonas; species Aeromonas sp. QDB54. The sequence continues at coordinate 31,902 of NZ_JAPCIT010000023.1, read as the reverse complement.
TCTTGTTTTTGTGATGTTTTTATCGGGTTATTTGAATTTAAAATTGTTTATTTTCAGCTGGTTGAAATAAAGGCGATCAAATGGGTCGCCACCCAGGCTGGGTAAAGAGAGGTCTAGCAGTGATCTACAAATCGGTGGCGGATCGGTTACGTATCCGGGTCAACGGGGCGGATTGCCGGGTGGGGGATGTCCTGCCGAGCGAGAAAACCCTGGCGAGTCAGTTCGGGGTATCGCGGATGACGGTGCGCAAGGCGGTGGACATGCTGATCGAGTGGGGGCTGGTGGAGCGGCGCCACGGCAGCGGCACCTACGTGACCAAGAAGGACGTGCAGCACGAGACCAAGGGGCTGAGCGGTTTCACCGAGCTGATGTGTGAACAGGGCCGCAGCCTGACCAGCGAGGTGCTGGAGTTTCGCACCATGCCGGCCCCACCTGCCATCGCCAGCCAGCTCAGGATCAAGGTGAACGAGTCGGTCTACTTCTCCAACCGGGTGCGCTCGGTGGACGGCCGGGCCCTGCTGGTGGAGGAGAGCTACATGCCGGTGCGGCTGTTTCGCACCCTCTCGGTGGCCCATCTGGAGGGATCCAAGTTCGCCTACATCGAGAACGAGTGCCAGCTCCCCATCGCCGGCAACTACGAGAGCTTCAGTGCCGTGCTGGCCGACCGGCGCATGGCCGAACTGCTGCACATCGAGCAGGGGGCGCCCATCTTGCGGCTCACCTCGCTCTCCTACGGTGAGAACGGCGAGTTTCTCAACTACTCCATCATGTTCCGCAATGCCAACGACTATCACGTCGACTATCACCTGCGCCGCGCCCGCGGCTAGCCTACCCCCCATCTTGTTGCGTATACCAGCCCCCTAGCCAGCGAGGGGGTTTTTGTTTGATGGGCCCTGGATGGACGCCTCAGGCCTTGAGGCCGAGCCGCTTGGCGAGCCGGTGCAGGTTGCCGCCGTCCAGCTCCAGTGCGCGGGCGGTGGCGGCCCAGTTGCCGTCATGGGCGGCCAGGGTCTGCTCGATCAGCGCGAGCTGGAAGGCGTCGGTGGCGGCCCGCAGGCCGAGGCCGCCGGGCAAGGGGGCAACCGGCGCCATGGCGGGGCTGGTGGAGGGGGGCAGGGGGCCGGCTGCCAGGTTGAAGTGATGGCTGGCGAGGGTCGGGGCCTGGCTGCCCTGTTCGGCCCGCGCCAGCACGGCGGCGCGGTGGATGGCGTGCTCGAGTTCCCGCACGTTGCCGGGCCAGTCGTGGCGCTCGAGCAGTTGCAGCGCCTGTGGCTGGATGCGCAGCCGCTCCAGCCCCAGGCTGAGCCGGCAGCGTTCGCAAAAATAACCGGCCAGCAGGGGAATGTCGCCGGGGCGCTCGCGCAGCGCCGGGGCGTGGATCGGGAACACGCTCAGCCGGTGGTAGAGGTCGGCCCGGAACTGCCCTTCGACCACCGCCTGCTTCAGATCCCGGTTGGTGGCCGCCAGGATGCGCACGTTCACCTTGAGCGGGGTATCATCACCGATCCGCTGCAGATCGCCGTATTGCAGCACCCGCAGCAGCTTGGCCTGCAGCGGCAGGGAGAGCTCGCCGATCTCGTCGAGGAACAGGGTGCCCTGATCCGCCAGCTCGAACTTGCCCGCCCGGTTGTGGATGGCGCCGGTGAAGGCCCCCTTCACGTGGCCGAACAGCTCGCTTTCGGCCACCGACTCCGGCAGGGCGGCGCAGTTGAGGTAGACCAGGGGGGCCTTGGCACGTTGGGAACCGCGATGCACCGCCTTGGCGATCAGCTCTTTGCCGACCCCGGTCTCCCCCAGGATAAGCACGTTCAGCTCGGAGTTCGCCACCACCTCGATCTCGTGGCGCAGCCGGGCCATGGCGGGGGACTGGCCGATCATCTCCGGCTGCTCCGGGCCGGGTCGGGTGCCAGGGACCAGCGGCTCGCTGCTCTGGCGGGCGAGCCGCTCCAGCAGCAGGGCGTTGTTGAGGGCGGCGGCGGCCAGGGCGCCCACCAGCCGCAGCTCCTCGTCGCTGATGGCGTCGAACTGGGTCGGGTTCATGCCGTCTATGGTCAGCGCGCCGATCAGCGCCTGATCCGAGAACAGCGGCAGGCCGACGCAGGCGTGCACCTTGAAGTCGTCGTGATCCGGCAGCAGGCCGTCATAGGGGTCTGGCAGGCTGCTGTCGGCAGGGAAGCGCACCACGTCGCCGGCACGGGCGATGGCCTCCATGCGCGGGTGATCCTTGAGGGCGAAGCGGCGCCCCAGCACGTCCTGCATCAGGCCGTCGATAGCCAGGGGGATGAACTGGCCCCCCTCGTAGCGCAGCAGGGCCGAGGCATCCGAGTTCAGCAGGCTGCGCACGCTCTGGATCAGGCGGTGGAAGCGGTCCTGATGGGAGATGCCGAGTTGCAGGTCGAGGGCGATGCGCGCCAGGCTGTCGGTCGAGATCACGATGATTGTCCAAATGACAGTGTGTTTGTGTTTTTGACTATAAAGAGAGGGTGTCTAAATGACAATGATAGATATGTGTATCCATTAAAAACAACAAGTTACATATTGGCACGTCCTCTGCAATAGCTGGTTAAGTCGAACATACACTATTGCATTCGAGGAACTGCCTGATGAGCATTCACGTCAAGAACAACATCCACTGGGTCGGCCAACGGGACTGGGAGGTACGCGACTTCCACGGTACCGAGTACAAGACCCACAAGGGCACCAGCTACAACAGCTATCTCATCCGCGAAGGGAAGAACGTGCTGATCGATACCGTCGATCACAAGTTCAGCCGCGAGTTCGTGCAGAACCTGGCGGCCGAGATCGATCTCGCTTCCATCGATTTTGTGGTGATCAACCACGCCGAGGAGGATCACGCCGGTGCCCTGACCGAGCTGATGGCCAGCATCCCCGGCACCCCCATCTACTGCACCCACAACGCCATCGACTCCATCACCGGCCATCATCACCACCCGGAGTGGAACTTCCACCCGGTCAAGACCGGTGACAGCCTGGACATCGGCAACGGCAAGCAGCTGGTATTCATCGAGACCCCCATGCTGCACTGGCCCGACAGCATGATGACCTATATGACCGAGGACGCGGTGCTCTTCTCCAACGACGCCTTCGGCCAGCACTACTGCGACGAGCACCTGTTCAACGACGAGGTGGATCAGACCGAGCTGATGGAGCAGTGCCAGCGTTACTACGCCAACATCCTCACCCCCTTCAGCCCGCTGGTGACCGCCAAGATCAAGGAAGTTTTGGGCTTCAACCTGCCGGTGAGCATGGTGGCCACCTCCCACGGCATCGTCTGGCGTGAGGACCCCACCCAGATCATCCTGAAATACCTGGAGTGGGCCGACCACTATCAGGAAGACCGCATCACCCTCTTTTACGACTCCATGTCCAACAACACCCGCATGATGGCCGACGCCATCGCCCAGGGCATCCACGAGGTGGACCCCGGCGTAGCGGTGAAGATCTACAATGTGGCGCGCCACGACAAGAACGAGATTCTGACCCAGGTGTTCCGCTCCAAGGGGATACTGGTGGGCTCCTCCACCATGAACAACGTCATGATGCCCAAGGTGGCGGGCATGCTCGAAGAGATCACCGGTCTGCGCTTCCGTAACAAGCGTGCCTCGGCCTTCGGCAGCTACGGCTGGACCGGCGGCGCGGTGGACCGCATCCAGACCCGGTTGATGGACGCGGGTTTCGACATCAGCATCTCCCTCAAGGCCAAGTGGCGGCCCGATGGCTCGGCGCTGGCGGAATGCCGCGAACACGGTCGCCAACTCGCCCGCCAGTGGGCGCTGCACCCGCTGGACGCGCCCCGCCCGATCACCACAACCCAGGCTGCGGTGACGCCTGCCCCCCTGGTGCCCGCTGCTGAGCCGAAAGCTGCAGCGGCGGCTGCCGAATGGGATGACGACCAGGCCATGCTCTGCACCGTCTGCCAGTGGGTCTATGACCCGGCGCTGGGTGAGCCGGATCAGCTGGTGGCACCGGGCACTCCTTGGGCCCAGGTACCTGACAGCTTCCTCTGCCCGGGTTGCGGCATCGGCAAGGAGGTATTCGAACCCTGCGCGGTGGAGGCCTGTGTATGAGCACAACAACGCAGAGTGACGCCGGCATCAGCCGGGAGATAGTGGTGATCGGCAGCGGCTTCGCCGCTCAGCAGCTGGTCAAGAGCCTGCGCAAGCTGGACGCCGAGCAGCCCATCCGCCTCATCACCGCCGACAGCGGCGACGAGTACAACAAGCCCGACTTGAGCCACGTGGTGAGCCGGGGCTGCGCCGCCGCAGCCATGACCCGCCAGAGTGGCAGCGACTTTGCCGAGCAGCAGCGCATTGCGCTGCTGCCCCACTGCCCGGTGCTCGGCATCGACCCAGCCCGGCGGTTGGTGCTGACCGAGCAGGGGGAATTCCCCTACGGCCAGCTGGTGCTGGCCACCGGTGCCAGCGCGGTACGCCCCGAGCTGCCGGGCAGCGAACATCTGGTCACCCTCAACAGCCAGCAGGAGTATGCCGCCGCCGAGGGGGCAATCCAGCAGGCCCGCCGCATCCTGGTGCTGGGGGCCGGCCTCATCGGCTGCGAGCTGGCGATGGACATGGCGAGCGATGGCCGCGAGGTCACCCTGCTGGATCTGGCCGACAGCCCGCTCAGCGCCCTGCTGCCCGCCACCCTGACCCAGCCGCTGCAACAGGCGCTGCGCAGCCAGGGAGTCAGCCTGCAGTGCGGGACAGGTCTCGCCAGGATAGATGCCCAACCCGGCGATGGCTGGCGGGTGACTCTGACTGACGGGCGCGTCAGCGAGCAGGATCTGGTGATCGCCGCGATCGGCCTGCGGCCGAATCTGGCCCTGGCCCGTGGGGCCGGGCTGGCAGTGGAGCGCGGCATCCTGGTCGACGATCGGCTGCAGACCAGCGACCCCCATATCTTCGCGCTGGGGGATTGCGTGCAGTGGCAGGGCCAGCTGCTCCCCTTCCTGCAACCCATAGTGCTGGGGGCCAATGCGCTGGCGCGCACCCTGCTCGGCACGCCGACCCCGCTGACCCTGCCGCCCATGCTGGTGAAGGTGAAGACGCCGCGCTACCCGCTGCAACTGGCCGGCCGCACCAAGGGCGAGGATCTTGCCTGGCAGTGCCGCTGGAACAGCCACGGCATGGTGGCCGAGGCGCGCGACCAAGCCGGCGAGCTGTGCGGCTTCGTGGTGGGGGGCGACCAGATGAGCGCCGCCTTCCCGCTGCTGCGTCAGCTGCCCCGTTAACCCCTTTCATTGCACCGGCCGGGGTGACCCGGCCACTCGAGGAGAACCGATATGGCCATGCAACTGATTCCGTCTCACTGGGTGGTGCGCCGCTCCACCCCCTTCTTCACCCGCCAGAATGTGCCCCAGGCCCTGCTCACCCACCACAACACCGCGGCCGGGGTGTTCGGCCAGCTCTGCGTGATGGAGGGTACCGTCACCTATCACGGCTTCGCCGATGAGCAGGCCGAGGAGCCCGAGCTGAGCCTGGTGATCCGGGCCGGGGAGTTTGCCACCAGCCCGCCCCAGTACTGGCACAGAGTCGAGCTGTCGGAGGATGCCCGCTTCAACATCCACTTCTGGGCCGAGCAGGCCGAATCCGACCAGCCGCTGTTCAACAGCCGCAAGGCATAAGGTGCAACCATGGGGAGGGGCATTGGGCGCAAATGTCCCCCTCTGCCCATGCAGATCAAAATAATCAATTCAGATGTCCGTTATCCTTGCCGCCAGTTGTGGATGAGGCAGTGAGGGAAACATGAGCGTGATCGAAGCCGTGACCATGGCCGCCGGCCTGGCCTATCTGGTGCTGCTGGCGTGGCAGGCGCGATCGGGCTGGCAGTGGCGTCTTGCTCTCGGCCTGCTGCTCATGCTCTGGTTGCTGGCGGCGGACAGCCTGCTCTGGCTCGGCGTGGGACTGGTGGCCGGCGCGCTTGCTCTCTGGCACCAGCGGCGGCCGCTGCCCGCCCTCGAGGCGCTCGACAGCCAGTGGCTGCGGACGCGCACACGGCAGATGCTGCTGCTCTGCTGGGGGCTGGTGACGCTGCAGTACGGCTTGCATGTCTGGCAGCTGGGGAAGGGGATGAGCCCCTGGCTGGTGCGCCCTGACGTGGTGGACGGCTTCCTGCCCATCGCCGGCGGGCTCGGGCTGCGGGCCTGGCTCGGGCAGGGGCTGGTGGATCCCCACCATCCGGCGGCCACCGTCACTGTGTTGGTGCTCTCGCTGTCGGCCCTGCTGCTGGGGCGGGCGTTCTGCGCCTGGTTCTGCCCGCTCGGGCTGGTGGGTGAGTGGCTGCATGGCCTGCGCAGCCGATGGCTGGCGGGGGAGTGGACGCCGCCGCGCTGGCTCGATGTCGTATTGCGCGGCCAGAAGTTTCTGGTGCTCGCCTTTCTGCTGTTTATCGTGCTGATCGCGGTGCCAAGCGCCGCCCTGCCCGGCTACTTCACCAGCCCCTACCATCAGGCGGCGGACATGAAGATGGGGGCCTTCTTCTTCAACCTGACCCTGATCTCGGGTCTGTGCCTTGGCTGGGTGCTGCTGCTCACCGCCACCTTCCGGCAAGGGTTCTGCCGCTACCTCTGCCCCTATGGCGCCTGGCTGGCCCTGCTCGGCCTGCTGACCCCATTGCGCATTCGCCGTGACCCGGCCCGTTGCCTGCGCAGTGCGGGCCACGACTGCGACAAGTGCAGCCGGGCCTGCCCGTCGCGCATCCAGGTACACCAGCTCATCGCGGTGCGCAGTCTCGAGTGCACCAGCTGCCTGAGCTGCGTGGCCGCCTGCCCCAAGCGGGCCGATGCGCTTCACCTTGGCAGCAAGACGCGCAGGCTTGAGCCCCGTTGGCTGCTGGGGCTGCTCTGTCTGTTGCTGCTGGTGCTGCCGCTGCTCGCTTACGGCCTGCTGGGGATCTGGGTCAGCCAGACGCCGCTGGCAGATCGCGCCCACCTGCTGCAACTGTTGCCGCAACTCACTCATTGAGTCACAAGGAGCCAGTTGCAGGCTGTCTGCGAAGGGCCCGTTGGGCAGCCTGAACATGCACCCGCATTTGATACCTGAGGGGTAGCAGGGTAAAGTCCCTTCCCCGACATGCGGCCCTGCTGCCGTGTCGGGCCGGCAGCCCGCCTTGAGCGCACCTTGCTTCCCTTGCGAAGCAGCTAGCGCCGGGCGCCGGCACCTAGATGAGCGCGATCTACCATGACAACCGGCGTAGCACATGCAACGGTCCGCGGTCGCGATCAGATCCACAATCGTCTTTGGAGAAGTAAATGGGACAGAAACCATCGTTGGTGGGCGGGGCATGCATCATTGCCGGCGTCTGTGTAGGGGCCGGCATGCTGGGCTTGCCGAGTGCGGGGGCGGGCGCCTGGACCATCTGGTCGGTGCTGGCCATTACCCTGACCATGATCGTGATGACGCTCTCCGGCTGGATGCTGCTGGAGTCCTATCAGGGCTATCCGCTGCGCGTGTCGTTCGATACCGTGACCCGCAAACTGCTGGGGGAGAAGCTCAACGCCCTCAACAACCTCACCGTCTATTTCGTCGGCGGCATCCTGCTCTACGCCTACATCACCTCGGCCGGCCTCATCATCGACGGCATGACCGGCATCGGCAGCCAGTGGGGTTCAGTCCTGTTTACCCTGGGCTTCTCCGGCCTGGTGTGGCACTCCACCCGGGCGGTGGATCGCATCTCAGTAGTGTTGGTCATCGCCATGGGGCTGAGCTTCGTGTTCGGCATCTCTGGGCTGTCGCTCAACATCAAGCCGACCCTGCTGTTCGATACCCTGAGCGAGCATGCCAGCTATGCCCCCTATGCGCTGGCCATGCTGCCGGTGGCACTCACCTCGTTTGGTTATCACCACTCGGTGTCGTCCATGCGCGCCTACTATGGTGAGGAGCGCCGCGCCCGTTACGCCATCCTCGGCGGCACCGCCATCGCCCTGCTGTTCTACCTCATCTGGCTGGTGAGCGTGTTCGGCAACCTGCCGCGCAGCGAGTTCGGCCCGGTGGTAGCCCAGGGCGGCAACGTTGACGTGCTGCTCAAGGCGCTGGCCTCGGTGATCGAATCCGAGGCGGTTGCCAACGCCCTCAACCTCTTCTCCATGGCGGCCATCCTCTCCTCCTTCATCGGGGTGGGGCTGGGGGTGTTCGACTATCTAGCGGATCTGTTCAAGTTCGACAACAGCCGTGGCGGCCGCGCCAAGTCGTGGGCGGCCACCTTCCTGCCGCCGCTGCTGCTCTCTCTGCTGTTCCCGTTCGGCTTCCTGATGGCCATCGGCTACGCAGGCGCCGTGGCTACCCTGTGGACCTGCATCATCCCGGCCCTGCTGGCCTGGAAGGTGCGCGCCGGCAAGGGCAAGCAAGGTGACAAACAGGAGGGCTTCCGGGCACCGGGCGGCATGCCGATGATCGCCGGTGTCTTCCTGTTCGGGGTGCTGACCGCAGCATTCCACCTGCTCAACATGGCGGGCATGCTGCCCGTCTACACCGGCTGATAACCCCGGCCTGTCCCGGCAGACTGCGACAAAAAACGGCGCCTGATGGCGCCGTTTTTTTATGATGCAGCACTGGCGGTCACCTGTGGCGTTACTGCCGGTAGCGGGCGGCGGTGATGAACTGGCCGAAGGTCTCGCACCAGATGATCACGCTGTCGTAGTCGGCCGGGCTCACATCGGCAGGGAGGGGGACGATAAAGTTGTCGAAGGTCTTCACCGGCCCGATTTTCACCATCTTCTCCTTCAGGCGGGCAAAGTCGGCCTCGGTCTCGACGAAGACAGGTGACAGGTAGAGCTGGTAGTCGGGGCCCGGCGCCAGCTTGCCCATCAGGCTGATGGTGTCGGGTCCGATGCTGACCTGCCCTTCGCCCCAGTGCAGCCGGTCGCTGTCTTGCAGATCCCGGCGAAAGGTGCCGTGAAAGCTGGCCTGAGCCTGCCGGGCGGCAACCTGCTCGTTGGCGGGGGCGGGCGGGGCTATCAGGATCGGCAGGGCATAGATGCCGGCCGCAAAGCCGACGGCGCCCACCAGCAGATGGCTGGCCAGCAGCAGGGCCAGGGTTTTGCGTTGCATGGCTGTCTCGGTCGTTGATTAATTGATGGCACCACCCTACCAGCAGGCCGCCGTCATGCCCACCCCGGGATGGGGCATGACGGTGGTTGCACGGGCATCGCGTGGGCGGGGTTTACTGGATGCTGACCGACAGGGTGTGGGGCACCTGCTCGCCACGGCGGGCGGAGGCGCGCATCTGATAGACCTGGATCAGGTACTTGCCGGAGGCGGGCAGAGCGCCTTGCCACTGACCATCGCCATCGTTGCTGCCCAGCGCCTCGGCCTGACCGGGCTGAGCGCCGGGGGCGAAGACATTGAAGTTGGCGTTGCTGCTGCCGCCGATCTTGACCGTCATGGTCTGGCCCGCCTTGGCCACTAGCGTGTAATGGATGGTGTCATAGCCGGTGAAGCTGCCCTTGAGCTGGGCGCTGTGGGCCCCCTTGGCAAACTGTACCGGAACCGTGGTGACCTTGTCGGCGGCCTGCGCACCGGCGGCCATGGTGACGGCCAGCAGGGCGGCCTGGATTGCTCGTTTCATCGTTGCACCTCGTGAAGGGGCCCTGTCACCCTGGCAGAGCCGCCCCGACAAGATATGCCCAAATCGGCGGGCTGCCTATCCGGGTCAGAGATATCGTCCCGGCCGAGTTGGCATGAACAGGTGAGATACGTGGCGGGGATATCCCGTGCAGCTTTGAATCAGACGCTGTGAGCGCGATGGCAATCCGATACCCTATGGCTCGGGTTCTTCTTTTATCACGGGAATGGAACATGCTGATCATCTTCAGTGGTTTGCCGGGCAGCGGAAAAAGCACCATAGCGCGAGCGCTGGCCCAGCGGTTGGGCGCCGTCTACCTGCGCATCGATACCATAGAGCAGGCTATTCGTGCCGCTGAGCAGGAGGGTAACGAGATGGGGCCGGCCGGTTATTTCGTTGCCTATGGGTTGGCCAGAGAAAACCTGAAACTCGGCTCGATCGTCATCACGGATTCCGTTAACCCCATCCAGCTCACCCGGGATGCTTACCACGACATCGCCCTCTCGGTCGGGGTGCCCTGTCTCGATGTCGAGATGGTCTGCTCCAATCCGAAGCTGCACCGCGAGCGGGTCGAAAACCGGACGGTGGATATCGAGGGGCTGGCATTGCCGGATTGGCAGGCGGTGATCGATCGCGACTATCAACCCTGGGACAGGGAGCGTCTGGTGCTGGATAGCGCCACCCTGTCGGTCACCCAGAGCGTGGAGCAGATCATTGCCGCATTGGCACAGGAATCGTAGGTTCGATTGACGCAGCATAATCGGACGAACGAGAGGTTTTTGTTGAGGTTGTTGCCGTGCAACAGAGGCGGCCAGCCGCAGGGGAAATTTTGGCTTGCTGTCATGGCGGGAGAATCTATTTACGCGAACGTCCGATTATGCCTGACTGCTAATCGAACCTACGAGCTATTGGCGTGCTGGTGGAAGGTTCGATTTATACAGCTAGGAGGAAAAATAGTGAATTTTAATATAATAAATATGATTAATATCAATAAAGTGTTGAAAATATCAACTTGATTATCATCGAAGTCTCCAAAAAGATAATAAAAGCTGGTAAGGTTAATATGTTGATAGTTCAACACCTAATTACAAAAGCATTTTTTAAAATTTCGCATGGAGTCATTTATAATTTAAATCGGAGTTGCTTTTGTATCAACATATATTATAAATGCTTGCCAAACAAATAAATCATGAAGTGTTATAAGAAATGAAAAAATTAATTTTAATTCTCTCGTTATGTATCTCTGGCTGTATGAGTCCATATTATTGCAGTAAGGAAAAATATGCTGCAGAAAAGGTGAAATATAACTATTTGAAGTGTGGTGGGGCTGTGAGTGCAGATGTTGTTCTGGGTACTCTAGCAATAGTTGGTGTAGTTGCAGCTGCGCAGGGAGGAGGGGGAAGTAGTTCCAACAGCTATGAGGGTAATTGTGCTTGTCCGGCAGACTTGGATGCTCAGGGTAACCGTTGTGGCTTAAGAAGTGCGTATAGTAGAGAAGGTGGGGCATCACCTAGTTGTATCGGACGCTTGTAATGAACATGAAATTTATATTTACTATATATATCATGGCCTTGTTTGGCTGTGCAAAGCCAGAGCCAGCAACATTTTCAAATTATTATGTTAATAATGCAGGCGATGCCTCATTATTAATGACACTCGAGTGTTCTGACTACATAAATGCGGTTAACTGCAAGAAAAGGCAAGATGAAATATTACCTTTGGTAATGCTGTCACTTCAAAAAGTTTCAGAGAAAAATAAATCTAAGGCATCTTGTATTTTCAATGAGCTAACATCATCTAAAAACATTGAAAATAGATTCTATGATTACGTTCATTCAAATAAACTAACTGAAGATGGTACTGTTTACGCACTTCTTTTGTGGTTTGACGAACTATCTTGCAATTAAATAGAGTCTAATCTGATAGAATAGAATGAATTAATGGGGCTGCGGTTGTTATTTTTTTGAATTTTTACCTATTTTACCAGCAATAGGATAGGTTGAATTTACAGGGTGAATTTGATACATCCTTTTTCAAACTATGAAGAATGCTTTATAAAAAAACGGCGCCTTTCGGCGCCGTTTTTTATATCACTTACTCAACCAAGATCACTGCAGCAGGGAGATATCCGCCACTTGCAGGAACAGGTTGCGCAGGTTGTTCAGCAGTGCCAGACGGTTGGCCTTGAGGGCCTCGTCTTCTGCCATCACCATCACTTCGTTGAAGAAGGTGTCGACCGGCTCGCGCAGGGCGGCCAGACGGGTGAGGGCAGCCTGATAGTCACCAGCGGCGAACAGCGGGGCCAGTTCGGCTTGCAGTTCGGTAACCTGGGTGGCCAGCGCCTTCTCGGCGGCATCGACCAGCAGTTCCGGTTTGACGGCAGTCGGCAGTTCGCCTTCAACCTTGGCCAGAATGTTGCTCACGCGCTTGTTGGCGGCAGCCAGTGCCAGTGCGGCATCCAGCGTGCGGAAGTGGCTGACGGCCTTGACGCGACGATCGAAGTCAAGCGGACGGGTCGGGCGGCGGGCCAGTACGGCCAGCACCACGTCGGCACCGATGCCTTCGTCCTGATAGGCGGCGCGGAAGCGGCCCAGCATAAAGTCGACCACGTCGGTGACGACGGTTTTGTTGGTCAGCTTGTCGCCGTAGACGCGTACCGCTTCTTCAACCAGTTCAACCAGATCCAAGTCCAGCTGCTTCTCGGTCATGATGCGCAGGGCGCCGATGGCGGCGCGACGCAGGGCGAACGGGTCCTTGTCACCCTTCGGCAGCATGCCGATGCCGAAGATACCGGCCAGGGTGTCGAACTTGTCGGCCAGCGCGACGGCGCAGGCAACCAGACCGGACGGCAGGGCATCGCCGGCAAAGCGCGGCATGTACTGCTCGTTGAGGGCCACGGCAACTGCTTCGTCTTCGCCATCGTGACGGGCGTAGTGCATCCCCATGACACCCTGGGTGTCGGTGAACTCGCCGACCATGTTGGTCATCAGATCACACTTGGAGAGCAGACCGGCACGCTTGGCCTGAGCCACGTCGGCACCGATACGCTCGGCGATAAAGCCGGCAACGGTCTCGATGCGCTCGACCTTGGCCTTGACGGTGCCCAGCTGTTGCTGGAACAGCACGGTTTCAAGGCGCGGCAGGCGGGAGGCCAGGGTCTGCTTGAGGTCGGTCTTGAAGAAGAACTCGGCGTCAGAGAGGCGGGGGCGAACCACCTTCTCGTTGCCGCTGATGATCTGGCTCGGGTCTTTGGACTCGATGTTGGTGACGAAGATGAACTTCGGCAGCAGCTTGCCGTTCTTGTCGTAGACCGGGAAGTACTTCTGGTCACCTTTCATGGTGTGCACCAGCGCCTCGGCCGGAACGGCCAGGAACTTCTCTTCGAAGTTGGCGGTCAGCACCACCGGCCACTCGACCAGTGCGGTCACTTCTTCCAGCAGGGCGTCGTCCAGATCGGCAACGCCACCGAAGGCGGCAGCGGCCGCTTCGGCGTCAGCCTTGATCTTGGCCTTGCGCGCCATGAAATCGGCAATCACCATGCCGCGCTCCTGCAGGATCTGCGGGTACTGGCTGGCGTTGTCGATGGTGAATTCGCTCTCGCCCATAAAGCGGTGACCGCGAATAGTGCGGGCGGAGTCGATACCCAGAATGTGAGCGGGCACCAGCTCCCCATCCAGCAGCAGGGTCACGGTGAACACCGGACGCACGAACTGGATGGTCTTGTCGCCCCAACGCATCATTTTCGGGATGGGCAGCTTGGCCAGTGCGGAGGCAACCAGTTCGCCCAGCAATTCTTTGGCCGGACGGCCTTCGACCTTGGCGGTGTGAACCAGCCACTCGCCCTTGTCGGTGACCAGACGCTCGGCCTGTTCAACGGTGATGCCGTTGCCACGGGCCCAGCCTTCGGCAGCCTTGGTCGGCTTGCCTTCGGCATCGAACGCCTGAGACACGGCCGGGCCGCGCTTCTCGACGCTCTTGCTCGGCTGTTCGCCAGCCAGTTCGCTCACCTTCAGCGCCAGACGGCGCGGTGAGGCAAACCACTCGACGTCGCCGAAGGCCAGATCGGCCTTGGTCAGTTCGCTTTTGAGGTTGTCGGCAAAGGCTTCGGCCAGGGAGCGCAGGGCTTTGGGCGGCAGCTCAGCAGTACCGATCTCTACCAGAAATGTATGTTGTGCCATGTCCGTTCCTTAACCTTGCTTGTTCTCACTGCGCTGACACATAGGGAAGCCCAGCGCTTCGCGGGAGGCGTAGTATGCCTCTGCCACGGCCTTGGTCAGGGTGCGAATGCGCAGGATGTAGCGCTGACGCTCGGTGACCGAGATGGCCTTGCGGGCATCCAGCAGGTTGAAGGAGTGAGCGGCTTTGAGGATGCGCTCGTAGGCAGGCAGCGGCAGCGGTTTTTCCAGTGCCAGCAGGTGCTGGGCTTCCTTCTCGTACTGCTCGAAGCAGTGGAACAGGAACTCTACATCGGCGTGTTCGAAGTTGTAGGTGGATTGCTCCACTTCGTTCTGGTGGAACACGTCGCCGTAGGTGGTCTTGCCCAGCGGGCCGTCAGACCAGACCAGATCGTAGACGCTGTCTACGCCCTGAATGTACATGGCCAGACGCTCGAGACCGTAGGTGATCTCGCCGGTGACCGGCTTGCACTCGAGGCCGCCAACCTGCTGGAAGTAGGTGAACTGGGTTACTTCCATGCCGTTCAGCCACACTTCCCAACCCAGACCCCAGGCACCCAGTGTCGGGTTTTCCCAGTTGTCTTCCACGAAGCGGATGTCATGGATTTCAGGATCCATGCCCAGCTCTTTCAGGGAGCCCAGATAGAGTTCCTGAATGTTGTCGGGGGAAGGCTTGATGATCACCTGGAACTGGTAGTAGTGCTGCAGGCGGTTCGGGTTTTCACCGTAGCGGCCGTCGGTCGGACGGCGGGACGGTTGCACGTAAGCGCAGGCGATGGGCTCCGGGCCCAGGGCACGCAGACAGGTCATGGGGTGGGAAGTACCGGCACCCACTTCCATATCCAGCGGCTGAATGATGGTACAGCCCTGGCGGGACCAATAGTCCTGCAGCTGCAGGATCAGGCCCTGAAAGGTTTTGACATCGAATTTTTGCATAATTTTTTTCGCGCGAAGTGAAAATCAGAGCAAGATTTGCTGAATGTGAACCGAGGGAGTATACCGTCTGGCATGGTCGGATAATAGGCGAAATTGCAGCGGATTCACGGGATGGCACTGCGCCGGGCCTGGGCGGGAGGGGTTGTCGGCACTCCCACGCCCGGGTTGGCATCGACCTCGGGGATTGGATGAAATGACAGGAGAGAGGGAATGGAGTTGCGTTGCGCCTGGGTGACCAAGGACCCGGAATACATCGAATACCATGACAAACAGTGGGGAAGGCCGGTCCATGATTCGCGCGAGCTGTTTGCCAAGCTCTGCCTCGACGGCCAGCAGGCGGGGCTGTCGTGGATCACCATACTGAAACGCACCGAGAGCTACCATCGCGCCTATGCGGATTTTGATCCGGTGCGCATCGCGCAGTTCGACGAGCAGGATGTGGCGCGGCTGATGCAGGACAGCGGCATCATCCGCAACCGGCTCAAGGTGCAGTCGATCATCAAAAATGCCCGGGCCTATCTGGCGCTGGAGGCCGAAGGCGTCGACTTTGTCGATTATCTGTGGGGCTTCGTGGGCGGCGCCCCCATCGTCAACCAGCGCCAGGGCAACGGCGACATTCCGGCGACCTCAGCGGAGTCGGATGCCATGTCCAAGGCGCTCAAGAAACGCGGCTTCACCTTCGTCGGCAGCACCATCTGCTACGCCTTCATGCAGGCGGTGGGGATGGTGAACGATCATCTGGTGACCTGCCCCTGTCACGCCGAGTGCCAGCAGGGGCCTGCGCGCCAATAAACCGGGCGCAAGGTAAAAGAGAAGGGAGGCTGATGCCTCCCTTTTGCATCTTGAGCCCAGAATTATCCGGGCTGAAGGGTATGAGTCAGCGCCTCGCACACCTCATCGCTGCTCATCAGCTGGACGAAGGGGCCGGCCAGGGTGGCGTTGTGGTGAGCGATGATCTGGGTTGCGGCAAGTGTCTGGGTATCCATGCAGGTGTGGGCATCGCTGACCAGTACCACGGAATAACCGAGATCCGCTGCCGCCCGGCAGGTGGTATCTATGCAGTACTGGGTTTTCATGCCGGTGACGAGCAGGGTCTGTACCCCGCGCTGCTTCAGCCAGCTATCGAGGGCTGTGCCGTGAAAGGCACTTGGTCGCTGTTTGTCGAACACGAGGTCGGCTGCGGTCACGGCCAGCTCGGGCACCAGTTGCCAGAGGGGGCTGCCCGCAGCGATGGGGCTACCGGTCGGGCCTGTGTGGCGTACCGCCAGTACGGGGATGCCGGCACTATGGGCGGCATCGGCAAGCCGGTTGATGTTGGCCAGTAGCTGTGGGCCGGCATGGGGCGCCTCCGGGCCATGCAGCAGGCCGACCTGCATGTCGATGATGAGCAGGGCGGAATGGGCGAGTGAAGACATGGGCTGGCTCCGTTGTGGGGGAGCCTCACTCTGGCGGTAATGTCACCGGGTCGGCAACCCGCATCTGGGGGGCGTGGGCCGATGTGTTGTTCGCGCTGACCGTGAAACGTCAGCGAGGTTCGGGGCGCATACCTCTGCCCGAGCGGCAGCCATGCGTGGCAGATGGGGGGATCTGCATCGACAGCGTCACACCTTGGCACAGCTCTGGGGTAGAATGCGCCCTCTTTGGATTTGAGTCGGTTTTTTAGAGGTTTTTCATGCATTTCAAGACACTTGTTCCCGCCGTTGCCCTGCTCGTAGCCCTGACCGGCTGTACCACCAACCCCTACACTGGTGAATCCCAGACCTCCAAGGGCGCCTGGGGCGCGCTGGCTGGCGCGGCCACTGGCGCCGCCGTGGGCGCGCTCTCCTCCAGCAAGGGTGACCGCAAGAAAGGGATCCTGACCGGCGTGGCCGCCGGCGCCGCGCTGGGCGGTGGTATCGGCTACTACATGGATGTGCAGGAAGCCAAGCTGCGCGAGAAGCTGCAGGGCACCGGTGTCAGCGTGACCCGCAACGGTGACCAGCTGATCCTCAACATGCCGAACAACGTCACCTTCGACAGCTCCAGCGCCCAGCTGAAAGCGGCCGGTGCCAACACCCTGTCCGGTGTGGCCATGGTGGTCGGTGAGTTCGACAAGACCCGCCTGAACGTGGTCGGTCACACCGACAGCACCGGCTCCCGCGAACTGAACATGAAGCTCTCCGCCCAGCGCGCCGATGCCGTCGCCGCCCAGTTGATCGGCCAGGGTGTGACTGGCAGCCGGATCTCCACCAGCGGCGTGGGCCCGGATCAGCCGGTTGCCACCAACAGCACCGCCGAAGGCAAGGCCCAGAACCGTCGGGTGACCATCACCCTGACCCCGACCGCCTAAGCAGTCCGGTTTGCAGCCATGAAAAAGGCCCCGCCAGCGATGGCGGGGCCTTTTGTTATTCGGCGTTGCGGGCTTTAGACGGCGGCAGTCAGCTGCACTTCGACCTTGTAGCCTTCGTGGGCCAGGCGGGCCTGTACGCAGGCGCGGACAGGGGGCTGTGTCGGCATCAGGGGAGCCAGGCATCCCGTTTTGCTTAGACGGCTGCGGTGAGCTGAACTTCGACCTTGTAGCCTTCGTGGGCCAGACGGGCCTGCACGCAGGCGCGGACCGGCGCGGTGCCAGCCGGGATCCAGGCATCCCACTGCTCGTTGAAGGCCGCGATGTCTGCGATGTCCTTGAGGTAGATGTTGGCCATCAGGATCTTGTCGACGCCGGAGCCGTTGGCTGCCAGCAGGCGCTGCAGGCTTTCCAGCACTTCACGGGTCTGCTGGTGAATATCGGCGGTATCGGTGGCGGGTACTTCCACCACGTAGAGGGTGCCGTTGTGAATGACCACGTCAGACCAACGCTGGGTGGTGCCGATTCGGGTAATGGCTGGCATGGATTGCTCCGGTGTTGGGGCTCACTGACCCTTGCGGATCAGATAGCGGTAAGGGGCCTGCTCTGTCTCGCTGGCGACCAGGGTGTGATCCATGAAGCGGCAGAAACTGGGGATGTCGCGGGTGGTTGAGGGGTCGTCGGCACTGACCAGCAGGGTCTCCCCGTCAGCCATCAACCGCACTTTTTTACGAACCATCATCACTGGCTCGGGGCAACGAAGCCCGATTGCGTCCAACTCGTGAGTTGCGTCGTAGAATAAAGCACTCATCAATAATCAACCTTCAACCAAATCAGCTGCCAATGATACTCACGGCGAAAAAATAATCAAACCACTCCGGCAACTGGCAGCATATGTAACCAAAGTGTTATCTGGGCCTACCCACTCCCCGCCGTATGAGTAATATAAAAATTGAACCATATTCAACAAGGAGGTGTGAATATGCAGGTCTCCTACGGCAGATTACAAGCCTACGCAGGCATGGGGTTCTTGTCTTTCGCCATGATAGTGATGGGCAGCCCGATCGGTAACACCGGCACCTGGTTCGGTTCCATGGTGATGATCGGACTGGGGCTCTGGATCGAGCTCAGCGATTACTACGACGAGGATGAGGACGAAAACGATCAATCCTGACCCCAATATTTTCACAACGACAAAGGCGGATATCTCATCCGCCTTTGTCGTTTCTGGCCGCAGCGAAAAGCGTCAGCGGGTCGAGCGCATGGCCCGCTCCAGATGCAGTGCAGTCTGCTGCGGGTTGGCTCTGGGGTCGTTGAAGAAGTTGCTCAGCACATCCATGATCGCCTGGCGCATGTTGGTCGGCGTCGCCATCCCCTCCGCCATGCTGGGCAGCAGGTTGCCCTCCCGCTCCGCCAGCAGAAAATCCTGATAGGAGCGGATGGCGCAGCGGTCGAACTTGCTCATGTCCGGCTTGGTCAGTGCCGGGATCGAGCCCTTCACCCGGTTGAACTCTTGCTGGAATTTCGGCGTCATCAGCAGCTGGGCCAGCTCGCCCTGGGCCTGCAGCTGGGCGGGATCCCGCTGCTTGAACATGGCGATGGAGTCGAGGTTGTAGCTGAACAGGTTGGCACTGCCGGGGCTCGGCAGGCACTCGATATCCTCGCCGGGCCGGTAGTTGCCGGCGCTCAGTTCGCCCTTCACCCAGTCCCCCATTATCTGCATGGCGGCGCCACCGCTCTCCAGCAGGTTGGTGGCCTGGTGCCATTTCAGGCCGGCGTATTTCTCCGGTACATAGCCGCGCAGCTGCTGAAAGCGGGTCAGCACCCGCACCATGTCGGGGCCGGTCAGGGTGGTGCTGTCCTGTTCCACGAAGGCTTTGCGATAGAACGCCTTGCCGCCCTCGCCGAGTGCCACCGTCTCGAACAGTACCGCCAGCTGCCAGGGCTCGTTGCCGATGGCGAGCGGGGTGATCCCTTGCTGCTTGAGCCGATCGGCCACGGTCACGAACTGGGCCCAGCTGGTGGGCGGAGTCAGCTTGTTGCGCTCGAAGATCTTGCGGTTGAGCCACAGCCAGTTGACCCGATGGATCCCGGTCGGTACCGCCATCAGGGCGCCGTTCTGGCTGAGGGTCTCTCGCACCATGGGCGGCAACTGGGGATACCAGCCGAGGTGTTCGGCCATGGGGGTGAGATCGCGCAGGAAGCCGAGCCCGGCCCACTCCCGCAGCTCGAACCCCTTGAGGTGGGCCGCCTCCGGCGGATTGGCCGCCAGTGCCCGGCTTTTCAGCACCGTCATGGCGCTCTTGCCGCCACCCCCCTGTACAGCGAAGTCGTTCCACTGGTTGCCCTGCTCGGTCCACTCGGACTTGAGCACCTCCACCGCCCTGGCCTCGCCGCCGGAGGTCCACCAGTGCAGTACCTCCACCTGAGAGGCGGCAACGGGCGCAGAGAGTAGGACGATGACAGAAAAAGACAACCACTTCATAAGGTTACTGCCTTGGTAGGGAGAGGGTGGCCTGCAGGCCGCCCTGCGGACGATTTTCCAGCACCAGATCGCCGCCGTGGGCGTGGGCTATGTTGCGGGCAATGCCCAGACCCAGACCGGTGCCGGCCAGATCCGTGCTGAGCCGATAGTAGGGCTCGAAGATGCGTTCGAACTGATCCTCCGGCAGGCCGGGACCCTCGTCCATGATGAACAGGATCAGCATCTCCTCGTCGTCCATGATGATGATGCGCACCCGTTGGCCGTACTTGATGCCGTTGTCCACCAGGTTGCCGATGCAGCGCTTGAGAGCTAGCGGCTTGCCGCGGTAGGGCTGCTTGCAGTGGCCTTCGATGGTCAGCCGCTCGTCGTGCAGGTTCATGGCCTCCGCCATCTGCTCCAGCATGGCGTCGATGTCGAGCTGCTCGATGTTCTCGTGGATGTCGGTGTCTTTCACCGTCTGCAGCGCCCCTTTCACCATCAGCTCCAGCTCGTCCAGGTCCTTGTTGAACTTGGCGGTCTGCTGCTCGTCGTCGAGCAGCTCGACCCGCAGCCGCAGCCGGGTGATGGGGGTCTTGAGGTCGTGGGAAATCGAGCTGAACAACCGCTCTCTATCGTCGATATAGCGGCGGATGCGGTGCTGCATGATGTTGAAGGCGCGGGTGGCCGCCACGATCTCGGAGGCCCCTTCCTCTTTCAGCGAGGGCTGGTCGATGTCCTTGCCGAGGTTGACCGCCGCCTTGGCCAACCGGCGCAGCGGCCGGGTCTGCCAGCGCACCAGCAGGAAGGTGAAGAAGCAGAGGAACACCGTCATCAGGGCGATGAAGCGCACCTGGTTGCTGGGCATGACGGTATCGTCGAGTGTCATGTAGGGGGCCGGCAGCAGGGCCGCCAGATAGAGCCACTCGCCCGGTTCTATCTCGATCTGGGTCACCAGCACAGGCGGATTGATCGGCTCCAGCGACAGGGTGTAGCGGGCCCAGGAGGAGGGCAAATCCGCCAGCAGAGTGTCGTTGTTGAAGACGTGCAGCTCTTCGGGGCGCGAGAAATCCACCTTGATCGCCATGGCGTCGGAGAGCTTGCGGGTCAGCACCCCCTGCACCTCTTTGAGCACCAGCGTCTTGCGCTCGCTGTCGGGGATGGCGCTGATGTGGATCTCCTCTTCGTTCAGCGACACGAAGAAGCGGCTGCCGCCCATGTTGCGCAGCTGGTCCAGCGCGATGTGGCGATACTGCAGCGGCAAGGATTTGAAGAAGTTGACGGTGGAGGCGGCCGACAGCGCCAGGTTGCGGGTGGTGCTGAGCATGCCTTCCAGCTCCCGCTTCTGGATCTGCTGCATCCAGATGCCGGTGAGGATGGTCTGGGAGAGCAGGATCGCCAGCAGCAGCAGCAGCAGCATCCGCGACAGCAGGGAACGGGGCACCAGTGCCCGCCAGAACCATCTGGTATTCATGGGATCTCGTGCACCTCGGCGATCAGCATGTAGCCACTGCCGCGAATGGTCTTGATGATGCGCGGGCTCTTGCCGTTGTCACCCAGCTTCTGGCGCAGGCGGCTGATCTGCACGTCGATGCCGCGCTCCATCGGCAGGCTCTCGCGACCGCGGGTGGCATCCGAGATGGTATCCCGGTCCAGCACCACGCCGGGCTGTTGCAGGAACATGCCGAGCAGCAGGGCATCGCTGCCGGAGAGGTCCAGCAGGCTGCCGTCCTCGTGGGTCAGCTGGTGGCTCAGGGTATCCAGGGTCCACTCGGCGAAACGCAGCCGGCGGCTCGGTTCTTTCTCTTTCTCCGGCTGGCGGAATTCGGCGCGGCGCAGCAGCGCCTTGATGCGGGCCTGCAGTTCGCGCGGGCTGAACGGCTTGGCGATGTAGTCATCGGCACCGAGTTCGAGGCCGATCACCCGGTCCGCTTCGTCGGAGGCGGCGGTCAGCATGATGATGGGCACCTGGGAGTCGCGACGGATCTGCTGGCAGAGGGTAAAGCCGTCGTCACCCGGCATCATGATATCGAGAATGATGAGGTCCGGGTTGTGCTGGGCGAGCTGCTTGCGCATCTCGTTGCCCTCCGCTGCGGTCAATACCTCGAAGCCGGCCCTGGTCAGGTATTCGTTGAGCAGCTCGCGGATCTCTTGGTCGTCGTCGACGATCAGCAGTTGTTTGCTCGTTGACATATGTATGTGCATCCACCCATTTTTTTGTGCAGATTGAACCTGTCAGGGGCGCAAAAAGCAAGCAAGCCCCCCATCTAATGTGAGGTTATGGGCAATATCCTCCCATATCCTGCCGTGCAAATAAAAAAGGCCGACCCAAACGGGCCGGCCAATACGCAGATTCCGACGGCAGAAGTGCACCCCGTGTGGCGCACTCCACAGACTCGATGACGGGCCGGTCAGACCGACCCCAAAACCGCTGACAGGAGCCCGCTTCGCCGGGAAGCAGGAGCGGGCTCCTGTCTGTCAATACAGCCCCGACCGGCGAGCCGGCCGGGGTGCTACTTACACTCGTTCGAACACGGTGGCGATGCCCTGACCCAGGCCGATGCACATGGTGGCAACCCCCAGGGTGGCGTCCTTCTCTTCCATCAGGTTGAGCAGGGTGGTGGAGATGCGGGCGCCGGAGCAGCCGAGCGGGTGACCCAGCGCGATGGCGCCGCCGTTCAGGTTCACCTTCTCGTCCACCACGTCTTGCAGACCCAGATCCTTCACGCAGGGCAGGGACTGGGCGGCAAACGCCTCGTTCAGCTCGAACAGGTCGATGTCACCGATGGTCAGGCCGGCCCGCTTGAGCGCCTTCTGGGTGGCCGGCACCGGGCCGTAACCCATGATGGCGGCATCGCAGCCGGCGACGGCCATGGCGCGCACCCGGGCGCGCGGGGTGAGGCCGAGCGCCTTGGCGCGCTCCGCACTCATCACCAGCATGGCGGCGGCGCCATCGGACAGCGCCGATGAGGTGCCGGCGGTGACGGTGCCGTTGATCGGGTCGAACACCGGGCGCAGCTGGCTCAGGGTTTCCACCGTGGTCTCGGGGCGGATCACTTCGTCGTAGTCGTAGAAGAAGCGGGCACCGCTGGCGTCATGACCTTCCAGCCCGACGATCTCCTTGGCGAAACGCCCTTCCACGGTGGCCGCGTGAGCGCGGCGGTGGGAGCGGGCGGCAAACTCGTCCTGCTGCTGACGACTGATGCCATGCAGCTTGCCGAGCATCTCGGCGGTCAGCCCCATCATGCCGGAGGCTTTCGCCACCGACTTGGCCATGCCGGGGTGGAAGTCCACCCCGTGGCTCATCGGCACGTGACCCATGTGCTCGACGCCGCCGATGATGAAGATGTCCCCATCACCCACCTGGATGGCGCGAGAGGCATCGTGCAGCGCCTGCATGCTGGAGCCGCACAGGCGGTTGACGGTGACCGCCCCCACCTGCTTGGGAATGCCGGCCAGCAGCGCGGCGTTACGGGCAATGTTGAAGCCCTGCTCCAGGGTCTGCTGCACGCAGCCCCAGTAGATATCCTCGATCTCGTTCGGGTCGAGGTTGGGGTTGCGCAGCAGGATGGATTTCATCAGGTGCGCGGACAAGTCTTCTGCACGCACGTTGCGGAAGGCGCCGCCCTTGGACCGGCCCATCGGGGTCCGGATACAGTCGACAATGACTACGTCTTTCATGAATGGATCTCCTTTCCGCAATCAGTAGAAGGTTTTGCCCTGGGCGGCCATCTCACGCAGCTTGTCGCTGACGCGGTAGAGCGGGCCCAAGTCGGCATACTGGTCGGCCATGGCCACGTAGCGATCCAGACCAATGGTGTCCAGATAGCGGAACACGCCGCCGCGGAAGGGAGGGAAGCCCAGACCGTAGACCAGCGCGATGTCGGCTTCGGCTGGCGTGGCGACTATGCCCTCTTCCAGACAGAGCACCACCTCGTTGATCATCGGGATCATCATGCGGGCGATGATGGCGTCCTTGTCGAAATCCTGTTTCGGCTTGGCGATGGGGGCCAGCAGATCGTAACTGGCGGCGTCGGCCACCTTCTTCGGCTTGCCCTTCTTGTCCTGCTCGTAGGCGTAGAAGCCCTTGCCGTTCTTCTGACCGAAGCGGCTCACTTCGTACATCACGTCGATGGCGGTACGGCCTTCCTTGCTCATGCGTGCCGGGAAGCCCTGCGCCATCACGTCACCGGCATGGTGGCCGGTGTCGATGCCGACCACGTCCAGCAGGTAGGCGGGGCCCATGGGCCAGCCAAACTCCTTCTCCATCACCTTGTCGACGGCGGCGAAGTCGGCGCCATCGGCAACCAGCTTGTTGAAGCCGAAGAAGTAGGGGAACAGCACCCGGTTGACGAAGAAGCCCGGGCAGTCGTTGACCACGACCGGGGACTTGCCCATGGCGGCGGCGTAGGCCACCACGCGGTTGATAGTTTCATCGGAGGTCTGCTCGCCGCGGATGATCTCCACCAGCGGCATGCGGTGCACCGGGTTGAAGAAGTGCATGCCGCAGAAGTTTTGCGGGCGCTTCAGTCCCTTGGCCAGCAGAGAGATGGGGATGGTGGAGGTGTTGCTGGCGAGCACGGCGTCTTCGCCGATGATCCCTTCCACTTCGCCCAGTACGGCGGCCTTCACTTTCGGGTTCTCGACCACGGCTTCCACTACCACATCCACATGCTTGACGTTGTCATAGCTGAGGGTCGGGGTGATGGCTGAGAGCACCTGGCCCATCTTGATACCGTCGATGCGGCCCTTCTCGAGCTGGCCGTTGAGCAGCTTGGTGGCCTCATTCATGCCAAGTGCCAGTGCCTTCTCGTTGATGTCCTTCATCACCGCCGGGATGCCCTTGCTGGCAGACTGGTAGGCGATGCCGCCCCCCATGATGCCGGCACCCAGTACGGCGGCGTGGCCAGTGGCCTTGCTCGCCTGTTTGGCGGCCTTCTTGGCCAGCGCCTTGATGTGCTGATCGTTCAGGAAGATACCGACCAGCGCCTTGGCGACATCGGTCTTGGCCAGCTTGATGAAGCCTTGCGCCTCGACGGCCAGCGCCTCGTCACGGCTCATGCCGGCAGCGGCTTCGACGGTTTTTACCGCCGTCATCGGCGCCGGATAGTGTTTGCCCGCCACGGCGGCAACCATGCCGGCGGCGGTGGTGAAGCTCATCATGGCTTCCAGTTTGGAGAGGCGCAGCGGGGCCTTCTTGGCGGCGCGGCGGCCCTGCCAGTCCAGCTTGCCTTTGATCGCGTCCTTGATCATCTGCAGCGCAGCGCCCTGCAGCGCGTCGGGGGCGACCACGGCATCGATGGCACCCACCTTGAGGGCGTCATCGGCACGGTAATCCTTGCCGGTGGTGATCCACTCGAGCGCGTTGTCGGCGCCGATCACCCGTGGCAGACGGACGGTGCCGCCAAAGCCCGGCATGATGCCGAGCTTGGTCTCGGGCAGGCCAATCTTGGCTGTGGTGTCTGCCAGACGGAAGTCGGTGGAGAGAATGGTCTCGCAGCCGCCGCCCAGGGCGTGGCCCTTGATGGCGGAGAGGGTGGGCACCGGCAGATCTTCGATGGCGCTGAAGATGTCGTTGGCCTTTTTCAGCCAGCCGAGCAGATCAGCCTGCGGCAGATCGAACAGTTCCAGGAATTCGGTAATGTCGGCGCCGACGATAAAGGCGTCTTTGCCGGAGGTTAGGATCAGACCTTTTAGTTCACGTTCTTGTTGTAATGCGGCGATCGCTTCGCTCAGGGAGAGCAGGGTAGCGCGATCCAGCTTGTTGACTGAACCCGGAGCATCGAACCTCAACTCGGCAATGCCGTCTTCGAGGTAGCTGACCGTCAGGGTTTCGCCTTGGTAGATCATGAGAGTGTCTCCTTGTTCCCACATGGTGGGGGGGTGGTGCTCCTTTATCCCCAGCAGGGGGCGAGGCTCACTATTGATCCAAAAGAAGACAATTTCAACACCTATTTAAAACATTCGTTTAACAGATCTCGAGTAAAAGCTCGCCTCAGATTAACAACCAAAATAAAGGCGTCTGATGACGCCTTTATTAACCTTGTGTGGCCTCAACTGGCCAGCTCTGGCCGGTCGCGATACTGGCTCAGCACTTCGGGATCGGCGAGGGCGTGGGTGTTGTTGACGGGCCGGTTGTGCACCACTTCCCGCACCGCCAGCTCCACTATCTTGCCGGACTTGGTGCGCGGAATGGCGTCCACCTGCAGGATGCGGGCCGGCACGTGACGGGCGGTGCAGTGCAGGCGCACCTGCTGGCGGATGCGCTCGCGCAGCGCTTCGTCCAGCATGAGGCCTGGCTTGAGCTTGACGAACAGCACCACCCGCTCGTCCTGTTGCCACTGCTGGCCGATGACGATGCTCTCTTCTACTTCCTCCAGCTGCTCGACGTAGCGGTAAATCTCGCTGGTGCCGATGCGCACGCCGCCCGGGTTGAGGGTGGCGTCGGAGCGACCGTAGAACAGGATGCCGCCGGTCGGGGTCAGCTCGATCCAGTCGCCATGGCACCAGATGTTGTCGAACCGTTCGAAGTAGGCGGCGTGGTACTTGTCGCCGCTGGCGTCCCCCCAAAAGCCGATGGGTTGGGCCGGGAAGGGCTTGGTGCAGACCAGTTCGCCCTTTTCACCCTGCACCGGCTGGCCCGCTTCGTTGAATACCTGCACCGCGAGGCCGAGGCCGCGTCCCTGGCTCTCACCGCGGTAGACGGGGCTGATGGGGTTGCCGATGACGAAGCAGGAGCAGATGTCGGTGCCACCCGAGATGGAGCTGAGCTGAACGTCCTGCTTGATCTGCTGATAGACGTAGTCGAACCCTTCGGGAGAGAGCACGGAGCCGGTGCTGCAGATCAGCCGCAACTGCGGCAGCTGGTGGGTCTTGATCGGGGTATAACCCTGCTTGTGCAGCGCATCCAGGTATTTGGCCGAGGTGCCGAACAGGGCGACCTCTTCGTCGCGGGCTAGATCCCACAACACGTTGCCGTCCGGGTAGAAGGGGGAGCCGTCGTAGAGCACCAGGGTGGCGCCGGAGGCGAGCGCGCTCACCAGCCAGTTCCACATCATCCAGCCGCAGGTGGTGAAGTAGAAGATGCGTTCCCCCGGCTTGATGTCGCAGTGCAGCTGATGTTCTTTCAGATGTTGCAGCAGGGTGCCGCCGATGCCGTGGACGATGCACTTGGGCTTGCCGGTGGTGCCGGACGAATAGAGGATGTAGAGCGGGTCATTGAAGGCCATGGGCTCGAACTGCAGGCTGGCATCCGGCTGACCGGCCAGGATCTGGCGCCAGTCGTGGCCAAGCTGCAGGGGGTGACCGAGCAGGGGGATGATGACCGTCTGCTCTATGCTGTCGATCTGGCCGACGACCCCCGCCACTTTGTCCTGAATGTCGATGGCCTTGCCGTTGTAGCGATAGCCATCCACCGCAAACAGCACACGCGGCCGGGTCTGGCCGAAGCGCTCCACCACGCTGGCTTCGCCGAAATCGGGGCTGGTGGAGGTCCAGATCGCCCCCAGGCTGGTGGTCGCCAGCATGGCCACCACGGTTTCCGGGATATTGGGCAGGTAGGCTGCCACCACATCGCCCCGGCCGATTCCCTGGCCACGCAGCCACTGGGCCAGCCTGGCGACCTGATCCGCCAGCTCGCGCCAGCTCAAGGTCTGGCTGGGGCTACCCTCGATGCGGGAGATGATGGCCGGCGTGTCATCCTGGCGGCGCAGCAGGTTTTCGGCGAAGTTGAGTCGGCTGTCGGGGAACCAGCGGGTACGCTGCATCTCCTGGCGGTTCTCCGCCACTATGTTGCCGAGCTCTCCCTTGACGCCACAGTGCTGCCACACCAGCGGCCAGAAACGGGTTGTCTTCTCCACCGACCACTGGTAGAGCTGGGCGTAGCTGTGCAGCTGCAGGCCGTGGAAGCGGTTGACCTCGGCCATGAAGTGCTGGAGGTTGGATTGCTGAATCCGCTCCTGATCCGGTTGCCACAGGCAAAGGTTGTGCATGAGTAGTCCCTGACTGCATGTATCTACCGGCAGTGTATTGAATTGTTTTTTATTTGTTAATGGTTGGTTTTTGTTTCATAACAAAAGCCTTGTAACGTATGCGTTACCTCACGAAGCGATTGCTTGACGGTTCGAGCCTTGATTCGCTTGATGTTATGCTGAAACCACATTTCTCCCGGAGCAGGACGCCATGAGCAGCTACAGCCAACTTTTTGCCCAGCACCTCGACACCTTGCAGCAGCGCACCCGCGACATACTGCAACAGCAGGGACTGAGCGGTCTGGCCATCCACTCCGGCCAGACCCACCGCATCTTCCTCGATGATCAGGATTACCCCTTCAAGGTGAATCCCCAGTTCAAGGCCTGGTTGCCGGTGCTGGACAATCCCCACTGCTGGTTGCTGGTGGACGGCGTGAACAAGCCGGTGCTGCTGTTCTACCGGCCGGTGGATTTCTGGCACAAGGTGGCGGAGCTGCCCAACGCCTTCTGGGTCGACTTCTTCGATATCCGCTTCCTGACCCGCCCGGAGCAGGTTGCCGATCACCTGCCGGCCAACAAGCAGGAGTGGGCCTATCTGGGCGGCCACCTGGAGGTGGCCGAGCTGCTGGGGCTGGGCCAGCCCAATCCGGAGGCGGTCCTCAACTATCTGCATTATCATCGTGCCTACAAGACGGCCTATGAGCTGGAATGCCTGCGCGATGCCAACCGCATCGGGGTACGCGGCCACATTGCGGCCAAAGACTCCTTCATGGCGGGGGCGAGCGAGTTCGAGATCAATCTGGCTTACATGAAGGCGGTCGGGCAGGGGGCCAATGAGGCGCCCTACGGCAATATCGTCGCCATCAACCGCAATGCGGCCATCCTGCACTACACCCACCTCTCCGCTCAGCGGGTACCCGATGCGGAGCGGTACTCCTTCCTCATCGATGCCGGCGTGGATGTGCACGGCTATGCCTCCGACATCACCCGGACCTGGGCCTGGCGCCGTGGTGAGTTTGCCGATCTGATAGCAGCGCTGGATGCCCAGCAGCAGGAGATCATCGAGGAGATCAAGCCGGGTCGCCGTTACAGCGAGCTGCATCTGCAGATGCACCACCGACTGGCGCGCCTGCTGCAAGCCACCGAGCTGGTGGACATGTCGGTGGACGAGATGATCCATACCGGGGTGACCAACGTCTTCTTCCCCCACGGTCTCGGCCACTTTCTCGGCCTGCAGGTGCACGACGCCGGCGGCTTCATGCAGGACGAGCGCGGCACCCACCTGTCGGCCCCCGAACAGTTCCCCTATCTGCGCTGCACCCGGGTGATGGAAGTGGGCCAGGTGTTCACCATCGAGCCGGGGCTCTACTTCATCGACAGCTTGCTGGAGCCGCTGCGCCTCGGTGAACAGGGCAAGCGGGTCAACTGGAACAAGGTCGAGGCGCTGCGCCCCTATGGCGGCATTCGCATCGAAGACAACGTGGTACTGCATGCCAACGGGGTGGAAAATCTGACCAGACAAGCAGGGCTCTGATGGCGGCAGACTATTCCATACCGGCTGCACCGCTGGAGGTGAGTGAGGAGATCAAGAAGAGCCGCTTCATCACTTATATCGCCCACACGCCCACCGTAGAGGCCGCCAAAGCCTGGATCGGCGAGATAAAACAGCAACATCCCGGGGCCCGGCATCACTGCTGGGCCTTTGTCGCCGGTGCCCCGCAGGACAGTCAGGTGTACGGTTTCAGCGATGACGGCGAGCCCTCTGGCACCGCCGGCAAGCCCATGCTGGCTCAGCTGATGGGGGCCGGTCTCGGGGAGATTGCCGCCGTGGTGGTGCGCTATTACGGTGGGGTTCTGCTGGGCACTGGCGGCCTGGTCAAGGCCTATGGCGGTGGCGTGGGCACCGCCCTCAAGCAGCTCGACACCCGCATCAAGCGCCAGCAGACAGCCTCCCTTATCCAGTGCGACTATACCGACATGGGAGCGGTAGAAGCACTGATCCAGGCGCATCAGGGCCAGTTGCTGGCGGCCGACTACGGCGCCAGTGTCACCTTGGAGGTGGCGTGGGAATCCGCTGTTTGGAGCAGAATCGCACAGGAATTGACCGACCGAACCCAGGGTCGGGTATCCCTTCGTCCCTTAGATGGCTAGAATCCATCGCTCTTTTAGTCTGAAGAGGGAGCCGGAATGCAGATTCTGAGCATCATTCGTATCGTTGGCCTGCTGGTCGCGCTGTTCAGTTCGACCATGTTGCTGCCCGCGCTGGTCGCCTTTGGCTATCGTGATGGCGGTGGTGCCGAGTTCGTCAACTCCTTCTTCATCGCCCTGCTGCTCGGCGCCGCGCTCTGGTTTCCCAACCGCCATCAGAAGAAAGATCTCAGATCCAAGGAAGGCTTCCTCATCGTCGTGCTGTTCTGGGTGGTGCTGGGCAGCGTGGGGGCCTTGCCGTTCCTGCTGGGAGAGGTACCCGGCATGACGGTGTCGGAGGCCTTCTTCGAGTCGTTTTCCGGCCTGACCACCACGGGGGCGACCGTGCTCACCGGGCTGGACAACCTGCCCAAGGCGTTTCTGTTCTATCGCCAGCTGCTGCAGTGGCTGGGGGGGATGGGGATCATAGTGCTGGCGGTGGCCATACTGCCGCTGCTCGGCATCGGGGGCATGCAGCTCTATCGCGCCGAAATTCCGGGGCCGGTCAAGGACAACAAGGTCACCCCGCGCATCGCCGAGACGGCCAAGGCGCTCTGGTTCATCTATCTGCTGCTCACCTCCCTCTGCGCCCTGGCCTACTGGATGGCGGGCATGACCCTGTTCGATGCCATCTGCCACTCCTTCTCCACCCTGTCGGTGGGCGGCTTCTCGACCCACGACGCCAGCATCGGCTTTTTCAACAGCCCGGCCATCAACCTGATCACAGTGGTGTTTCTGCTGCTGGCGAGCGTCAACTTTGCCCTGCACTTCATGGTATTCGCCCACAAGCCGGTGCGGCTGAGCAACTATCTGCGCGACTCCGAGCTGAAGGTGTTTCTGAGCATCCAGTGCGTGCTGGTGTTGATCTGCTTCGTTTCCCTCTTGTTTCACGGTCATTACGCCACCTGGCAGGAGGCGCTCAACCACGGTCTGTTCCAGGCGGTGTCGCTGGGCACGACCACCGGCTACAGCACGACCAGCTATGCGGAGTGGCCCTCCTTTCTACCCATGCTGCTGATGTTCTCCGCCTTCATCGGTTGCTGCGCCGGCAGTACCGGGGGCGGCATCAAGGTGATGCGCTTCATGATCCTGTTCCTGCAGGGGATGCGCGAGCTGAAGCGGCTGGTGCACCCGCGCGCCATCTATACCCTCAAACTGGGTCGTCGTGCCGTGCCTGAGCGGATCGTGGAGGCGGTGTGGGGCTACTTTGCTACCTACATCATTCTGTTCTTCATCTTTATGCTGTTGCTGCTGATGACCGGCTTGAACGAGGTGACCGCTTTCTCCGCCGTGGCGGCCGCGTTTACCAACGTGGGGCCGGGGCTGGGCGAGGTGTCGGCCAACTTCGGCAAGATCTCGGCAACGGCGCAATGGATACTGGTCGTCGCCATGCTGTTTGGCCGATTGGAAATCTTCACTCTTCTGGTACTGTTTACCCCTGCATTCTGGCGTAGTTGAGGTTGGTATGGACAAGATTCTGGTGCTTTATTCTTCCCGTGACGGGCAAACACGAAAGATCGTCGATGCCATGCTGGCAGAGACCGAGGGTTGTGAGGTGGTGATGCAGGATCTGCATACCCTGCCGAAGTGCAATCTTAGCAAGTTCAAGAAGGTGCTGATCGGTGCCTCCATTCGTTATGGCAACTTCCATCCCAGTCTGTTCAGTTTCATCCACGCTCATCACGAACAGCTGGAAGTGGCCAACGCAGCCTTCTTCTGCGTCAACCTGACCGCTCGCAAGCCGGAGAAGCAGACCCCGCAGACCAACGCCTATATGAAGAAGTTTCTGCGCCTCTCCCCCTGGAAGCCGAAAACCCTGGGGGTGTTTGCCGGTGCGCTGCAATACTCCCGCTACAACTGGTGGCAGACCCGCATCATCCAGCTGATCATGAAGATCACTCGTGGTAGCACGGATACCAGCAAGGACCTCGAGTTTACCGATTGGGAAAAAGTGCGCGATTTTGCCCGGGAATTCTGGTCAAAAAGATAGCAATCCATCGTCCTGAATGGCCTTGGCCCCGTGGTTGCGGGGCTTTTTGTTGGATAAATAGGCGTTTGAACTACTGAAAGCCAAAAAATGCCAATTTTTGCAAAATTCCCCTTGTCATCGCGGCGCGGCTCCCTATAATGCGCCCCTACCAGCACGGCAGAACACGCCAACCTGATGAGCCAGCTTCCTTACGAAGCAGGCGCCGAAAGAAAAGCGAAAACAATCGCTTGACTTTCGAAGTGAGAAGCGTAATATGCGCCTCCTCAACGCGACAA
>NZ_JAPCIT010000022.1:0-73505 GCF_027707385.1 Aeromonas sp. QDB54 | reverse complement strand
CTCATGATGAACCCTGTTCCATGGCTCCAGATGACAAACATGATCTCATATCAGGGACTTGTTCGCACCTTCCTTAGTTCCAGCGCATTTTTGAACCAATGTCACATTGCTAATTAAAAAATAAAACTTCTTAATGGTGAGATTTATTCGGTATGGATGTTGCTGTTGGAATTATGATGGGAAATAGGTCCTAATAATAATTTTTAGGATGAGCATTTTATAAAAATTGAATGGCAGGATATGTTTTATTTATATTGAAATCATATCGTCCATATTAGTAATCACATAAAAAGCAATTTTAATAAAGCGCTAAAAAATCTGCTTTTCAGGAAGTAACTGATATGCCCCGGCGGCATATCGGGCAGCTGGCCAAAGACCTCGTAACCCTGCTTCTGGTAGAAGGGGAGGGCCTGAAAACTGGTGGTTTCCAGATGGTAGTTTCTGATGCCTTTGCTTTGGGCGTACTGCTCCATGGCGCCGAGCAGGCGGCCACCTCAGCCGTCGCGGCGGATGCTTTCGTCGATCCAGAGCCAGTCGACGTGCAGCCAGCCCCACTTGATGTCGGCGATGATGCCGCCGTGTACCTTGCCCTCTTCATCCTTGGTAAAGCTGGCGATCCGCTCGCGCAGATGGGTGCCGGCGTGATCCTTGTTTCAGCTCGAGAGACCAATGCGCAGCGCTTCTATCTCATCGTCCTGAGGCGGTTGGGGTGGGGTGAGTTGCATAGTGCTTCCTGCATTAGGGGGATGATGTCCGTCGGATTGCGCAGTCGGTCTTTCGGCTGCGTTACTGTTAATGCTTTACCGGTAGAACCCTAACGGAATCGGGTGGAGCCTTGCCACCCTTTTGTGCCCTCCGCTTCGCCAGTCTCTGTCGCCCTGTGGTGGTGGGCACATCGACCCCGCCGGGGTTTGTCTCTAGCATAAGGAAGATGCGGGGCAGGGGCTCCGCCATGCGGGCGGTGGTTGATGCCCGTTTACGGACTTTTGGCGGAGAGATAAAGATGAAGCTGCGTTCCTTGTTGATGGTGGGTGCCCTGCTGCTGGGCGGTTGTGCGGTCAATCCCTACGGTGGCACTCAGGCTCCTGTCAGTGAACCGGATCAGCCAGTGAGCCAGCCGGACAAGCCGGTGACCAAGCCGGATGCCGGGGCACCGCTGCCCAAACCGGTGGCGCCGACCGGGCTGGCGCTGGCCATGGCCGATGCCTTTGTGCAGGCTCCTGAGGTGCGGGAGCTGGCGCAAACCGGCCAGCCGGTGCTGCTGCTCACTCCGCCCCAGAACGGCACCGGCGAGCCGGTGGATACCCGCGCCATGGCAGCGGCCATGAGCAAGCGCATCCAGAGCAAGAGCGGTTTTCGCTTTGTCGACCCGGGTCAGGTGGCGGCCATCACCGGCCAGCTGGAGTATCAGCAGGGCAGGATGAACCCGGCCTCCCTGGTACGGCTCGGTCGCCAGACCGGCGCCGGCTACATGCTGTACGGGGATCTGGTGGCCGAGGGCAGCCGCTATCGGCTGTCGATGACCCTGATGGAGCTGCGCAGCGGCGAGCTGCTCTGGAGCGGCAGTCGCTCCGCCAGCCACTGATTAGACGCGGCCGATCAAAAAGAGGGTTGAGTGCCTGTGCACTCAACCCTCTTCTCATTCCAGCCCGCTGGTAGGGCTCAGGACTCCATCTTCCTCAGAAAATAGGTGGTATGCCCAGGCGGCATGTCCGGCAGCTCGCCAAAGACCTGGTAACCCTGCTTCTGGTAGAAGGGCAGCGCCTGGAAGCTGGTGGTTTCCAGATGAAAGTTGCTGATGCCCTTGCTTCGGGCATACTGCTCCATGGTGGCGAGCAGGCGGCCGCCCCAGCCATCCTGGCGAATGCGCTCGTCAATCCAGAGCCAGTCCACGTGCAGCCAACCCCACTTGAGGTCGGCGGTGATGCCGCCATGCACCTTGCCCGCTTCATCCTTGATAAAACTGGCGATGTGCTCGCGCAGGTGGGTGCCGGCCTGGCTGATGTTGTAGCCCGACAGGCCGATGCGCAGCGCGTCGACATCCTGCTCGGCAGGGGGTTGGGGTGGGGTCAGGTGCATGGTCTCTCCAGAGCCGGGTAAAGGGCCTCTATCCATAACCGTTCAGACTCAATGCGGTCAAGTGATTGCCCGACCTCAATGGCTATCAGCCTGCTGGGCGGGCAACCCGGCGTCACAGCTGTGGGAAGTAGCAGGCGGCCATGTCGACCGGGTGATCGGGGCAGCCGGGCAGGTAGAAGTGCCAGCCCGCATCGGTGAAGGCGCGCAGCTCGCTCTCCACGAACTTGAGGGCGAGGCTGAGGGCCTGCAGGGCATCGACGCCATAGATGAAGGTCTTGTTGCCAAGGCCGTCCAGCCTCACTTTGCAACGCCAGTCACCACCGGCGGACTTGGGGTCCGGCTCGGGGGCGCGGATGGCAATCTTCACGGTCAGCTGTTCTCCCTCGATGCTGATGGCATCGAAGCGGGCTTTCACTATGGCTCTCTTCATCTGGACGATCCTTTTCCGGGGGCCGGCGCCTGTCTGGCCGGGGGCTGATGGTCGGTGAGTCGGCGGTCAGTGGCAGACTCAGGAAGGTCAGCCTAATGGATGCGGGCGTCGCAGACAACGGGCGCAGCGACTGTCTGTGAGGTAGGGTGAATATCGGTGAGCAGCGCCTGCATCGGGGTGTGAGCCGTAGAGAATTCCGCCGGTACAAGGCATGGTTTGGCGTGTAAAGAAAGCTTAGGTGACTGAGTTATTTGATAAATGCTTACTGATGATTGAATTAAATACCCGCACGGAGCCTGTCGCGGTACGATAACCAGAGCAGGCGGCAGTCGGATCTTGGCTGTTGGTAATCAGATTTAAAGGACATGGCATGGCTCTCTCGGTCAAACAACTATATGAAGTGATGGCCCAGCTGCCCGACCCCGTCTTCATCCTGAGCGAGGATGGCTACTACATCGAATACATCGGCGGGATGGAGCAGCAGTCCTATCAGGATGGCAATCCGCTGGCGGGCAAGCGGCTGGTCGATGTGCTGCCCGCTGCCATGACCCGCTGGGTGATGGAGCAGGTGACCCTGGCGCTGGATTCGGGCCAGGTGCGGGTGGTGGAGTACGAACTGGCGGCGATGGAGGTGGAGGGGATCGACGCCTCGGTCGGGCCGCAGGGGATGCAGCACTTCGAGGGCAAGATTGCGCCGCTGCCCTCCCGCTACGACGGCAAACGGGCGGTGGCCTGGGTGACCCGCAACATCACCCGCCAGTACGAGCTGCAGCAGCGGCTCAAGCTGCAGAGCGAAACCGATCAGCTGACCGGCCTCTACAACCGCCGCTATTTCTTCGAGCACTGCCGGCAGCGGCGGGAGGGGGAGGCTCCCTGTGCCCTGGTGATGCTGGACATCGACCACTTCAAGCAGATCAACGATCGCTTCGGCCATCAGCAGGGTGACCGGGCGCTGCAGCGTTTCTGCGCTTGCGTGGCCGCCCAGCTGCGGGCGGACGATCTGTTCGTGCGCAGCGGCGGCGAGGAGTTTCTGATCCTGCTGCCCGGCATGAACGGGCCGGATCTGCTGGCGCTGGCGGAGCGGATCCGGGCGGCCGTGGCGGCGCTGCCGGCAGATCCGGCGGCCTTTACCGTCAGCCTGGGCACCACCCTGGTGCGGCCGGGGGAGGAGATCAATCAGGCGCTGGCCCGCGCCGACGAGTGGCTCTATCGGGCCAAGCGGGCGGGGCGCAACCGTGTCGCCCACTGCCCGGTGGCAACCGGCGATCAGGGGTAAACTGGGGCGGGTGCCCCTCTTATATATGGCGGCCAGCCCGGCACCGATATATCAGGCGCTGCGGGCACTGTTCGCTGCATAATTAACTGATATTTATAGACTGATGCTGTTAATATTAACGGGCCACTCTCTGGCCTTATTCAAGTTGTTGAACAACTCACCGAGGTTTTGTCGTTATGTTACCAGACGGAGCTGAATTGATTATCTTGAGGCCGAAATGACACATCTTATTTCCTTTTGAAACAATCCGATTCAAACAGTCATGAATTATTAACCTTGACCTTTATGGCGATTTCAACGATGGTAGCGTGGCATCCCCGTTTCCTCTTGGTGATCATGTTGATCGCAGGCGGGCTTGTTTTTTCTACGATCCGGTCGATATGCCGCTGCATATCACCAGCCTAATTACACGGGCCAATAAAATAAAAGATGACAGATTAATAAGGTGTATATCGCAATGAGTGTTGCTATTGCTGAAAAGAGTAATCCCGCATCAAAGTTGAAATGGGAGAAAAGTGATTCGGTATGGACCATGGGCTTATATGCCACTGCGGTCGGTGCCGGTACACTGTTTCTCCCAATTACCGTTGGCAGTAATTCGCCGGTTATTTTGCTATTTATATTATTGATGGCATTTCCGCTTTCTTATTATTCCCATCGGGCATTGAGTCGTTTTGTATTATCCAGCTCCCACCGGGAAGGGGATATTACCCACGTGGTGGAAGAGCACTTCGGTGCGCGGGCGGGCAAGCTGCTGATGCTGGTCTACCTGATGGCCTTCTATCCCATCATTCTGGTCTACAGCATCTCCATCACCAACGCGATCCAGAGCTTTGTGGTGCATCAGC
The DNA here is from genome assembly GCF_027707385.1 of Aeromonas sp. QDB54. Lineage (NCBI taxonomy): Bacteria > Pseudomonadati > Pseudomonadota > Gammaproteobacteria > Aeromonadales > Aeromonadaceae > Aeromonas > Aeromonas sp. QDB54. The sequence continues at coordinate 68,872 of NZ_JAPCIT010000022.1, read as the reverse complement.
TGGGCAATGCCGAGATCCCGCGCGGCCTGCTGGTGCTGGGGGTGATGCTGGGACTGCACCTGGTGCTGCTGGCGGGCAAGCAGATCGTGGTGTCAGCCATCAGCGTGCTGGCCCTGCCGATGGTTGCCTTCCTCATCGGCCTCTCCATCTATCTGCTGCCCCAGTGGAGCCTCTCCTACTTCAGCGAGAGTCAGGGAGTGGACTGGCGTGACCCGGCGTTCTGGAAATCCCTCTGGCTGATCGTGCCGGTGATGGTGTTCTCCTTCAGCCACGCCCCCATCATCTCCTCCTTCAGTGCGGCGCAGAAGAAGCGCTGTCAGGCGAGCGCCGACCAGCGCGCCAAGCGGATCATCAAGTGCAGCAGCCTGCTGATTTGCGGCAGCGTGCTCTTCTTCGTGGTGAGCTGCGTGATGAGCCTGAGCCAGGCCGAGATGGCGCAGGCCCGCATCGACAATATTTCGGTGCTGTCGGCGCTGGCGAACAAGTTCTCCAATCCGCTGATCGCCTATGTGGGGCCACTCATCGCCATTCTGGCCATGTCCAAATCCTTCCTCGGCACCTCCATGGGGGTGAGCGAGGGGACGGTGAGCATGGTGAACGGTGCCTGTCAGGGGCTGGGGCTGTCGCTGCGTGAAGCGACCATCGCACGGGTCTCGTCGGTCATCCTGTTCGTGGTGACCGGGGTGATTACCTACCTCAACCCGAACGTGCTGGAGATCATCGAGAAGGTGAGCGGGCCGCTCATCGCGGTGATCCTGTTCCTGCTGCCGGCCTGTTCCATCTATCGTCTGCCCGCCCTCAAGCGTTATCGCGGGGCGAGTATCCTCTTCGTGCTGGTGATCGGGCTGCTGGCCATCTCGGCCCTTATCTACGATCTGCTGTGACGGCGGATCCCGCACAAGTCAAAAAGGGCGACCCATGGGTCGCCCTTTTTCTTGGTGTTGCCGTCAGCCGAGCAGGGTGGAGACGCTCTGGCCGGCCATCAGCAGGCCGATGGCCAGGGCGCTGAACCAGACCAGGGTGGCGCTCACCAGCAGGTAGCCGCTGGCGACGAACAGGCCGTCGCGCTGCAGCATGCCGATGGCCAGCAGCAGGATGGCCCAGGCCGGCATGGCGTTGGTGAAGGGGATGGCTCCGAGCGGCAGCATCAGCAGCAGGGCCGCCAGCATGATCAGCAGGCCGTTGCAGCGGTTGATGGTACTGCTGCCGGTCAACAGCAGCAGGCGCGGGCGGATGAAGCGATCGATGCGGGCCAGCAGATCCGCCCCCTTGTGCAGGGTTGGCCTGAGCTGCTCGGCGGCGAAGCGGCGCTCCATCAGGATGGCGGGCAGCCAGGGCACCCGGTTGAGGGTGATGCCGATGCCGATGAACAGGATCAGCAGGCCAAACGGGGTGCTGACGCCGGGGATGGAGACTGGCAGCAGGAAGGGCACGGTGAGCAGCACGCAAAACAGCAGCATGCCCTGTTCGCCGACCAGGGCCAGCATCTGGCGCAGGCTGATATGGCTCTCCTCGATGGCGTGGGCGGTGGCCCGCAGGGTATCGGAGAGCTTGTTCTGGGGGTCGTTGAGTTGCGCGGCAACCATTCCCTGATGTCCTTCTGGTGAGTTGAACCGGCTCACCATGAGCCGATTGCGCGCCAGCATACGTGGCACAGGTTAATCCGGGATGAATAACCGCAGGCGCGGATGTACCGTCTGACCGGCAGGCTGCCGGTGGTGGCGACGGAGTGTGATCTCCTCGCTGAAAATCGCTTGATACAGGTCGGGTTTAGGATGGGGGCCAGTGGGCTCTGATATGCTTGACGGGCACTGATGCAGCGCACGGAGGAGCCGTGATGAAACGAGCAGGGATCATGATGATGGGGCTGTTGTTGCCGCTGGGGCAGGCCTGGAGCGCCGAGGGGGAGGCCGCCCTCGGCTGGCAGGTGACGCCGTTCTTCGGCTACAGCTCGGCCATCGACTTCGAGGCCAATGACGACCCCAAACCGACGCCCGTATCCACCCGGCTGGAGTCCTTGCAGGGGGAGCGTTCCGGCAGTTGGGGCCTGTTCATCAGCAAGGAGGTGGATGACCCCGGCATGATAGAGCTGCTCTACAGCCACCAGTCCACCCGCCTCTCCCCCGATCAGCCGGATCGGTTGACGGTGGACACCCTCCACTTCGCCGGGGCGCTCACCCTGTCGGACAACCTGATGGCCCCCTACATCGGCGCCGGTGTCGGGGCGACCCGCTTTGCCGCCTACGACAGCGACGTCGCCCCCTCCATGTCGCTGGCGCTCGGGGTGCAGCCGCGCCTGACCGAGCATCTGGCGCTGCGGGCCGAGGTGCGCGGTTATGGTTCGCTGGTCAACGACAACAGCCAGTTTCTCTGCAACCCGGACCAGTGCGTGTTCAAGGTGCGCGGCGAGCTGGTGACCCAGTGGCAGGCCAATATCGGCCTGACCCTGCGGTTTTGAGCCTGTTGCACAGCGGCGACTTGCTGCCCCTGCCTCGTGCACTGCCCTCGCTGTCGACCCCGCGACTGCTGCTGCGGGCGTTTGATGCCGGGGACAGTGCCGATCTGTTCGCCATCTACGGGGACTCCGAGGTCATGCGTTTCGTCGGCGAGCCGCCTTTCCCGAGCCTCGCTACCGTGGCGCAGATGCTGGCGAGCGTCGCGCGGTTGCTGGCCGCCGGGGCGTCGCTGGAGTGGGGGTTGGTGGCGCGCGACAGCGAGCGCCTGATCGGCACCTGCGGCCTGCACAGCTTTGCGGGGGATGCCGGTCTGCTCCAGGCAGAGGTGGGCTGCATGCTGGCTCGCCGACATTGGGGAGAGGGATGGATGGTGGAGGCGCTGACGGCGCTGATCGCCTATGCCCGCCAGCTCGGCCTTGCCACCCTGCTGGCGGATATCGAGCCGGACAATCTGCCCAGCCAGCGGCTGTTTAGGCGGCTGGGCTTTGTCTGGCAGCAGGCTAGCTGCTACCGCTTGTCGCTTGAGGGGATCACACCAGACCATGGGTGAGGCGGCTGAGCGGCTCGTTGACGTCGAACAGCTTGAACTGCACCGCGCTGGCGCCCATGGCGAGCACCCGTTGCTCGTGCATGGTGGCGTAGGCGAGGGCGCTCGCCTCATCCTCGAACAGATAGATGCCACCCGCCTCGCCGGTGCGCGGGTTTTCGGTCCAGATCTTGGAGATGAAGCCCGGCTCCTTGGTGATGGACTCGGCCAGCGGCATGGCCGCGGCGGTGAGGGCCGGCCCCATCATCGCGGCGGGGAAGTTGAAATGGATCTGCAGCAGGCTGGGCATGGTGAACCTCTCGTGGGCCTTGAATGACTAAGCCCGCATCATAGGAAGCCGGCATCTTGGCTGCAAGAAGGCACATTTTCGTGGCATAGTTACCGCAAAGTAACTACTCGCGAGCCATCCCTTGTCCTCACTGCCCTGTCCCGCCTACCGGGTGCTGCGCCTGCTGGCCGGCAAATGGAAACCGGCCATCCTGTTTCATCTGCGCGCGCAGACCCTGCGCTTTGGCGACCTGCGCCGCAGCCTGCCCGAGGTGAGCCAGAAGGTGCTCACCGCCCAGCTCAAGGAGCTGGAGAGCGACGGCGTCATCATCCGCACCCTCTACCCCGACGTGCCGCCCAGGGTGGAGTACAGCCTGAGCCCGCTCGGTATCGCCCTGCTCCCCCTGCTCCAGCAGATGCACGACTTCGCGCTGAGCCACGGCTCTCTGCTGGCGCAGAGCGAAGCGGGGGCAGCCCACGAGGAGCCCCATCTCGGCGAGCCCGGTTAATCCCGCACCGGCCAGACCATCACCCACTCGGCGCAGCCGGTGTGGGGATCCAGGCCCTCGGCCGCCACCTGAAATTCTTGTGCGCGATAGAAGTCGCACGCGGTCCGGTTCTGCTGATAAACCTGCAGCCGCAGGGTCGGCAACTGCTGTTTGGCGTGCTCGAGCAGGGCCTTGCCCAGCCCTTGCCCCTGCTGCGCGGGTGCCACGAAGAGGGCGGCCAGGGAGCCCTGGTGCAGGGAGTAGAAGCCCAGCACCTGCTCATTCCGGCAGAGCAGCTGGTTGTCGGCGGCGGGCAGATAGATCTCTCGCATTGGCGCCAGGTTGGCGTGCCAGTAGGCGGGCTCGATGAAGTGGTGGGCCTGCAGGGAGGCCTCCAGCCAGATGGCGAGGACGGCCTCGGTGTCGGCCGGGGTGAAGGGGCGGATCTGCATGGGCGTCTCGTCTGGATGCGTTACAAACGGGGCATGGTAACAGCACAGGCTCCGTCGTCACCCGGCGAGTGGCCAAACTGCTACCCCCATAACAGAACAGGCGACCCGGAGGTCGCCTGTTGCCGTTAGCCGGCGTAGGGGAGGGAGGAGTGGTGCAGCACGATGCGTACCTTGCCGTCGTCCCCCTTCTTGAAGCCCCAGGTCTTGTCGACCGTGGTTTGCTTGTTGTCTCGGTCGGTCAGGTGCACCTTGCCCATGGTGAGGGCCATGTCGCCGTTGATGTAGACGGCAGCGTTGTCGTAGTTGTAGCTCTGCCAGTTTTTGAGGGCGAAGCCGGTGTCGGCGGGATAGGCCTGATTGTTGCCGACGAAGTAGGCCAGCGCCCCTTCCTGATTGATGCGGAAGGTCTGTTCGCCACCGGCCAGGGTCGGCTTGAACAGCACGGGGCCATGGTGGTAGCCGTAGGCGCCGTCGAGCACGGCGGTGGCGGTGGCTCTGGCCTTGTCGATACCGCCGCTGCGGTAGTCGTCGCTGATCTGGATCAGGGCCTTGCCCCAGGCATCCTGCGCGGCCTTGATCTCGGCTTCGGTGATGTTGTTGTTGGCAATTTGAGCGGCGCTGAGGGAGCCGCTGGCGGCGAGCAGAACGAGGACAAGGCCGGATTGCTTGGTGAACAGCATCTTGGTGAGCAACTTCATACGGTCGTGACTCCTGGGTGTCGCGTTTAAGGAGTCCCGGAGTTTATCTATCCGCGATGAATAAAAATTGAACCCCCCATTCAGCCTTGAGTGGGGAGGGATCGGCTTCCCTCCCATCCCCTGTTCCCCTCAGCGGGCCCGCAGCAGCCAGCGACTGGCTGCACCCAGCGTCAGCAGCCGGTAGCCGAGCAGGGAGAGCGCCAGCAGCGCCGGCACCTTCAGCAGCTCCCACCACACCTGCTTGCCCTGCGGGCCGAAGATCATCAGCCACACCACCAGCATCATGTGCAGACAGTAGAGGCCCAGCACCTTGGGGGCCTGGCGTTCGAGCCAGCTGCCGCGGCCCCAGCCCGGGTTGGCCAGCAGCAGGCCGAACAGCCCCAGCGCCCAGGGGAGCGAACCCAGCAGGAAGTCGTGGCGATTGAGGGGCACGGCGGCAAAATGCAGCAGCCCTGCGGCCTCGAGGGCGTAGAGCCCCATCCCCGCCATCATCAGCAGGGCGCAGTGTCTGGCATCCGGCTGCCAGGCGCGCAGGCGCAGCTCGGCGCCGAGGGCCACGAACAGCAGCGAGAAGAAGGGGCCGTTGCGGGTCAGCAGGGCCCACTCGCCCCCCAGCAGCGGCGGGCCATAGGAGCCGCCGAGCAGGGCCAGCCCGTAGAGCAGAGCACCCAGCAGCAGGGCCAGCCGGGGCAGGCGGGCCTGCTGGCAGAGCGCCAGGATCAGCACCGCCAGCATCAGGGCGGGCAGGAACCAGAGGTGGATCATGCCGCCCACCCACCAGGCGTTGAGCGGATCCCCCAGCTGCATCTGCCACTGGCTCGCCATGGCCGGCAGGTAGCCCTCGCTCACCGCCGCGAGCGGGTTGAAGGGGATCAGCACGTAGAGCAGGCTCCACGCCAGCCAGAGCCCCAGCAGCGGGCGGCAGTAGCGCAGCGCCACCGTCAGGGGGTGGCCTGCGGCGAGAGCGGGTTGCAGAAAGTAGCCGGCGCAGAGGAAGAACAGCGGCACCGCGAAGCGGCAGAGCTGGTTGATGACGCCCCCGAGCCAGAAGTAGAGGGTGCCGTCCCACAGGGTGGGGTCGAAGGGGTTGCTGAAGGGGGAGAGATGAATGGCCATCACCGCCATGATGGCCACCACCCGTCCGCATTCGATGCTGGAGATGCGCATGCTGCCTCTTGCCGCTTGGGTTGAGGGCGCACCCTAGCAGCCGCAGGCGATCCTCATCCAGCCGCCAGGCCGGCAACTGTGACCCCCATCGGCGGCCGGTTACCCTTTGTTACCCGAGGTGCGGGCAAGGTTACCGCCGCCGAGAGACAGATCCCGTTTTGCCGTCGGTAAACGCGCTAGAGCAGGGCCACCAGCACGGTGACCAGGGCGCCCAGCAGCAGCAGGGCGATGCCGCGCGCGGCCGGGCCGTGCAGCTTGTTCCACATCAGCAGGCTGGTGAGGGCCAGCAGCAGCATGGCCAGCGCCGCCAGATCCCCCACCAGCTGCCACGGCAGGCCAGTGCCCATGCCACGGTGCAGCCGGTTGAGGCTGGCGGCGAAGTTGGCCTGTTGCAGTTCGGTGCGCACCAGCAGGGTGCCGGCCACATAGCTGGCGGCCACGCTTTCGCTCAGGGTGACGCCGCGCATCTCCCAGCGGGCCGGCAGGGTGAGTGGACCGTCGGGGGTGGGCAGGATTTGGGGCGGGGTGAGCTGGACGCGCCCCTCCTCGAACCCTGCTGGATAGCGTTGTTGCAGCAGGCTTTTCAGCTCATCCGGGCTGCTCAGCGGCGCGCTCAGCACTATCTCTTCGCTGGATTTATCGGTGTGGGGGCCGGGCAGCGGCAGCACGGCCCTGTGTTGCAGCCAGAGGCCGGTGAGGCCGTAGAGCAGCATCAGGGTGAGGGCGGCAAAGCCGGCCCAGGCGTGGATGCGGCGCACCCACTTGTTGTTGTGCAGGGGGAGTTTTCTGCGTTTCATCGCTCGGTGCTTCATAAAAATCTGGCCAGCGAACGCTGGCCAGAGGGATCGGGAAAAAGCGGGGATCAGAAGCGGTAGGCGGCGCTCAGATGCAGCTGACGGGGTGTGCCCGGCATGATCTGGGAGGCGCTGGTGGCGCTGACGAAGTAGTCGTGATCGGTCAGGTTCTCCACGCTCAGCTGGGTTTCCCACTGCTGCCAGCGGTAGCCGGCACGGGCGTCGAAGCGGGCGTAACCGGGCAGGGTGGTGGTGTTGGCGTTGTCGGCGAAGCGATCGCCCACCGCGGTCACCCCGGTCTCGCCGAACCAGCCCTGCTTGCCGCTCTGATAGCCGGCGAACAGCTCGCCGTTCTGGCGGGAGACGTTCATCGGCCGCTTGCCTTGCAGATCGGCGTCCGCCTTGACCTGCTCGGCATCCTGGATGGCGATGCCGCCGCGCAGGTAGAGCTCGTCGGTCAGCTGGGCGCGGGCGCTCAGCTCGATCCCCTCGGTGCGCTGCAGACCGGTGAGGATCACCTTGGTGGGATCCAGTGGATCCTTGCTGCGCTTGTTGTACATCTCCAGCCGGTAGAGGGAGAGGGTGGTCGCCAGCCGGCCATCCAGCCAGTCGCTCTTCACGCCGCCCTCGTACAGCCGGGTGTGCTGGGGATCCAGGTTGTTGTTCTTGTCGCCCGGGGTGATGCCGATCAGCTCGCCACCCACCGGGGTGAAGGTCTTGCTGTAGGAGGCGTAGAAGGCGTGCTCCTCGATCGGGTTCCACACCAGACCCAGGCGCGGGCTCAGGCTGCTGACCGAGACGGTCTCCTCCTTGTTGAGGTCGTTGCGGCGGCTGGTGACGGTGAAGTCGTCACGGCGCAGACCCGCCAGCAGGTGCCAGTCGCCCAGGCTGAGCTGATCCTGCACATAGAGGCCGTAGCCACGCACCTTGTGGTTGGCGTCGCTGGAGAGCTTCATGGCGCCATCGTAGGTGGGCAGGGAGCCCGGATCATAGAGGTTGCCGGCCGGGATCGCGGTGGCGTTCTGGTAGAGCTTGGGGGTGCGCTCCTGCCAGTTCTGCTCGAAGCCCACCAGCAGACGGTGCTCGACGGGGCCGGTCTGCAGCTGGCCTTCGGCCTCGGTGTTGCTGATCAGGCTGTTGGCTTTGAGATCCTGCTGCCAGCGGGCGCGGGTTACCTGATCCCCCTTCACGCTGGTGACATAGGTGTTGTCGAACTGGCTGTCGAGGCTGGTGTAGCCCAGCTGCTGGCGCAGTTGCCACTGATCATTGATGTCCCAGGTAAAGCGGGAGCGGGTGGACTGGGCCACATCGTCGATGAAGTCGCGGCGGGTATCGCTGTAGACATACTCCTTCGGCACGTCGGCCGGCCGGCCGTTGACGCCGGGGATGCCGCGATCCGGGGTGCGGTCGTGCTCGTTGCGCTCGTACTGCAGCAGCCAGTTCAGCTTGTCGTTGATCTCCCAGTTGACGGAGGGGGCCAGCAGGGTGCGCTTGCTGGTCACGCCATTACGGAAGCTGTCTTTGTCTTCCTGAGCCAGGTTGAGGCGCACCTGCACCTGCTCACCCGCTTCGCCGTTGAGGTCGGCGGCCAGTCGGCGGCTGTCGAAGCTGCCGACCTGGGCACTGACGCTGGACTCCAGCCCCTTCTGCGGTTTCTTGCTGACCCGGTTGACGATGCCGCCGGTGCTGCCACGGCCGTAGAGCACCGCCGCCGGCCCCTTGAGCACTTCGACCCGCTCGGTGTTGCCAAGGTCACGGGTGTACTGCATGTCGTCGCGAAAACCGTCCAGATAGAAGTCGTTGCTGGCGCTGAAGCCGCGGATGTTGACGCCGTCGAAGCGAGTGTCACCGCTGGCGTTGACGCCGGGGATGCCGGTCAGGGCCTCGCTCAGGGTGGGCTGGCCGAAGGCGGTCAGCTCGCTCGCCTTGACGCTGTCGATGGCCTGCGGCACCAGCTTGGCCGGGGTGTTGGTGCGGGTCGCGGTGGCGACCTCTTCATGTTGGCTGCGTTTGCCGACCACTGTCATGGTCTCGTCTTCGGCGTGTGCGCCGGCGCTCAGGGCCAGCAGGGCGACACTCAGCAGAGTGCGCGGGTGGTGAGGTGTGTGCATGTTGCGTGTTGACTCTTGAAGAAGCGACCTGATGGTCTGAACTTATTGATTTATTTGTAATTATTTTGTTTTCTCCCATCCGGGAGGATGCTAATGATATTGATTTTCATTAGCTGTGCAATAGAAACATGTTTTGGCAATGGGACTGGGTATCGGATGGCTCGCCAGCGCCGACAGGGCGCCCTGTCGGCAAGGTGACGGGAGGAGGGAAGAAGGGGGATGAGGGGCTCAGTGGTCGGCGGCGGAGGGGGCGATCTCGGCCAGCTGTTTGCCCAGGACCAGCCGCGGCGCCGGGTCGGTCTGCAGCGGGATATCCTGCAGCGGGGTGCCCTGCAGGTTGCGGTGGATGATGTTGGCCGCCATCTGGCCGAGGGCCCGATAGCTGCTGATGGTGCCGACGGTGCAGCCGTGCTCGACATAGAGCTCGGCGCTGCAGATGGTGGGAATGCCCGCCTCGTTGAGGGCGGCCAGCAGTTCGGGGGCGATGGAGAGCAGGTAGCTGTCGGCGGCGAGAAACACGATGCTCTCTTTGGCGTCGTGCTGCAGCCGCTTGAGTTCGCTGGCCAGCCGCCGCTTGTCCGGCGCGATGCGCCAGGTGGTGAGCTCCCACTGGTAGCGACGGGCTTCGCGCAGCAGCAGCTCGCCGGTCAGCAGAGTGTTCTGCTCGCGCGGGTTGAACGGCAGCAGCAGCCCCTTGCCGGCGGGCAGATAGCGGCGGGCGTTGGCGAGCTGCAGCGCCATCGGCACCATGTTGCTGGTGCCGGCCACCATCTGGTTTTCCGTCTTGTCGTCGGACAGGAAGCCGGCCCCGACGGGGTCGGACACTATGCTGAAAATCAACGGCTTGCGGTTGCCCACCAGGCTCTTGACCATGGCCGTGGCGGTGGTGCCGAAGCAGTAGATGTAGTCGTAGTCGGCGAGGGAGGGCAGCAGTTGCTGGCGCAGCAGGGTAGCCAGCACGGTTCTGTCCTGATTGGCGTTGAAAGTAACGAAGGTGGGGTGATGGCCGAGCCGGTTCAGCTCGTCGCGAAAGCCGCGCTCGGCATCGGTCTCGCCGCGCCACAGCACCATGGCGATGGTCAGCGCCTGGACGGGCAGGGCGCAGAGCAGACAGCAGCAGATGAGCAGGCGTAGCGGCATGATGATCTCCTCGTCGTGGTTCTGTTGAGCCTAGATCATGGGGAGCAGGGCACGCCGACGCGGATGCAAAAGAGCGCGCCGGCATCAGCCGGCGCGCGCAGTGCAGAGGGGCCCGACTTAGAAGTCGTAGCGGGCCGCCAGCTGGAAGTCATCCTTGACGTTGAGCTTGCCGCTCTCTTTGCTGTCGAGGTTGTTGATGCGGTACTCGCCGATGACGCGCAGGTTCTTGTTGAACTTGTACTGGGCGCCCAGGGTGTAGTAGTCGATGGAGTCATAGTCGGCCTTGCCGTCCTGCTCGACCTTCTGCTTGTTCCACAGCGCCATCAGGCCGAAGCCGTTCTCGAAGTTGTAGCCCAGCGCCCCTTCCCAGCCGGTGTGATCCTTGCCGGTGGCCAGGAAGTCGGTACCGTCCGCATAGCTCAGGGCGGCGTAGACGGCCTTGTTGTCGTACTTGGCGGAAAGCAGCCACAGCTTGGCATCCTCTTCCCCGTTCTTGTCGCGGATCCCCACGTTGTAGGCAGTGCCCAGCGCCAAGTTGAACGGGAAGGTGTAGGCCACGGCGGCGCCGTAGGCGGCATCGCTGTCCTTGCTGGTGGTCTCTTCGGTGTCACCGCCGTCGAACTTGTAGCTGGTGTCTACCTGGAAGCCGTTGAACAGACCGGAGTACTTCAGCACGGAACCGGCACGGTTGGTGGCGAAGGTGTCGGTCTTGGCGCCCAGCGCGTCGTTGCCGTAACCGTCGGAGAGAGACACGTCGGTCCAGTCAGCCAGGAAACCCGGGGCCCCTTTTTGGCGACCGAAGGTGATGTTGCCCCAGTCGGCGCCAACACCGGCGAACGCCAGACGGGTGCGCAGGTTGTCGGAGTTCTCGCTGATGGTCTTCTCGCTGTCGTTGATGTACATCTGCACTTCGTACTGGGCCAGCGCCTTCAGTTGGCTGTTGATCTGGCTGTCGACCTTGGCGCCGAAGCGGACGAACTGGTTGGCGCCCTGCTTGTCGCTGTACTCCTGAGTGCCGTTCGGATGGGTGCTGTCGACCCCTTCCTTCTTGTCACCGAAGAACTGGCCGGCGTAGATGCGGCCGTACAGATCCAGGGTGGTGGTGTCATTCTTGTAAACTTCAACGGCGTGAGCCTGGAAGGCCGCGGTGAGAGCCAGTGCCACTACAGTCAGCTTTTTCATCTTAATCCCTTGTGTTGCAAGCTTTGTTGTAAAAGACGGGGGCCATGCTAGGCAGGGGGGATGACAGCGGGGTGACACTCTCGTGAAGTGTCGGTGGCGGTTTGATGTCAAATTGGTGAAAGGGCCGTGTTTTGTGTGACGAACCGCCACTTTTGCGCGCAAAGGTTTGCCCTTGTGGTAGAATGCCGCCCGTTTTCGAGCTCCAAAGGTTGGATATGCGATGAGACGTGAACTGGCAATCGAGTTTTCCCGAGTGACGGAAGCGGCTGCACTGGCTGGCTACAAGTGGCTCGGACGTGGTGACAAGAATATCGCCGATGGGGCGGCCGTTGCGGCCATGCGCCATATCCTCAATCAGATCCAGATCGATGGTGAGATTGTGATCGGCGAGGGTGAAATTGACGAAGCCCCCATGCTCTACATCGGCGAGAAGGTGGGCACGGGTCTGGGCGACGCGGTGGACATCGCGGTCGATCCCATCGAGGGTACCCGCATGACCGCCATGGGTCAGGCAAATGCCCTGGCCGTGCTGGCCGTCGGCGACAAGGGCTCCTTCCTCAAGGCCCCCGATATGTACATGGAGAAGCTGATCGTGGGTCCCAAGGCCAAGGGTGCCATCGACCTCGATCAGGCCCTCGAGCTGAACCTCAAGGCCGTGGCCAAGGCGCTCGGCAAGCCGCTCTCCCGCCTGACCGTGATCACCCTGGCCAAGCCGCGTCACGACAAGGCGATCAAGGAGATGCAGGGGCTGGGTGTGCGGGTGTTCGCCATTCCCGACGGCGACGTGGCTGCCTCCATCCTCACCTGTCTGCCGGACAGCGAAGTGGACATGCTGTATGGCATCGGTGGCGCGCCGGAAGGGGTGATCTCGGCGGCGGTGATCCGTGCGCTGGACGGTGACATGCAGGCCCGCCTGGTGCCCCGTCATCAGGTCAAGGGCGACAGCCCGGAAGTGCGTGCGCTGGGCGAGCAGGAAATTGCCCGCTGCGAGGCACTTGGCATCGACGTGAGCAAGGTGCTCAAGCTGGAAGACCTGGCCAAGAATGACAACGTCATCTTCTCGGCCACCGGCATCACCAAGGGTGATTTGCTGGACGGCATCACCAGTGACGGCGTCATGGCGACCACCGAGACCCTGCTGATCCGTGGCAAATCGCGGACCATCCGCCGCATCAAGTCGATCCACTTCCTGGATCGCAAAGACAGCGTGGTGCGCGATATCATCCTGTAAGCAGGAAGATGTCTGTTGCTGAACGACCAAAGCCCGACACTGTCGGGCTTTTTGTTGCCGGTCGGCAAGGGTTATTTCATGGTGTGGCCGGGATAACAGTGAGGAAAATCCCCGCCCTTTGCTAAACTGGTTCGCCCTGCCGAGGAAAGCATTACATGGAATGTCGTCAAGGTTGCGGTGCCTGCTGCATCGCCCCCAGTATCAGCAGTGCCATCCCCGGCATGCCCGACGGCAAACCGGCCGGCGTGCCCTGCGTGCAGCTCGATGCGCGGCTGGGCTGCAAGATCTTCGGCCAGCCCGAGCGCCCGGCGGTGTGCGGCGGCTTTCGTCCCATGCAGGACGTGTGCGGCTATCACCGGGAGGAGGCCATCTGGCTCATCGGTGAACTGGAGCGGCTGACGGCCTGAGGCTGACCCTCTCCCTCGGGGAGAGAGTGGTTGCTGGTTCCCCCTCATCCCCGACCCTTCTCCCGCGAGGGGAGCAGGGAGAGCAGCCATTCGGAACAATCCCAATAAAAAGAGGCCGCAACTGCGGCCTCTTTTTATTTCGCGACGAACGGGCGTCAGACATCGGCCAGCTGCAATGCCTGGCGGTAGTACTCGTTGGCCTTGTTGGTGAGGCGGCGCTTGTCCATCACCTGACCGAGGGCGTGGTAGACGGCGGCGTTCGGCGCCTTCGCGACCTCCTGCTCCAGCAGGCGCTGGGCGTCGTCCAGCTGACCGGCCAGCAGGTAGATCTGGGCCAGCGCCGCATCTACACCCGGCTGATCCTGGATCTTCTGCAACAGGGTCAGCATCGGCTGGTAGCTGTCGAGCTTGAGCTTGGGCAGACGGGCCAGCAACTGGGGCGAGACCTGCTTGCGCAGCGCATCCAGCCACAGCTCGGCGGCTTCATTGTCGGCCCCCAGCTGGCGCAGGCGATCGCCATAGGCGGCCAGCAGATCCGGATCCTGGCGCAGCTTGCGCGGCAGCTCCTGCCAGATCGGGCGCAGGGTCTCGAGGGCGCCGCTGGCGGCGTCGAGGCGACCACGCCAGGCCTGCTGCAGCAGATCCTCTTCCTGTTTGGGGGTCAGCTTGCCCACCTTGTGCAGCACCGGGATGAGGTCGATGAGGGCAGCCCAGTCCTCACGGGCCAGGTGCACCTGGCGCAGCTGGTCCAGCACCATGGGGTGGCGCGGGTTGAGGGCATAGACGGATTCCAGCATGGCCAGCGCGGTATCGTACTGGCCCTGCTCGATCTGCAGCTGGGTCTGGGTCAGGGTCAGTGCCAGCTCGGCCTTGGGGTTCTCCTCCTGCGCCTTTTGCAGGTATTGGTCCCGGCGCACGTCATCGCCACGGGCCTGGGCCGCCTTGGCTGCGCTCAGGTAGTTGAGCAGCGGGGTGTCGCTGTTGCTGGCGCCCTTGAGCATCAGCTTCTCGGCCTGGCTGTAGTGCCCCTCGGCCATGGCCAGGGTGGCGGCCACGGTCTGCTGGTTGGCCTTGCGGCGCCGGCGCGAGCCGTACCAGCCCAGGGTCTTGCGGCGCAGGCCGAATACCCGGCCCAGCAGCCACTCGACGATGAGCAGGGCACCGTAGAACAGCACCGCCAGGATCACCGCGCTGGTGACCGAAGATTCAACCGTGTAGTTGCCCAGCGAGATCAGCACATAGCCCTTGTTGCCGGAGGCCTGCGGGCCGAAGATGAGGCCGGCCACCATGGCGGCCACCAGTACAATCAGACGAATCATGGTGCCCTCCTCAGTTGCTGGCCAGAATGCGCTGCAGGCGCTCGGTCAGCACCTCTTCCAGCATGGCCTGGGTCTTGAAGCGATCCGGATAGTTGAACTGGATCTGCTCCCCCTTGAGCTTGTCCAGCTCGGACTGCATGTAGTGGGTGGCGCTGTTGTCGGTGTCGAAATACTGGGTCAGCCAGCGCTGGGCCTTGTCCAGGCTGTCGTCATAGAGGGCCTGCTGTTCGCGGTAGACGGCGAGCTGGGCCTGCAGCAGCTTGGTCTTGAGGTTCTCGCGCAGGAAGATCTCCTGCTGCGGGGAGAGCAGGGCCTCCACCGCGCCGTCACGACGGCGGATGGTGATGAAGTTCTCGGTGAACTTGACCCAGTTCTTCTTGAGATTGCTCTCCCACTCGTCCGGGTTGGTGCTGACGGTCTGATCGGGCTCGCTCTTGGCTTCCGGCATGCTGACGGTGGAGAGTGGCAGCAGCTCGATCTGATCGGAGAGGGCGGCCAGCTTCAGGGTCAGCCCTTCGCGGTCGATGCGCGGCATCCCCTTGAGCTGGGCGATGTCTTCGGCCAGCGCCTTGCGGATGGGCATCAGGCTGGGATCGTTGAGCGCCTTGATGCGCTCGTCGGCGTTGCCGAGCAGTGTGATGGCGGAGACGAGGTCGTGTTCCAGCCACAGCTTGCGACCGGCCATCCGCACCAGATATTCGGATTCGGCCAGCATCCAGTCGTTGGGGCGCTTGTCGTTGAGATCCAGCACCCGGGTCTGCAACCCCTTGAGCTCGTCCTGCAGCAGTTGCTGCTGCTTGCCGAGGGCGGCCAGCTGCTCGCCATCCTTGCTGTTGCTCTGGTCAAGCTTGTTCATGGCCTCGGCCAGTTGCAGCTTGAGCTGGTTCAGCTCGCCCTGCTGGGCCACGGCACTCTTGTGGCCGTGCAGATAGAGGCCGCCGGTCAGGCCGAGGGCCAGCAGGATGGCGATGCCGCCGACCACAGCACCCGAGCTGCTCTTCTTGTTGTTGACCTTCTGGCCGGGTTGCTTGTTGTCGGCTACGGAGGCCGCGGCACTCGGCTGGACTTCTTGCTGTTCAGTCATTCCATCTTCCTCAGTTCCAGAGCGGCCGTCAGGGCCTGGTTGGATGCACCCTGGGCAATCGTGATATGGGTAAAGCCCGCCGCCGCGGCCATCTCGGCCACCCGCGGGCTGGGCACCACCAGCAGGCGGTCGCGCAGCCAGGGCAGCTGTTGGTCCGGGACCAGTTCCAGCAGCCGTTGCAGCAGTTCACCGCTGGTGACGAGCAGGCTGTCGAGCCCGGCCGCCTGCCAGTGGCGAGTCAATGCGTCCCCGTCCAGTGCGGGGTAGTGGCGCTCATAGGCCGCACAATAGTGCACCAGTGCGCCGCGTGAGGCCAGCGTCCGGGCGATGAGATCCCGGCCGCCATTGCCGCGCAGGATCAGCACCTGCTTGCCGTTCACCTGTTGCAGGCTGGGCAGGGCCAGCAGCCCTTCACTGCGCGGATCGTCCGGGCTCAAGGCCTGGATGCCCACCTCAGTGAAGGCATCCGCGCTGGCCTGGCCGACCGCAAAGTAGTCAATATTTGGCCAGGTCTGACCAGTTTGCAACAGAAAATGATGAGTGAAATGAACTGCATGCACGCTGACGGCGATGACGATGTCGGCCTGGGGCAGCAGTTCGGGCAGGCGGTGCAGTTCGCTGCCCGCCACGGTTTCCAGCAGCGGGCAGCAGAGCGGTGCGTGGCCGTGCTGGCGCAGCAGCGCCGCCAGCTCGGCGGCCTGGGCGGCCGGGCGCACCACCAGCGGGATCATGCCCGGTAGACCTCGGCCAGGATGACATCGGCACCATCGGCCAGCAGACGCTGGGCCAGGGTGTGGCCGAGGGCCTCGCCGTCGGCCAGCGGGCCGCGGATCTCGTCGCGGATGACGCGGCTGCCATCCGGGCTACCCACTAGCCCGCGCAGCCACACTTCTTCTCCCTGTACCAGGGCGTAGGCCCCGATGGGGACCTGACAGCCCCCCTGCAGGGCACGGTTCATGGCGCGCTCGGTCAGTACCCGGATGCGGGTCTCGGGGTGTTCGAGCGGTGCCAGCAGGGCGTGCAGCTCGTGATCGTCGAGGCGGCACTCGATGCCGACTGCACCCTGACCATTGGCGGGCAGGCTCTGTTCCGGCTCGATGAAGGCGGTGATGCGGTGCGCCATCTCCAGCCGTTTCAGGCCGGCGGCGGCGAGGATGATGGCGTCGTATTCACCGGCGTCCAGCTTGGCGAGACGGGTGTTGACGTTGCCGCGCAGGTCGCGGATCACCAAATCTGGACGTGCCGCGCGCAGCTGGCACTGACGACGCAGGCTGGAGGTGCCGACCACGGCCCCCTGCGGCAGCTCATCAATCTGGCCGAAGCGGTTGGAAACAAAGGCATCGCGCGGATCTTCGCGCTCGCAGATGGTGTGCAGACCGAGCCCTTCGGGGAACTCCACCGGCACGTCTTTCATGGAGTGCACGGCGATGTCGGCCCGTCCCTCCAGCATGGCGGTTTCCAGCTCCTTGACGAACAACCCCTTGCCGCCCACCTTGGCGAGAGGGGTATCCAGGATCTTGTCACCCTGAGTGCTCATGGGCACCAGCTCGACCTGTAACTCGGGGTACAGGGCTTCCAGCCGGTCTTTGACGAAGTTGGCCTGCCACAGGGCCAAGGGGCTCTTGCGAGTGGCAATTTTCAGGGTTCGGGCTGCCATATCAATCAGTTGTTTCATCTTTAGAAGGAAAACGATCTTACCACCCTTTGCAGGGGCTTTCATGGCACAGCCTGCAAAAGCGGGCTCAAGCTCAAAAACGGCTGCTGAAAATGATTTTTATTAAGTCTGGCTTTCCGGTTAATTTGTTGAAATTAAAGATTTTTATTGCTTTCCAATGATACTGTTTAGTGACTTGTCATAAATAATCCGGCGATTGTGTGCGGGCTTGTTTACCACCGCTGTTTGCATTGTTAACATGATCACACTTTTTTGACGTCTCCCCGTTTTGGTGCGTCATTTCTTACCTCGGTATAGGCAGGGCATTGCTGGTAAAACTCGACACGCTGGTGGCGCGCTACGACGAACTCAATCGTCTCAAGACGCAACGGGCGCTAGGTCTCATGAGTCGCTACGGGCAGCAGGTTTTTCAGCTGCTACCCGTCATGCTGCACTTCAATCACCCCCTGTTGCCCGGTTATGTGGCGGGGGATGTGCCGCACGGCATCTGGAGTTTTACCGCCAACGAAGCCCAGCAGGCCTTCATCGAGGACCTGTGCCAGAACGCCAACTGCCTGAACGGCCTCACCACCCATGACAAGTCGATCCAAGGGCTCTACTCCATGGGCAGCACCTCGTCCATCGGTCAGTGCTGCCACTCGGATCTCGACATCTGGGTCTGCCACGTGGCCGGTTTGTCGCAGGAGCGGCTCGAGCTGCTGGATCTCAAGTGCCAGCAACTCTCCAAGTGGGCCGAGCAACGCGGGGTCGATCTCAACTTCTTCCTGATCCCCGAGGACAAGTTCCGCCAGCGCAACGATGCCCAGATGCAGGGTGAGAGCTGCGGCAGCGCCCAGCACCTGCTGCTGCTCGACGAGTTCTACCGCAGCGCCATGCTGATCGCCGGCAAGCGGCTGCTCTGGTATCTGGTGCCCAGCGAGTATGACGACCACTACGACGACTATGTCAACGGCCTGTTCGCCCACGGCAAGCTGAGCCAGGATGACTGGCTCGATCTCGGTGGCTTCAACCGCATTCCGGCCGAGGAGTACTTCGGCTCCGCTCTCTGGCAGCTCTACAAGGGCATCGACTCCCCCTACAAGGCGGTGCTCAAGTCGGTGTTGATGGAGGCCTACTCCCACGAGTATCCCAACACCCGTCTGTTGTCGGTGACCAGCCGCGACTGGTTCCAGCACAACGAGGGGATGCACTACCGGCTCGACAACTACTGCCTGATGCTGGACAAGGTGACCAACTACCTCAAGTCCATCGGCGACATGCAGCGGCTCGATCTGGTGCGCCGCTGCTTCTATCTGAAGGTGTGTGACGGTCTCAGCCATCCGAAGGAGGAGCACTCCCCGGCCTGGCGCCGCGAGCAGATGACCCAGCTGGTGGCCTACTGGGGCTGGAGTCAGGAGCGGTTGCACCATCTGGATCACCGCCAGGAGTGGAAGGTCGAGGACGTCAAGGTGGCTCACGCCGAGTTGCTGGAAGCCCTGATGCAGAGCTACCGCAACCTGATCCAGTTTGCCCGGCGCAACAACATCAGCGAGTCCATCAACCCGGAAGACATCGGCATCCTGTCGCGCAAGCTCTATGCCGCGTTCGAGAGCCTGCCGGGCAAGGTGCAGCGCATCAACCTCAAGATTGCGCCGGACTTGAGCGAGCCGGATCTCAGCTTCGTGCAGGTGCCGCACGGCCGCTTGAACCGCGCCGGCTGGTATCTCTACAAACATTCGCTGGAGCCGGCAGACATCATCGGCCGGGCGCCGCTCGAATATAACGGCTACATCAGCAAGCTGGTGTCGTGGGCCTACTTCAACGGTCTGTTGACGCCCCAGTCCCGGGTGCACCTGTTCAACCAGGGCTCGGATCTGCACATCGACAACCTGCACCAGTTCTGTCGCGATCTGTCCGGCACTTTCCCGGTCAAGTATCCTCGCGCCACCAACCTGGCCCTCAGCCGGCCGTGCGAAATTCGCCAGCTCTCCATTTTCCTCAACCTGGAGACGGACCCGACCAGCCACTGGGTGGGCCAGGTGATTGAATTCGACGCCAATGCCGCCGACGTCTTCTCGTTCGGCCGCAACCAGGAGTGCCTGGTGGGCTCGGTGGACCTGGTCTATCGCAACTCCTGGAGCGAGATCCGTACCCTGCACTTCCAGGGGGACGAGGCGGTGGTGGATGCCCTCACCACCATCCTCGGCAAGATGCACCAGGATGCCGCCGCCCCCGAGATGATCGAGGTGTTCTGCTACAGCCAGCACTTCCGCTCCCTGGTGCGCACCCGCTTCCAGCAGCTGGTGGCCGAGTGCATCGAGCTGCGTCTGGCCCGCGACAAGCAGCAGCTGGTCAAGACGCTGGCGCTCGGCAAGGAGAAGTACGGCATCTTCTTCGAGCGGCGCGGGGTGTCGGTCAAGAAGCTGGAGAACGCGGTCGACTTCTATCGCCACATCTCCCACAACAAGCTGGATCACCTGCCGCTGCGGCTCGACAAGACCCACAGCCAGCATCTGCCCGGCATTGTCGACGCCTACGCAAGCGAGGGGCTGGTGCAGTTCTTCTTCGATACCCGGGATGCGGGCACCAACATCTATATCCTGGACGAGGCGAACCGGGTGGAGATCTACCAGCACTTCGCCGGCAACAAGGATGAGCTGGTGCAGGGGGTGAACCGCTTCTATACCTCCAGCCACGAGCGCTTCAGCGACGCTGGCCAGTTCAGCAACTTCAACCTGCCCCAGTACTACGAGATAGTGCAGATCAATGGCGAGCTGGAAGTGATCCCCTACCGCAGCCAGGGTCAGCTGCGCGATGGTGGTCAGGGGCGCGAGCTCGGCTCCGCCGCAGGCGCGGGGTAGGGCAGGGGCCGGTCCGGCGTGCGCGCAAGCGCCCCGGTCTCGGCCCCCTGCTGCACAGGATCATCGCTCATATCGAATGAAAACGGCCTGCATCTGCAGGCCGTTTGGCTATCCGCGGTTGGCTCAGCCCGCGAGGCGGGCCTGCAGCCACTGGCGGATGTCGTCGAGCTGCGGGCGGCAGATCTCGTGGCGCATCGGGTACTCGTGCCACGCGGGGGAGAGCCCCGCCGCCTCCAGCCGGTTCTTGGCGTCCCAGCCCATGGAGAGGTTCACCACGTCGTCATAGATGCCGTGCATGTAGCAGATGGGCAGGCTGCGGGCAGCCTCGCTCATCTCGCCGAGCAGGGCGTCGGGGGCCGCCAGGTAGGTGGACATGCAGAGCAGACCCGCCAGTTGCTGCGGCAGGCGCAGGGCGGCGAAGGAGGCAATCACGCCCCCCTGGGAGAAGCCGGCCAGCACGATGCGCTCGGGGGCGAAGCCCTCCGCCACCAGCTGCTCGATCAGCGCGGCGATGCGGGCCGCGGACTCCCTGACGTGGGACTCCACGGCGCGATCCGCCGGGTTGTCGAAGCTCTTGATGTCGTACCAGCCGCGCATCTTGTAGCCCATGTTGATGGTGATGGCGCGCTCCGGCGCATCGGGCAGCAGATGACGCACCGGCAGGTCGGCGGGCAACGCCAGCGCATCCACCAGCGGGGCGAGACCGGCGCCGGAATCCCCCAGCCCGTGCAGCCAGATCACCGCGTGACGGGCGCCTTCAGGATGCAGATCGATCATGGCGGGCTGCGTCATCATGGGAACTGGACGGGTTCGCCCGCCTGGGTGGTGCAGGCCTTGCTCAGCAGCGTCTTGAGCTCATGGCCGAAGCGGTTGTCGATCCAGCTTTCCCCTTGCAGCTCGAAGTGGAAGCCGTTCTCGCGGGTGGCGACCCAGATCTGGTGCAGGGGTTCCTGCTTGTTGATGATGACCTTGGTCTTGTTCTCGAACGACAGGGTCAAGACCCCGCCGGCACGCTCACAGTCAATATCCGGATATCCTGCGTCGACGGTGTCCTCCACATATTGGAAAAAGGCGTCGGTCAGGGCGTGATACTCGTGATCCTTCATCGGTTTATCCTGTTGCTTTTAACAATGTGAGTGCGATTATAGAGGGCCAAAAATTTTTTCGCAGCGAACCATTATGATTACCCAGCTTACCAAGTGTCTGCTTGCCACTCTTCTGTCTCTTGGTTTGGCCGCGTGTGGCCTGACGGGACCGCTCTACATGCCGCCCCCCGAGCAGCCCCAGACCCAGAGTACACCGCAAGCACAGACGCCTGCGACCGCCGAGGCTGCCCCAGAGGCCGCGCCGCAATAATTTAGGAAGGAACCGCCCCCTTGGATCACTTTAACTACGACGCCGACGGCCAGCTTCAGGCCGAACACACCTCGCTGCAACAACTTGCCGAGCAGTACGGCACCCCGCTGTACGTCTACTCCCGCGCCACCCTTGAACGCCACTGGCACGCCTTCGACAAGGCGGCGGGCGACATCCCCCATCTCATCTGTTATGCGGTCAAGGCCAACTCCAACCTGGCGCTGCTCAACCTGCTGGCGCGCCTTGGCTCAGGCTTTGACATCGTCTCCGGCGGCGAGCTGTCGCGGGTGCTGGCGGCGGGCGGCGATCCGGCCAAGGTGGTCTTCTCCGGGGTGGCCAAGAGCGAAGCCGAGATGCGCCTCGCGCTGGATAAAGAGATCCTCTGTTTCAACCTGGAGTCGGAAGCCGAGCTGGAGCGTCTGAACCGGGTGGCGGGCGGCATGGGCAAGAAGGCCCGGGTGTCGGTGCGGGTCAACCCCGACATCGACGCCGGTACCCACCCCTATATCTCCACCGGCCTCAAGCAGAACAAGTTCGGCATTCCCATCGAGCAGGCATCCGCCATCTATCGCAAGGCGGCAGCCATGGCCAACATCGAGATCGTCGGGGTGGATTGCCATATCGGCTCCCAGCTCACCGAACTCAATCCGTTCATGGAGGCGGCCGACAAGCTGCTGCGGCTGATCGACGGCCTGGCGGCGGAAGGCATCCACATTCACCACCTGGACGTGGGCGGGGGCCTGGGGGTCAATTACGGCGCCGAGCAGCCACCCCACCCGAGTGAATATGCCGAGGCGCTCAAGCAGAAGCTGGCGGGCCGGGATCTGACCCTGTTGTTCGAACCGGGTCGTGCCATCGTCGCCAATGCCGGCGTGCTGCTGACCCGGGTGGAGTACCTCAAGCCGGGCGAGACCCGCAACTTCGCGCTGATCGACGCCGGTATGAACGATCTGCTGCGTCCCTCGCTCTACGGCGCCTGGATGAACATCATCGAGGTGGACAGCCGCACCGCCCACGAGCCGGCGCTGTACGACGTGGTCGGCCCGGTCTGCGAGACCGGCGACTTCCTCGGCAAGGAGCGCACTCTGGCAATCGCCGAGGGCTCCCTGCTGGCGGTGCGTTCCGCCGGTGCCTATGGCTTTACCATGTCCTCCAACTACAACACCCGTCCCCGCGCCGCCGAAGTGCTGGTGGACGGAGCGCAGTCGTTCCTCATCAGAGAGCGCGAGCAGTTGGCCGATCTCTGGCGCGGTGAGCATTTACTGCCCTGATTGTTAATGGATTTCTCTAAGCGTTCCTCCAGGTGAGAGCGTGAACAAGGGTACAGGAACGCACGATGTTGATAGATTTTTCCAAGATGCACGGGCTGGGGAACGACTTCATGGTGGTGGATGGCGTCACCCAGAAGGTGTTTTTCAGCAATGAGGTCATCAAGAAGCTGGCGGATCGCCACTTCGGCATCGGCTTCGACCAGCTGCTGCTGGTGGAGCCGCCCTATGATCCCGAGCTCGACTTCCACTACCGCATCTTCAATGCCGATGGCAGCGAGGTGGAGCAGTGCGGCAACGGTGCCCGCTGTTTCGCCCGCTTCGTGCGTCTCAAGGGGCTGATCAACCGGGATCGCATCGCGGTGAGCACGGCGCGCGGCCGCATCGTGCTGCAGCTGGAAGGGGAGAACCAGGTCACGGTCAACATGGGGGTGCCCCAGTTCGAGCCGGGCAAGATCCCGTTCCGGGCCCAGAAGGCGGAAAAAACCTACCTGCTGCGGGCCCAGGAGCATACTGTGATGTGCGGGGCCGTCTCCATGGGCAATCCTCACTGCGTCATCGAGGTGCCCTCGGTGGCCGATGCACCGGTGGCGACCCTGGGTCCCATCATGGAGCGACACGAGCGCTTTCCCGAGCGGGTCAACGTCGGCTTCATGGAGATGGTCAACGCCAGCGAGATCAAGCTGCGGGTGTTCGAACGCGGGGTGGGCGAGACCCTGGCCTGCGGCACCGGCGCCTGCGCCGCCGTGGTGGTGGGCATCAGCCAGGGCAAGCTCAAGGAGCGGGTCACCGTCACCCTGCCGGGAGGCAAGCTGACCATCGCCTGGAAGGGGCCGGGTCAGCCGGTCTACATGACCGGGCCGGCCGAGCACGTATTTGACGGTCAGATAGAGTTATAGGCACGGGCGGGGAGGCCCCCGCTCTGCCAAGCGCTAATGTCGGGGCCTTGTGCCCCTTTTTCGGATGGACCAACCAAGTTATGAGCGAACTCAAACGGCAGGAACCACTGGTGGATGAAGCCACAGTGCTGGAGTACCTGGCCCGTTATCCCGAGTTTTTCCAGCGCCACGCGGCCATGCTGGACCGGATCCGCATTCCTCACGAACGCAAGGGCACCGTCTCGCTGGTGGAGCGCCAGCTGGACAGACAGCGCGAGCGCATCGAGCAGCTGGAGCAGGAGATCACCGAGCTGATGGGGATCGCCAGCGAGAACGAGCGGATCTTCCGGGTCTATGCCGATCTCTACGGCGAGCTGTACGGCTGTCAGAGCCTGTTCGAGGTGAGCGCCGTGATGGGCAAGGCGTTCGTGCAGCGGTTGCGGCTGACCGGCCTGCGGCTTTGGCTCAGCCCGAAAAAATTCCAGTTGAGCGGCCCCGAGCAGAAGTTCATGGCGGAGGGCCGACAGCTCGAGCAGCTGCTGGGCCAGCGCCTGCCGGGCCAGGATTACTACTTCGGCCGGCTCAACCAGAGCGAGAAGCAGGCGCTGTTCGGTCACGACGTGCTGGTCAACTCGGTGGCGCTGATGCGGCTCGGCGATCTCGGCGTGCTGGCCTTCGCCAGCTCGGATCCGAGCCACTTCACCCCCCACAACGACACCCTGCTGCTGGGCCAGCTCGGCCGCCTGCTGCAGCTGCGTCTACCCGAGCTGGCGCGTGGCTAAGACGCCGGCCAGATCCCCCGCCAAGGCGCCGCCAGCCGCCGAGCCCCTGCCGGCCGCGCTGGCCAACGAGCTGGCGGCCTTCATCGAATACCTGCGGGTCGAGCGCCAGCTCAGCCCGCACACCCGCAGCAACTACCAGGCCCATCTGGAAGCCATGACCGCCGAGCTGGTGAAGCTCGGGGTCGACGACTGGGCCAGGCTCGAGGCGAGTCAGGTGCGCAGTCTGGTGACCCGGATGCACAAGGCGGGGCTGGCGCCCCGTTCGCTGGCCACCAAGGTCTCCGCCCTGCGCAGCTTCTGCGACTGGCAGGTGCGTCAGGGCCGACTGGTGGCCAATCCGGCGCGCGGCATCGTCACCCCCAAGCAGGGGCGGCCGCTGCCCAAGAACCTGGATGTGGACGAGATGTACCAGCTGCTCAACATCACCGACGAGCAGGATCC
Source organism: Aeromonas sp. QDB54 (assembly GCF_027707385.1). NCBI lineage: Bacteria > Pseudomonadati > Pseudomonadota > Gammaproteobacteria > Aeromonadales > Aeromonadaceae > Aeromonas > Aeromonas sp. QDB54. The sequence continues at coordinate 44,289 of NZ_JAPCIT010000022.1, read as the reverse complement.
GCTGGCGGTGCGGGATCGCGCCATCATGGAGCTGATGTACTCCTCCGGCCTGCGCCTCGCCGAGCTGGTGGGGCTCAATCTGGCGGACGTGAAGCTCGACGAGCGCCAGCTCAGGGTGACCGGCAAGGGCTCGCGGGAGCGGGTGCTGCCGGTGGGGCGGATGGCGGTGGAGTGGCTGCACAAATGGCTCAAGCTGCGCCCCCTGCTGGCCGGTGACGAGCTGGAGGCGCTGTTCGTCTCCAAGCGCAAGCAGCGGCTGTCGGCCCGCTCGGTGCAGGAGCGGCTCGACGGCTGGGGCAACAAGCAGGCGCTCAACGCCCACGTCCATCCCCACAAGCTGCGCCACAGCTTTGCCACCCACATGCTGGAGTCTTCCGGCGATCTGCGGGCGGTGCAGGAGCTGCTGGGTCACGCCGATCTCTCTACCACCCAGATCTACACCCACCTCGACTTCCAGCATCTGGCCAAGGTGTATGACAGCGCCCATCCAAGGGCGAAGCGGGATCCCGCCACTCCGGACGACGAATGAGGAGGGCCGGGCCCGCCCGGCCTCGACAAGAGGAGATACCATGCAGTTCTATCGCCGCTGGCAGCCGGTGGCCGCCATCTCGTTTGACCTCGACGATACCCTCTATGACAACGGCCCGGCCATCGAACGGGCCGAGCAGTGGATGCTGAGCCACCTGCGCAGCGAGTACCTGGCCACCGCCATGCTGGACAAGCCGCGCTGGCAGGCGCTCAAGCACAACCTGCTGCTGGCACAGCCGGCACTGCGCCACGACGTCAGTCTGGCGCGCCGGCATGGCATTCAGGCCGCGCTGATGGCGGGGGGGATGGCGCAAGGGTTGGCGGAGCGTGAGGCAGCGTCGGTGTTCGCCGGCTTTCTGGCCGAGCGCTCGAAGATCGAGGTGAGCGACCAGACCCACGCCCTGCTGGCCCGGCTGGCCGAGCACTACCCGCTGGTGGTCATCACCAACGGCAATCTGGATCTGACCCGAGCTGGTCTCGCGGATTACTTCACCCTGGTCTGCAAGGCTGGCCTCGGCAGCAGGATGAAGCCGGCGCCGGACATGTTCGTTGAGGCGCAGAGGGCCCTCAAGCTGGCGCCCGGCCAGATCCTGCACGTGGGTGATCATCCACAGACCGACGTGCTGGGAGCCCGGCTGCACGGCTTCAAGGCCGCCTGGCTCAACGAGCACGGTCAGCCCTGGCGACAGTTGCAACTGCTGCCGGACGTGGAGCTGACGGCGCTGGGCGAGCTGGCCGAACTGCTGCTCTAATCAGACCTCCATACCCACCCCATACCCGCCGGTTCGCAGCCGACATGCATCCCCTGTCGGCCGATCATGCACCGCAGGCAGCAGCCATTGTTGGGTCGTGTCGGAGTTGTCACTCGTTGCGGCAGATAAATCCGCGCAGATCGTAAGGCTCGGGCTGGTTGACCCGGCAGTAGCTGATGCCGGCGGGCAGCGCCTGCTGCAGGGTGATGGCGGTCTCCCGATAGTGGCAGACCAGGTAGAAGGGGCGGGGGTTGCGGCGATCCAGACTCCAGTAGTGCAGCGCGTCGCTGTCGCCGTTGTCCGGCTTGAGCTGGGCTCGCTCATCGGGGTCGCCGTCGAACAGGGCCAGGTTGTCCAGCCGGTGGCTGAGGGGCTGGTGTTGTTCCCCTTGATCGTTGCGGGTGACGGCCTGCCACCCCGGGCTGGCCCCCAGCAGCTGCTGGCGGGTTTCAATGGTCGCGGGGCAGTCAAATTGCAGGGTGGCGCTCAGGGCCAGTGCGGTCAACAGCATGAAGTACATCTCTGGTAGAAAGCCTGAGCCGCCATGCTACGTCATCGACCGCCAAACAGCGCCATCAGTTTGTCCAGCAGATCCCGTGGCGTGGTGATCTGCTTCATGGCTTCCGCCTCCCGCGCCAGCAGCTCCTGCTGCTCCTGCTGACGGGCGCTCAGCACCTTGTAGAGCGGCTCGAGCAGGGAGCTACGTTGGGCCACCAGCTCCTGGAACATGGCCTGATTGATGCGATAGGTTTCGACGGTCCCCAGGGCCCGCACAGTGAACGGGCTGGGCTCACCGGTGAGCAGGCTCAGCTCGCCGAAGAAGTCGCCGGCATTGAGGGTGCCGAGCGGCAGCTCGCGCCCTTCCACCTCCACCAGCATCTGGGCATCCCCCTTCACCAGCACGAACAGCCAGCCGGAGACCTCCCCCTGGCTCAGCATCCGATCGCCGTTGACGAAGGGAGCGAACTTGACCTGATCCGCCAGCCGCAGCAGCTCCTCCTCCTGCAGCATGGCGAACAGCGGCAGGCGGCGCAGGGTGTCGGTGCGCTCGGCGGTATGCCGCTTGTGGCGCTGATCCTTGTGATCCTGATCCGTGGTCATGAAGACGTTGAAGATGGGCGGGGTGAGGCGCCGGTCGTTGCGGCGCAGGGCGGCATCGATCAGGGTGCGTACCGCTGAGTCGGTGGGATCGTCCACCGCCAGATCGGTGAGCCAGTAGCGCACCGCGTAGCGGGCGATGCCGTTTTCCACGTTCATCAGCAGGCAGTCCGGCTGCGGGCTGGCGGAGACGTGGCGGATGCGGGTCTCCCGCAGGGACTGTTCCACCAGGGCGATGATCTGGGTTGGCAGGGTATCCAGGGTGATGTCGAACCAGACCCAGCGGCGCCACTGCAGGGGGGCGTTCTGCCGCCGTCCGAGCACGGTGAAGCGCTGCTTGAGCAGGTGGCTGTTGGGGATCACCACCGTCTCCCAGTTGCGGGTCTCGATGGTGGTGGCGCGCCAGTTGATCTCCACCACCCGGCCCTGGGTGGTCTCCACCTGCAGCCAGTCACCGATGGCGATGGAGTTGTCGAGCTGGATCGAGACGCCGGCCAGCAGATTGCCCAGGGTGTCCTGCATGGAGAAGGCGATGACGGCGGTAATGACGGCGGAGGTGGTGACGATCTCGCCGAGGGCCATGCCGGAGGCGTAGAGGCGGAACAGACACCAGCCGATGTAGCCGACCGTGATGACGATGTCGGCGATGATGCGCGGGATGCGGATCTGGCACAGGGGCAGCAGAAACTGGAACAGCAGGATCCCCCAGATCTTCACCAGCACCAGTCCAGCAAGCAGGCTGGAGATCTCCACCAGCCAGTGGTGGGGCAGCGGCAGACGAAACCAGCCCCCCTCGAACTGGATCAGCAGGATCACCACCAGGCTTATCATCACGAAGCCGAGCTCGCTCACCAGCTCCCGCCGACGGCCGGGGCTGCGCAAGAAATGGGTGAAGAGCAAGAACAGGGTCAACAGGGTCCAGAACGGGTGTTCGCCAATCCACAGCAGGGTAGGTAGCGCAACGAGGTTATCGCTAAACATAGCAGCCCCTTATCATTGGTTATTTCCAGCATAGTTGGTTTCAACCCGCTAAATGGGTGCGGGGCGGGGGCAATTTATTTATGCTGGGCGCCGGTCTGACGAGGGAGTGGTACGAGTGCGCACGCTGAACAAGATGGTCTGGATTGCCGGGGCCTGGTTGCTGACGGGCTGTGATCAGCTGGCCGATAAGTATCGGGTCGAGTTTCGCGATGGCTCTTGGCGCGAGATCGCCATCACCCCCTTCGCCGACGAGGCGCGCTGGCGCGAGGGCTGTGCCACCGGCGAGGTGCTGAGCGACATGATGCTGCCGCTCAAGCGCGGCAAGACGGTCAACGGCCGCGAGCAGCTGTTGATCGGCGGCGAGCTGTTCGAGCTGGACGACAACGCCCTCTATCGCAGCAACGGCATGGTGTTTGGCCACACGCCGGATCACATCCAGCGCGGGCTGAAGGGGCTGGAGGTGTGCCGAACCCTGCGCCCGGATCGCGGTGCACTGCCCAAGCTCAAGGCGCGCGGGTTCGGCGACTAGCCGGCTGTCAGACGCCGGCCAGACGGGCCCGGCAGGCGTCGCCAAAGGCCTCGAAAATCTTGATGGAGTGAGGGTTCTCGCTCGCCTTCCACTCCGGGTGCCACTGCACCGCCAGCAGGAAGGGGGAGAGTGCGGGGGCGTGGATCGCCTCGATCAGCCCGTCTTCGGCATGGGCCAGCGGCTCCAGCCCCTTGGCCAGCGTCTTGATCCCCTGGCCGTGCAGCGAGTTGACCGGGATCGACGGTTGTCCCATCAGCTCCGCCAGCCAGCTGCCCGGCACCAGTTCGACCTGATGGCTCTCGCCATACTGATCGTCCACCGGATCGTCAGCATCCTCCCGATGATCGTCATAACCCGGCTCGCTGTAGACCTTCTGGTGGATGTCTCCCCCCAGCGCCACGTTGATCTCCTGCATGCCGCGGCAGATCCCGAGGATCGGCAGGCCGCGATCGAGGGCGGCCCGCACCAGCGGGATGTCGAACAGATCCCGGTCCCTGTCTTGCTGCTTCTCCGGGGTGAGGTTCTCCTGGCCGTAGAGGGCGGGATCTATGTTGGAGCCGGCGCCGCTCAGATAGACGCCATCCGCCAGATCCAGATATTGCGCCAGATCCTCGGTGCCACAACAGGTGGGCACCAGCAGCGGCACGCAACCGCTGATCTCCACCAGCGGCTTGATGTATTTGTGGGTCATCACCTGATAGGCGTGGCCATTGCGGGGCTGGGCGCCCGTGGTCATCAGTACGACGGGTTTACGCGGGGTGTGGGGGCTGCGAGTCATGATTCACCTTGGCTGTCCTTAGCGGTCCTGCGCCTTGGGCAGGCCCTTGCCGTCGTCAGCCGGGCAAGGGCATGCCTCAAGGCATGGTCGTGGGATCGGAGGTGCGTTGCACAGCCAGAATCGTCGGTCAGCCTGGGCAACGACAGCCTGGATCCTGATCCCAGTCTGCCAAGGCCGTTCAATATGTCAAACGAAATGATGCCTGGATGTTAAATATATTCTGCGCTCGACTGGCTTGAGTCCCATTTAAAGGGGCCTGTAGCGAGGGAGGGGAGAGGGAAGGGCGTTGTCGTGGTGGATATATTAAACATGTGGCGCTGGCGGCCGGATAGTAGAAGGGGCCCGCAGGCCCCTTGTCGCGTCAGGCGTTCAGGATGAAACGCTCGATCACCTGGGCGACCCCGTCTTCATCGTTGCGCCCTGTGGTGTGCTGGGCCAGCGCCTTGATATCGTCGGTGGCATTGCCCATAGCCACCCCCAGCCCGGCGTACTCGATCATGTGGTGATCGTTGCCCGCATCCCCCACCGCGATGACTTGGGAGGCATCCAGCCCCAGGTGCTCGGCCAGGGCGGCGACGCCGGTCCCCTTGTTGCTCTGCTTGTTCATGAACTCGAGGAAGTAGGGGGCGCTGCGCACCACGGTATAGCGCTGGTAGAGCTCGGCCGGCAGCTTGGCGATGGCGGGGGAGAGCAGCGGCTCGGGATCGATCATCATCACCTTGAGGATCTGCTCGTCGGCGGGCAGGGTGGCGAAGTCCAGCAGCTTGATGGGCATGTCGATGAGGCGGGATTCGTGCTCGGTGTAGGGGCTGACCCTGGGGCTGATGAGCCCCCGGCTCACCGAGAAGCCGTGCACGTTGACGCCCAGCTCGTCGGCCAGGGCGGCGATGGCGCTGGCATCGCTGCCGGTGAGCAGCTGGCTGCGGATGATGCGCTGATCGGCAACCTGCTGCACCAGGGCACCGTTGTAGCAGATGACGTAGTCATCCTGACCGGTGAGGCCGAGTTCCACCAGATAGCGGCTCATCCCCTCCAGCGGCCGGCCCGAGGCCAGCACGACGGTGACGCCCCTGGCGCGGGCGGCGGCGATGGCCGCGTGGGTGCGGGGGGAAATCTGACCCTGGGAGTTCAACAGGGTGCCATCCATATCCAATGCGATCAGCTTGTACATCTCTCACTATCCTGCGGTCTGGCTGGCCCGCCCGATGGGGCCAATGGGAGGCCGAGTGTAGCGAAATTCGCCGCCCGGATCACGACTGACGGGTCACTCTTGCGTCACTTGTGGAGTTCGTAGGGGGTCAGCTGCAGCTGATCTTCACGGATGGCGAAGTGGATGGGGCCGTGCTCGATGTCGACCCGGTAGTGGTGGTGGGCCATCTCCACCTCGACCCCGGGGAAGGCGTGCTGGGTGGCGATGATGTCCATCTCCGCCATCAGCTTCTGCAGCTCCTCCTGGGCCGCTTCCAGCTGTTCATCCAGCAGCTTGCTCTCCTCGAGACGCTGGGTCCGGATCAGCTTGATCTTCTGCAGGGTCTGGGGATTGCGCTTGTCGCTCGGCAGTTGCAGCAGCTTGAGCAGCAGCTCCTGTAGCTTGTCCAGCTGCTCCCGGCACTCCTGCTTGCGCTGGCGCAGCGCCTGCTCCTGCTCCTTGTGGGTGAAGTAGCCGCCGAGGATCTGCAGCCGGGTCTGGTTGTGGGCCGAGGCCCCCAGGATCGGCGCCATGATGAGGCGGTTGGCGATGCTGATGCCCCCCAGCAGGTGGCCCTTGCGCATGCCGCTGTCACCCACCTTGAGATCCTGGCCGCTGCGGCTGTAGCAGTGGCTGAGCTGGGTCAGGATGTGGATGTCACCGCCGGCCTCCAGCTTGGCGTACTGGGCATAGCTGGCGTGGATCTCGCCTTGGGCGTTGAGGTGGCAGAGGAACTCGTCACTCTGTTCGCTCTTGCGCCCTATGATGCCGTTGCGCACCGTGATGGTGCCGCTCGATTCGATGTAGCCCCCCTCGACGAAGCCGCCGATCACCACGTCGCCGCTGGTCTTTATCTTCATGCCCGGGGTGACGTCGCCCGCCACGATCAGCGCCCCTTCGAAGATGACGTGGCCGTGGCGGATATCCACCTGCTTGACGCTCAGCACGTCGTCCACCTTCATGCCGTTTTTCTCCTGGCGCGGCAGGCCGGGGCGGCTGGCCAGCAGCAGATCGGGGTCATCCGGCGAGAGGAAGGTCCCCTCGCCGGCCACCATGGGACTGTCTTTGCCATGTTTGGCGGGCAGCTCCTGGCCGGTGACGGTGAAACCGGGCACCCCCTGGGTCGCGGGGTGGCGGCGCATCAGCTGGGCGCCGGCCTTGACGGTGAGGATGGTGCCGAGGTCGCGCATGTCGACCCGGCCGTGATCCAGCTCCTGAGGCTTGAGGATCCGTTCGGCCGGGGTCTCCACCAGTCGCTCGAAACGGGTGTCCTGGCCGTTGACGGCGGCCTTGCCCTGCGCCACCGGCAGCCTGAGCAGGGTGCCCGGCGTCGCCTCCTTGGCGGCCAGCACGGCGGCGGCGATGAGTGGCGCCTGCACCCCCTGACTGATCTCGCTGCTCTGGATCGCCTGCTCCAGCTGTTCGCTGGTGAGGTATTTGCCGCCCCAGTCGGCGGTGATCTGGGCGGTGGCGCTCATCCGGTCCTTCTCCACCACCAGCAGGACGCTGGCATCGTGGCGCTGGGCGATGGGCACCGGGTTGCCGGGCAGGGGGGCGGTCGGGTTGCTCAGCAGGGTGTTGAGCAGGCTGATGGCCTGCTTGATCCCCTCCGTCAACGGTTGATAGCGGCGGCAGTTGGAGGCCAGCAGCAGCGTCTGGATATCGCTCTCCGAGATGGGGTTGGTCAGCCCGGGCACGATGCGCAGGCAGGCGTATTCCATATCGGCTGACAACAGTAACCACTCTTTGCTTAACACCCGGATCCCTTCCTTCGTCCGCATCCCAATTGGAACGGCTGCTTGTTTTCAGTTAATCGGCATTTTGTTAAAAATGCGAATCATCAACATGGTGCTGGTCTGCAGTATCCAGACATTTCTCCTTTTTGGTCAATGAGCTAAGCACAAATGGGTGAACTGGGACGAGGAAATGAAAAGTAACAGGGAGTATGCTGACGGCACCATGAGCCCGTCTGCCAGCCGCTAGCGGCTGCCGTCCGGCGGGTGAAGGGAGTGCCCCCGGGCGGATCCGCCACCGTGAGAGGAGTGTCGACCTTGCGTCATTGTCTGCTGCCCCTGGCCCTGACGGGCCTGCTTAGCGCCTGCCAGCCACAGGCATCCACCACGGCCCTCGGCACCCTGGAACGAGACCGGGTGCTGCTGACCGCCACCGCCGGCGAGATCATCCGCGCCCTGCCGGTGGCGGAGGGCAGCCGGGTGGAGGAGGGGACCCTGCTGGCCCGGCTCGATGACCGGCGTCAGCAGGCGGTGCTGGCCCGTGCCAGGGCCCAACAGGCACAGGCGCGGGCCGCCCTCGCCCGGCTGACCAATGGCGAGCGGCCGGAAGACATCGCCGCCGCCCGCGCCAGCCTCGACAAGGCGCAGGCCAACGTCAGGGAGAGCGAGCGCAACTTTGAGCGGATCGACCGGCTGGTACGCCGCAAGCTGGTGAGCCCGGCGGATCTCGACAAGGCCCGCGCCCAGCGCGACAGCGCCCTGGCCGAGCAGGACGGCGCCCGCCAGCAGCTCGACAAGCTGGCACGCGGGGTGCGGCGCGAAGATATCGACGAAGCGCAGGCCGCCCTGCTGGCCGCCACTGCCGAGGTGGCGCTGGCGGAGCGGGAGCTGGCGGATCTCTCCATCGTCGCCACCCGCAGCGGCCGGCTCGACAGCCTGCCCTATCACCTCGGCGAGCGCGTCGCGGTCGGCGCCGTGCTGGCTGCGATCCAGGCAGACGAGGCGCCTTACGCCCGGGTCTATGTGCCCGAGCCCTCCCTCGCCGGTTACCGGGTCAGCCAGCCGGTGCGGGTGCAGGTGGACGGGGTGGCGGAGCCCTTCACCGGCCGGCTGCGCTGGATCTCGAAAGAGCCCGCCTTTACCCCTTACTACGCCCTCAACGAGCAGGACAGGGCCCGGCTGGTCTATCTGGCCGAGATCGATCTGCCGGCGGGGGCGCAGGATCTGCCGAGTGGCCTGCCGCTGCAGGCCGAACCCGCCGCGCAAGGAGAGGGCCATGAGTGAGCTGGCGATCCGGGCGCTGGGGGTGAGCCGCCGTTTCGGTGATTTTCTGGCGGTGGACGGGCTGGATCTCTGCGTGCCCAAGGGGCAGATCCACGGTTTCCTCGGCCCCAACGGCTGCGGCAAATCCACCACCCTGCGCATGTTGACCGGCCTGCTCACCCCCTCGGCAGGAGAGGTGGAGGTGCTTGGTCTGCACATCCCGCGCGAGGCCGAGACCCTGCGCCGGCGGATCGGTTACATGACCCAGAAGTTCTCCCTCTATGACGAGCTGACGGCCTGGGAGAACCTGGAATTCATGGGCCGGATCCACGGCATGGGCGGCGCCGTGCTGGCTGCCCGCCTGCACGAGCTGCTGGCCACCTATGAGCTGGCGCCGCTGGCCCGGCAGCGGGCTGGCGCCATGAGCGGCGGCCAGAAGCAGCGGCTGGCGCTGGCGGCGGCGGTGATCCACCGGCCGGCGCTGCTGCTGCTGGACGAACCCACCTCGGCGGTGGATCCGCAGAACCGGCGCGATTTCTGGGAGAAGCTGTTCGATCTGAGCGAAGGGGGTACCACCATACTGGTGACCACCCACTACATGGACGAGGCGGAGCGCTGCCATCAGCTCGCCATCATGGAGGCGGGCCGGGTGCGCGCCCAGGGGGCGCCGCAGGCGCTGATGGATGCCATGAGCACCCGGGTGGTGGAGGTGCTGGCCGCCGATCTGCGGCTGCTCAAGCAGCAGCTGGTACAGCTGGCGCCGGTGCGCTCCGCCGCCCAGCTCGGCCAGCGCTTGCGGGTGCTGGTGGACAAGGAGCTGGCAGAACCGGTGGCCTGGCTGCAGCAGGCCTGCCCGGCGCTGGCCGGGGCCAGCCTGGCGCTGGTCAGACCCAGTCTGGAAGATGTGTTCGTCAGCTGCACCGGCCAGGAGCCGAGGGCATGAACAGTCTGCGACGACTCTGGGCTATTACCCAGAAAGAACTCAGGCAACTGGCCAGAGACAGGTTCACGACCTTGGGTATGGTGGTGATGAGCCCAGTGGAGGTGAATCGATGAACAGTCTGCGACGGCTCTGGGCCATCACTCAGAAAGAACTCAGGCAACTGGCCAGAGACCGGTTGACCTTCGGCATGGTGGTGATGATCCCGTTGATCCAGCTGCTGCTGTTTGGCTACGCCATCAACACCGACGTGCGCCAGATCCCGGTGGGACTGGTGGAGATGAGCCAGAGCGCGCCGGGCCGGCTGCTGGTGGAAGCGGTGAAGGCGAGCCAGGTGGTGCAGATCAAGCAGCAATACGTCGGAGTGCAGCAGGCCGAGGCGGCGCTGACCCGGGGCGAGGTGCGCGCCGTGCTGGTGCTGCCCGCCGATCTGAGCCGCCGGCTCAGCGCCGGCGAGACGGCGGGGCAGTGGCTGGTGGATGGCTCGGACACCATGATCGCCGGAGCCCTGCTCGGCCTTCGCAACATGCCGCTCTCCGATCTGAAACCCGACCTCAAGACGGCCCCCCCCACCTTCGAGACCGTGCTCTACTTCAACCCGGCGCGCCGTTCGGCGGTCAACATAGTGCCCGGCCTGCTCGGGGTGATCCTCACCATGACCATGATCATGTTCACCTCTGCGGCCATCGTGCGCGAACGGGAGCGCGGCAATCTGGAGCTGCTCATCACCACCCCGGTCGGCTCGATGGAGCTGATGCTGGGCAAGATCCTGCCCTATATCGGGGTGGGGCTGATCCAGGTGGCCATCATCCTCGGACTCGGCCACTTCATCTTCGATGTGCCAATCAACGGGGCTCTGAGCCAGGTGCTGCTGGCGACCTTGCTGTTCATTGCCGCCAGCCTGACCCTGGGGCTGCTCATCTCCACCCTGGCGCAGACCCAGCTGCAGGCGATGCAGATGACGGTGTTCATCCTGCTGCCCTCCATCCTGCTGTCGGGCTTCATGTTCCCCTACGAGGGGATGCCGCTGCCGGCCCAGTGGATTGCCGAGGTGTTGCCGGCCACTCACTTCATGCGGCTGATCCGGGGCATAGTGCTGCGCGGTGGCGAGCTCGCCGAGCTGCTGCCTGACGTGCTCTGGCTGGCGGGGTTCACCCTGCTGGTGCTGACCCTGGCTGCCCATCGCTTCAAGAAGAGCCTGGATTGATGCCCCGCGAGGGGTGAGAACCTGGCTGCTTGCTGCTTGCTGCTTGCTGCTTGCTGCTTGCTGCTGGCCTGTCAGCGGCTGGCGGTACGGGCCAGGGTGCGGTAGTCGCCTAGCACCGGCAGCCCCTGCAGTTGGCGGCGCAGCATGTCGAGGGCGGCGAAGGCGAGGATCCGGCGGCCGCTGTCGGGATCCGGGTGGCTGACCTTGAGGGTCTGGCCGTGCAGTTGCCCATCGACGCAGAGCAGCAGCGGCACGCCGTCCGGGCCTGCGCTGCCTATGGTCAGGCTGAGGGGGGCTGCGGGCGCCGCCAGCTGCGCCAGCTCGCTGGTCAGGGCGTGGCTGAAGCTGGCCGTCAGGGCCGGATGCGGGTGGCACATGGCCAGCAGGGCGCCCCGGCTCTCTCCCTCCTGCAGCGTCAGCGGTTTACCCCCCAACAGATCCAGGATCTGCCGCGCCGGCTCCTCATCGCCCCGCCCTACCAGCCAGGGCTCGATGGCGGCGAGCAGCCGCGCCTCGGCGGTGTCCATGTCCGCCGTGCTGGCGCCGTGGCCGATAAGCTTCAGCTCGATAAGCGGCATGGAGGAGCGGTAGCCGAGCTCGATGCCGGCGGGCCAGGGCGCGGCATCCAGCATGTCGCTGAGGGCCGACTCCGAGACGCCGAAGGTATAAAAGCGGCGCAGTTCGGTGTCGGTCTGCGCGCCGGCCAGCGCCTTGAGGCGCGGCATGATCTGCTCGCGCACCATCTGCTTGAATTCGAACGGCACGCCCGGGGTGAAGAAGAGCCGGCTTGGACCCTGATGGCCTGTGTGGGTGACCACAAAGCCGCAGGCGGTGCCCACCGGGTTGTCGAGGATCTCGCACCCCTGTGGCAGCCAGGCCTGCTTGGCGTTGCTGGCGGGCATGGGCCTGCCGCGGCTGGCGTAGCGCGCTTCGATGGTGGCGAGCCAGTCCGGGAACAGGGTGAGCGGCTGGTCGAAGGCCTCGGCCGCCGCCTGGGCGGTGAGATCGTCGGCGGTGGGGCCGAGCCCACCGCACACCAGCACCACCTCGGCACGGCTGGCGCTCTCTGCCAGCACGGTTTTCAAGTCCTTGAGGTTGTCCCCCACGGTGACGCGGCGGCGCACCTGCCAGCCCTGCTCCAGCAGCAGGGCGCTGAGCCAGGCAGCGTTGGTGTCCACCACCAGACCCGTCACTATCTCGTCTCCGGTGCTGATGATTTCGATGCGCATGGCGGGCTCCTCGGGGCTGACGGCTGGGCTTGGGGGGCCACCTGGGTGGCCGGGTCGATCAGGGCTTGGTGTGTTCGAAGTAGTAGCTGATGCGGGTGCGCGGGTTGAGGTACTCAAACACCGCCGGCGGCAGCCGTTTGGGATGGATCACCTTGGCGATGGAGAGCTCGGCCTGCTGCAGGTCGATAATGGCGGCCTCCTGGCGCGGGATGCGTGGATCGTACACCAGTACCGAGGGGTAGAGCAGGCGGGAGGCGTTGACCGACATCACCAGCCCCACCTGGCCGTTGGAGAGCTGCACCACGCTGCCGGGCGGGTAGATCCCCATCAGCCGGATCAGCATGCTGAGGTACTCAGGATTGAACTGGGCCTTGCGCTGCTTGTAGAGGCCGCTCAGGGCCGAGTAGGGCACCTTGGCCTGCATGTGGCAGAGGTTATCGTACTCGTTGATCAGCGACACGATCTGGGTGAGCGGATCGAGCTGCCCCTTCTTGAGCCCCTCCGGCCCGCTGCCGTCCAGGTATTCGTGGTGGTGCAGCACTATGCCCTTCGCCTCGGCCGGGAAATCCTTGGCCAGATTGAGCAGATCCAGCCCGTAGCGCGGGTGCTGGGCCATCAGGTTCTGCTCCGGCTTGGTGAGCGGCTCGGTCTTGCGCAGGATCTGGCTCGGGATCTTCAGCTTGCCGATGTCGTGGAACAGGGCCCCCATGCCGACCTGGCGGATCTCGTCGGCCGACATGTTGCACTCCTTGGCCAGCAGCATGCTGAGCACACTGACGTTGAGGGAGTGGAAGTAGAGGTTGTTGCCATCCTCGCTGTCGGAGACCAGGTGCAGCACCATCTCGTCCACCGACAGCAGCTGCTCGGTCATGGCGTTGATCAGCTCCTGCGCCTCGCCGATGGCGTTGAGGGGGCGGGACTGGATCTTGCTCATCACGTTGCGTACCTGGGCCAGCGACTGCTGGAACTGCTTCTCGCACTGCTGCAGATCGCGGCGATACTGTTGCAGCTGCTCGATGCGGCGCTCCTTCTCCAGCTGCATTTCGGCCTGACGCTGGGAGGTATCCGGCGCCTCCACCGGTTGGGCCTGGATCTGGTTCAGCGGCTTGGGCGGCGCGTCGCTCTTGTCGGGGATGATGGTGACGAGCTTGAGACCGAGCCGGCGAATGAGCTCGATCTCCTCTTCATTCTTGAGTTTGAAGCTGGAAAACAGGAAGGGGTGTTCGCGCCAGCCAAGTGGCAGAGAAACGTAATTGCCGACTTGCAGCCGGTCTACTGAAATCTTGATACCTGTCATTGTCTTGGATGCGAGAGACACACTGAGCCGTATGCTAGTCAAAGGTGGGGGTGAATACAAAAGGTATCTGATGACAGGGTGGGTGCTTTATTATAGGCTTCTGGATGTCCAGACATATTTACCGATGCAGTACAGGGAGTAAGCATGCCGATCAAGATCCCGGATCAGTTACCCGCCGCCGAAGTGCTGGGGCAGGAGAACATCTTCGTGATGACGGAATCCAGGGCCGTCACCCAGAACATCCGCCCGCTGCGGGTGTTGATCCTCAACCTGATGCCCAAGAAGATTGAAACCGAGATCCAGCTGATGCGGATGCTCTCCAACTCGCCGTTGCAGGTGGACGTGGATCTGCTGCGCATCGACGATCGGGAGTCGAAGAACACGCCCCAGGCGCACCTGGAGAACTTCTATCACGACTTCGAACAGGTGCGTGGCAACAACTACGACGGCATGATCATCACGGGGGCGCCGCTCGGGCTGGTGGAGTTCGAGGAGGTGGTCTACTGGCCGCGCATCGTCGAGATCATCGAGTGGTCCCATCAGCACGTGACCTCCACCCTGTTCCTCTGCTGGGCGGTGCAGGCGGCACTGAAAGCCCTGTACGGCATGGAGAAGCAGACCCACGGCGAGAAGCTGTCCGGGGTCTATCGCCACCACCGGCTCGACGAGCACGAACCGCTGCTGCGTGGCTTCGACGACGAGTTCGTGGCGCCTCACTCCCGCTATGCGGCGTTCGACGGGGATCTCATCCGCGCCCACACCGATCTGCAGATCTTTGCCGAATCGGCAGAGGCCGGCGTCTATCTGGCGGCCACCAAGGATTGTCGTCAGGTGTTTGTCACCGGTCACCCGGAATACGATGCGCTGACCCTGGATGGCGAATACCAGCGGGATCTGGCGGCCGGGCTTACGCCCGTCATTCCGGTCAACTACTACCCGGACAACGACCCGACCCGGACCCCGCGCGCCAGCTGGCGCAGCCACGGTCACCTGCTGTTTTCCAACTGGCTCAACTACTACGTCTATCAGCTCACCAGCTATCGCGTCGAGGATATCGGCAAGGTGTTTACCTATCAGCAGAACTCGCCGTCGAGGTAGGGACTGGCTCAGTCACCCTCGGCCAGCCGCGCCGCCAGCCCGTCGAGCCACTGGCGGTGGCAGGCCAGGGTGAAGGCTTTGGGGCGATGGGCCCGGATGGCGGCCATCGCCTCCTGCTGGGGCTGGCCCAGACTCATCAGCAGGGCCGCCGCCACCAGCCCGGTGCGGCCGCTGCCGCCCTTGCAGTGGATGACCAGGTGCTTGCCGTCCCGCAGCAGTCCGATCAGGGCTGGCAGAGCCTGCCGCCAGGCGGCCTCGAAGGCAGCATCGGGAGCCTGATCGTCCTCGATGGGCAGCTGGAACCAGCGCATGCCGGCGGCCTCGATCTGCTGGCCAAGCCTGCCCAGCTCGAGCCGGGCCAGTTCGGCGTCGGTCATCAGGGTCAGCACGCCGTGCGCCCCGGCCAGCTTGAGCTGGCCCAGCGCCAGCGGCAGCGTCACCTGCTGGGTGCCGGGGCAGGGGGTCAGCAGCAGCTGGCCATCGACGCGGGGGACTTCCTGGCTCCAGAAGGGGTGAGACGGGTGCATAAAGATCCTTATGACGCCAGCAACGGCGAGGCAAGCCGGGCCTGACCCGGTTTTTGAGTGCGCCAAAGCATAGGGGGCGCGGCCCCGATGTCAATCTGCGTTGTGTTCGGCCCGGTTTACGGGCAGAGTCTAAAAAATTGAGCGGTTCAAGGAGTAAAGATGAGAAACCTGGATCAACTGGATTTGGATATCCTGGCCCATCTGTTTCGCGATGCGGGCATGACCAACAAGGATCTGGCCGCGCTGGTCGGGGTGGCACCGTCCACCTGTCTGGAACGGGTACGCAAGCTGCAGCAGGACGGGGTGCTCAAGGGCGCCCACTGCGAGGTGGATTACCAGGCCCTCGGCGGTCACATCCAGGCCATGGTGTCGCTGCAGCTGGCCCGCCACAGCCGCCAGATCATCGATGCGTTTCGCGACGCCATCCTGGCCCTGCCCGAGGTGATCAGCCTGTTCCACATGGGCGGCAAGGATGACTTCCTGGTGCATCTGTGCGTCGCCGACACCGAGCACCTGCGCAACTTCGTGTTCGATCACTTCACCTCCCGCGAAGAGGTGGTGCACCTGGAGACCTCGCTGGTGTTCGAGCACAAGTTCAGCCGTTCGCTGCCCTGCTTCCTCAACACCTGACGCCCCGCCTGCCTCTTACAAAAAACCCGCCAATCGGCGGGTTTTGTTTTATGGCGCTCAGTTCAGCACGGTGCGGGTATCCGGCGCCGTCCGGTAGAGCCCCTGCTGGTAGGCGAGGCTGCCCCACAGCGCCAGGCCGAGGGCGGCATCCTTCATGGTGGCCGGCTGCGGCGCCGGGGTGAGCGTCTCTGTCGCATCCTCATAGATGAAGCCTTCCGGCGCCTGTTCCGGCTGCAGGATCACCACGTCCTTGCCGCGCATCAGGGCGAAGTTCTTGTCGTATTGCATGATGGCGCGGCCCGGCCAGTCGGCGGGCATGCGGGTCAGATCCTTGCCGAGCATGGGGTAGTCGGCGCTGATCCCCATCAGGGAGAGCAGAGTCGGCGCCATGTCGATCTGGCTGACGATGCGGGGATCCTGTCTCGGCGCTATGCCGTCACCCACTATGACGCCCGGAATGTGGAAGCGGGGGATGGGCACCAGGCTGGCGCCGCTGACCCGGCTGTCGTGATCGGCGATGACCAGGAACAGGGTGTCTTTCCAGTAGTCCGACTGTTTCGCCTTCTTGAAGAACTCGCCGATGGCGTAGTCCGCGTACTTGGCGGCGTTGTTGCGGGTCTGCTTGGGCTGCTCATAGAGGGCGATGCGATCGTCGGGAAACTCGAACGGATCGTGGTTGCTCGAGCTGAACACCAGGCTGAAGAAGGGCTTGCCCTGCTTGCTGAGCGCCTGGAAGGTCTCGTCGGCCTTGGCCATCAAGTCTTCGTCAGAGGCGCCCCAGGAGCCCTCGAACACCGGGTTCTTGAAATCCTTCTGCTCGACGATGGTGGTGAAGCCGTTGCCGAGGAAGAAGCTGCGCATGTTGTCGAAGTGGCTCTCGCCGCCGTAGATGAAGCTGGTGTCGTAGCCTCGCTGCTTGAGCAGATCGGCGATGGTGAAGAAGTTGGTCTGGCTGCGGCCGAGCTTGACCACGGCCTGGGCCGGGGTCGGTGTGAAGCCGGTCAGCACCGCCTCGATGCCGCGTACCGAGCGGGTGCCGGTGGCGTAGAGCTGCTCGAACGCCCAACCCTCTTTCGACAAGGCATCGATGTTGGGGGTGAGCGGCAGGCCGCCGAGGGAGCCGACGAACTGGGCGCCCAGGCTCTCCTGCAGCAGGATCACCAGGTTCTTCGGCTTGCCGCCGTAGCTGGCCTCGTTGAAGGTCTGGCTGGGCAGGGTGTCGGAGCTGAATTCATGGGATTCGCGGCCGCTCTCCTGGCGAACCAGATCCAGAATGCGCTGGCGGGGCAGCTCGCCGTAGAACTGGCTGGCATCCTCCTCGGCCCGCATTTGCTTGATGGCGAAAAACAGGGAGTAGGAGGAGTTGACGGTGAGCGCATTGACCAGCGGATCGCTGGCAAACGCCACCATGGCCGGGTTGAGGGCGCGGTGACCCAGGCTGGAGCGGGCACCGAGAAAACCGATGGCCAGGATCAGCAGGGCGAAGGCTGGCCGCCAGTACCAGCGCGGGAAGCTGATGCCGCGCAGCAAGCGGCCGCTCAGCCACCAGCCACCCGTCAGCACGGCGCCGCTGAACAGCAGTGCCAGCAGCAGCTCGCCTTTGCGGCCGGCCCACAGCATGGCGAACACCTCTTTGGGATAGATGAGGTATTCGATGTAGAGGCGGTTGGGTCGCACCCCGTACTCGGTCACGAAGGAGGGGGTGGAGATCTCCAGGAAGAGCAGCAGCCAGAGCCCCAGGGTCAACCAGACCCGGATGAGCTGCAGCCAGGCACGGCCCACGGCATGGGGGCCGGCCAGCAGCAGGGTGAACACGGCGGGCACGCCCCACAGCCAGCAGAGGGTGGCGAAGTCGACCCGCAGCCCCTGCAGCAGCATCTCCTGCCAGCCGGCGACGGCGTCGACCCGCTCCAGTTGCCAGAGGCCGAGCGCAAGCCGGCTGATGGAGAGAGAGACTAGCGCGATCAATGAAAAAACGGCGATGGGCCAAAACGGTCCCAGCCATCGTCTGATAGTGGTCATTGTTGTTCCTACAAGCCTGTTTGCACCCGTCCACGGGCGCATTGTTTTTATATTGCAGGGTTATGACAGCGGGCTCGGGGAAAGGTTGCGGGTAGGTGCTGTTTAAAAGGATGTTTTGGCAAGATTCATGATTTTTATGTGAGGGCGCGCAGGGTTCGAAGACAGCATAAACGGCTGGAAAAACTGTGATCCTGCCGGCAAAGCGGTGCGGGGGGCTTATCTATAATGGTGCCGAATTTTCTCAATCGGAGCCGAAGGGATGCCGGTCTTTATCGATGTGGAATATTTGCAAGGGTGGAGCCTGTTCGTGGTGCTCTCGGACGGCACCACGGGGGCACTGGACCTGACACCCTGGCGCACCCAGCCGCTGTTCGCGGCGCTGGATTCGGAGCGGCGCTGCGCCCGGGTCTTCATCAATCGCCACCACCAGCTGGAGTGGCCCGCCGGCTGCATCCTGTCGGCCCACGAGGTCTATCACCTGATCAAGCCCATCGACGAGCGGGAAGCGTTCAGCTAACCCCCTGTTTTTGTGAGCCATCCCAAGATTCCTGTAACGGGAATGTTTGAGCGTTTGCCTTCCTCACCCAATTTGGGTAAAACCTGCGCAACATTTTGCCAACCCTAGCTTGGCTTCGCCTCAGAGGGCTTGCCGCCACCGCGCCGCAGGCCTTTTTTGCAGCCTGACGGCAAACCTTCCAGCAACTGAATAGTTTGTTGGTTGGAATTAAAAAAACAAAATAAACAAAAAATAAACAAAGAGATAAGGAAAGAGTATGGCTTGTCATATGCGCACCCCGCTGGCCCTGCTGGTGGGCGGTTTCGCCTGTCACGGCGCCGCCGGCCAAGAGCCGGTCCAGCAACTGGAGCCCATGGTGGTGGTCGCCAGTCGCCCCGCCAGCACCCTGGAGGTTACCCTGGATCCCAAGAAGCCGGGCTCCCCCATGCCGGCGGCCGACGGCGCCGGTTACCTCAAGAACGTCACCGGCATGAGCATGGTGCGCAAGGGGGGCTTGGGTGGCGATCCCGTGCTGCGGGGGATGGGCATGTCCCGCCTCAACGTGCAGATGGATGGCGGCATGCTGGCCGGTGGCTGTGGCGGCCGGATGGACCCTCCCACCGCCTACGTCTTTCCCCAGTCCTTCGACCGGATCCGGGTGCTGAAGGGGCCGCAATCCCTCGAGCAGGGGGCCACCCTGGCGGGTACCGTGCTGTTCGAGCGGGACAGGCCCGAGTTCACCGTCCCCGGCGTCAAGGCCGAGGCATCGGCGCTCTATGGCAGCTTCGGGCGCGACGACCAGATGCTGGATGCCACCGTAGGGGCGCCGCAGGGCTATCTGCGCGGCCAGTTCACTCACTCCGACAGCGATGACTATCGCGATGGCCACGGCGACAAGGTGCGCTCTTTCTACCGGCGCGAGAACGGCACCGCCCAGCTTGGCTGGACGCCCAGTGAGCACACCTGGCTGGAGCTCACCGCCGAGCGCAGCAACGCCCGCGCCGCCTATGCGGATCGCACCATGGACGGCCCCATGTTTGACCGCGAATCCTTCGGCCTCAAGCTCAGGCAGGAGCAGATCAGCCGCCACTGGCAGCGCAGCGAGCTGACCCTGTGGGACAACCACATCGACCACATCATGGACAACTTCAGCCTGCGTCCGAACAGCGGCATGAAGATGCTCTCCAACCCCGACCGGCGCAACACCGGCGGGCGCTGGGCCAACGACATCGCCCTGCCGGCCGACTGGCTGCTGACCGCCGGGCTCGACAGCAACCGGGATCAGCACCGCAGCCGGGGCGGCGTCGACTATGCCACCAAGGATCGCCAGCGCACCCTGCGTTTCGAGCAGCAGGGCGGCTTTGCCGAGCTCGGCCGCCAGCAGGGGGCTCACAGTTACAAGGGGGGTTATCGGCAGGACAGGGTTGAGACCACCCGTTACGGCGCGGGGGATCAGACCCTCTACAGCGATACCCTGACCCTGGACAGCGGCTTTGGCCGCTACGAATACCAGTGGTCGCCGGCCTGGTCGAGCTACCTGGCCTGGGGCCAGGCGAAACGGGCGCCGGACTACTGGGAGCGCAGCAAGGACAGCGTGCCCTTCACCCTCAACCCGGAGCGCAGCCGCCAATGGGATGCGGGGCTGGCCCTGCGCAGCCGCGAACTGGATCTGACTTTCTCCCTCTTTAGCGCCGACATCCAGGACTACCTGCTCTATAACAACAAGTCGAACAAGGTACGCAACATCGACGCCCAGACCCGCGGCGGCGAGCTGGAAGGGCGCTGGCAGTTTGCCGAGCAGTGGCGCCTCGATGGCGGTCTGGCGGTGGTCTACGGCGAAAACCAGAGCGATCACCAGCCGCTGGCCCAGATGCCACCGCTCGATGGCAAGCTGGCGCTGGGCTGGCAGCCAACCGAGGCGTGGAACCTGACCCTGCTGGGCCGCGCCGTGGCCGCGCAGGATCGGGTCGATGTGGGCTCCGGCACGGTAGCCGGTCAGGATCAGGGGGAGACCCCAGGCTTCTTCACCATGAACCTGAGCGCCGCCTGGCAGTTTCACCCGGGCTGGCAGCTGTCGGCCGGGGTCGACAACCTGTTCGACACCTTCTACTACGAGCACCTCTCCAAGTCGGTGCACGCCAGTCAGGCCGGGCTGGGCTACGAGCAGGTGGGGCGGATTCCGGAGCCGGGCCGCGCCTACTGGCTCTCGGTCAGTTACCGTTTCGCCTCGGCCGGCGTGCTCTAGGTCGGCGCGCCAACCGACTGAGCCAGGTAACGTTTTCAGTCACAGACCCGTGCGGGCGGGGCCGCTATCATGGCCCCAGTGTGGCGCTTTGGGCGCCGATACCACCATAGCGGGAACATAACAATGAAACAAGGAACGTTGCGCCATGGCGGCCTCATCGGGGCCGCCCTGTTATTGACGGCTTGCGGCAGCGGAGGCGGGAGCGGCTCCAGCGAGCCCCAGCAGCCCCCGGTCACCAACCCGCCGCCGGCCACCGCCAGCCGCGCCTGCTACGGCAATGATCAGCCGGCCTGCAACCTGCGCACCTATCAGGTGATGGTGGAGTCGTTCGTCGACGGCGACGGCAGCGCCAACTATGGTGTCGGCTACGGCCCCTCCCAGCACAACGGCGATCTGCAGGGGATCATCGACAGCCTGGACCACATCAAGAGCCTCAACGTCAACGCCATCTGGCTGACCCCGGTGTTCGACTCCTGCGCGGGGCAAGGCGGTGACGACAAGCTCGATGCCACCGGCTACTTCGCCTGCGACTTCTTCAACGTGGACCCCAACTTCGGCAGCAACGTCCAGCTCAAGCAGCTGGTGGACGGAGCGCATCAGCGCGGCCTCTACGTCTTCCTCGATGGGGTGTTCGGCCACGTCAACAAGGTGGGGGTGAGCAAGCCCTCGCCCGAGGGACGGCTGCCCGCCCTCAAGAGCGGCGGTGCCGGTTATCCCGGCCAGCTGGTGGATTACAGCCAGCCCCAGAGTCTCGCCTACTTCAAGGAGGTGGCCCGCTACTGGGTCGAGCAGTACGGCATCGATGGCTGGCGCCTCGATCAGGCCTATCAGCTTGGCCTCGACGACTGGCGCGCCATTCGCAGCGAGGTGGAGCGGGTCAGCGCGGCGCGCAAGGCAGCCGGTCAGCAGTGGGGCACCCTCGGCTACATGGTGGGCGAGGTGTGGAAGGGCGCCGACGAGATCCGCGCCCAGGCGTATGGGTCGAGCGACAACCCGGCGCTCTCTTCGGCGTTCGACTTCCCGCTGCGCTACGGCCTGGTGCAGGCGCTGGCGGTGGAGGAGTCCGGCAAGGGCGGGCAGGGGGTCAGCGTGCTCGACGCCAGCTGGAACAAGGTGGAGAACTACCCGAATCACGCCATGCCCAACCTGATGCTGGGCAACCACGATCTGGTGCGCTTCGGCGATCTGCTGGAGCGCGGCAACTTCAATCCGGCGGACTACTGGCAGCGCCACAAGGCGGCCTTCAGCTTCCTGGCGGCCCGCTCCGGCCCCATCACCCTCTACTACGGCGAGGAGTTTGGCGACGAGGTGCCGGGCTTTGCCAAGCAGGTGGGGGGCGACTGCGCCGCGCAGGGACTCTGTGACGATCACGTGGCCCGCAGCGACGGCAAGGTGCCGGGTGCCACCGGCTTCGTGCCGAGCAGCGAGCAGAGCGAGCTGAAACAGTGGCTCAGCCAGCTGCTGGCCCTGCGCGCCGCCCACCCCGCCCTCTATCAGGGGGAGCGGGTCAAGCTGGTGGCCGAGGGGAGCGTCTATGGCGACATCAAGCAGACGGCGGCGGAGCAAGTAGTCTACCTGCTCAACGTCTCGGGCACGCCCCAGAGTTACGCGGTGCCGGTCGGCAAGCTGCGCAGTGCCAGCGCCCTGGTGGATCTGCAAAGCGGCGAGAGCCTGGCCATCGGTGGCAGCAGCGTGACGGTGGATTTGCCGCCGCTGAGCGGCCGCTTCCTGCTGGTGCGCTAAGCGAGGCTGGCAACAAAAAGGGCTCCGTGATGGAGCCCTTTTTTCATGGGGGAAGTTACTTCTCGATGCCGCTGCCGAGTTCGTCCTGATGGGGGGCAGCCTGCGCGTGGCCATTGCCGTGGCGCCAGCTCTCCAGCCGGTTGTGGACTCCGCGGCGCAGGCTCTTGAAGCTGGTCTCCAGATAGTCGACACCGACCAGAATGGAGAGGGTGACGCCGGTGAGCAGCAGCGCCTGGTGCAGCATCTGCATGCCGATGAGGGCGCCGAGGGCCGCCAGCATCCAGACGGTGGCAGCGGAGGTGACCCCCAGTACCTGGCCATCCCGGGTCATCATCACCCCGGCGCCGAGAAAGCCGATGCCGGTGATGAGCTGGCCCAGCACCCGCGCCTGATCGGCGCTCTGGGGGCTGACGGCGGCACCGATGGCGAGAAAGCAGTAGGTGCCGAGGATGATGAGCGAGGAGGTGCGGATGCCGACTGGCTTGCCGCGCAGCTGCCGCTCCAGCCCTACCAGGGTGCCGCACACCAGACAGACCAGGATGTTCTCCCAGCCAAGAGGCGCAATGTCCCACCAATCAGTCGTCATCATATCCACCTCTGCTCTCGATGCTTGTTATCCGGCCGCGCTCTGCCCCCGGTTTTCCAGTCGCTGGCGGAAGGCCCGGGCGAGACGCTCGTAGAGGTCCTTTGCCTCTCTGTCCTCAATATCGCCACGTATCCAGGGATTGTCGATGATTTCCAGCAGCACGCAGTCACGCCCCTGCTGGCGCAGATCGACCCCGAACAGGCCGTTGCCGAGCTGATGAACGGCGCGGCGGGCGGTCTGCAGCACCCGCTCCGGCACCTCGTTGAGCGGCAGCGCCTCGATGCGGCTCATGTCGAGGGGGTGCTTACGGCGGCGGATGCGGTTGCCAGGCTCGGGGCGGAAACGGCGGCAGGCAAACAGCGGCGAGCCGTCGAGAAAGCCGATGCGCCAGTCGAACTCGGCGGGGATCCGGCTTTGCACCAGCAGCAGGGCGGAGCGGGCCAGCCCCTCATCCAGCAGACGGGCCAGTTGCTGCTCGTCGCTGGCCATGGCCAGATCGCGCCCCTGCGCGCCGTCGGGCACCTTCACCATCAGCGGCAGGCCGAGCCGCTGCACCAGCTCGTCCACGTGGTGGCGGCCGCGGCGGGTAACCACCATGGTGGGTGGCATGGGCACGCCGCTGCGCACCATCAGCTCGTAGAGATAGAGCTTGTTGCTGCAGGCGAGGATGGCGCGGGAGCTGTCGATCACCGGCATCTTGAGCTGCTCGGCGCGGCGGGCAAATTCGAAGGTGTAGTGGCCGACCGCGGTTTCGGAGCGCAGCCAGAGGGTGTCGAACTCCGGCAGCCGCTCGATGGCGGACGGCGCCAGGATCTCGGCCCGGATCCCCTGCGCCGCGGCCGCCTGTATGAAGCGATCCAGCGCCAGGGCATCGCTGCTGGCGCGACCGTCGTTGGGGTCGACCAGGATGGCGAGCTGATAGAGCGGCGCCGCCTGCTCCTCGTCACCGGTGCCCACCAGCGCCTGGGCGTGGTGTAGCATCAGCGCCTTCTCGCTTGGGCTCAGTTCCAGCGGCGACAGGCTCTGCTGCTGGCGCACCGACCAGCCGTGGCGGCCGCGCTTGAGGGTCAGCTCCTGCAGCGGCAGCTGGCTCAGGCCGTAGTAGTAGCGGGCCAGCCCCGCCAGCTCGCTCTGTTCGCACTGGCCGAAGATGGCGCGCACCCGGATTCGGTCCTCGCTCTGCTGGGCCAGCCAGCCCTGCAGCTTGCGCCACAGCTTGGCCGGCGGCTGCTGGGGTTGCAGCTGGCTGATGGCCTGCAAACCCGGCAGGCAGTGGTGGCCGCGGGCCTGGGCCAGCAGCGAGCAGTAGTAGCCGGCGCTGAGGTGCTCCAGATTGCGGCAGAGGTTGATGATGCGCGGACGGCCGCCGGTGGTGGGCACCCCGTGTTGCAGGTAGGTGCGGGCAGTCAGCAGATAATCGGCATGGCAAGGCCAGTCGCCCGGTTCTTCGACGATGACGTAGGTACTCATTTTTTCGGCTCCACAGATGAAACTGCCTTAAGCGGCAGGATCCCCAGTGGGCTTCGATGCACCGACAAGCACGACAATGGCGCGAGGGGAAACAAGAGGTTACAGTGCCTAATATGCCGCCTTGGTAACTTGTGATACAAGTCGCATTTTTGGTGATGAAGATAAATAACCGAACAAGGACTCCCCGTGTTGACCGTGCGCGCGGCCCGGACCGATGATCTGGGCGCCATCGTTAAGCTGGAACGCTACTGTTTTCCCCCTGAAGTCGCCTTTGGCCGCAGCCGCTGGCACTATCTGCTGACCCACGCCAAGGGGCGTACCCTGCTGGTGCTGGACCAGCAGGAGCAGCTGATGGGCTACCTCTGCCTGCTGGAGCACAGGGGCTGGGATCGGCTGATCATCCAGACCCTCGCCATCCGCTGGACCATCCGCCGGCAAGGCTGGGCCCGCCGCCTGCTGGAGCAGGTGATCCAGGAGGGCAAAGAGGGCGGCTGGGGGGCGATCCGGCTGGAGGTCGGCGATGCCAATGAAGAGGCGCAGGCCCTCTATCGCGAGCTGGGTTTTCGGCCCAGACAGAAGCTGCCGGACTATTATGGCCACGGTCAGCACGCCCACCGACTGGTGCTGGCGCTGAAGCAGGCCTGAGAGAGGAGAGGGGATGAGCTGCGACAACTGCCTCGCCACTGCCATCAAGGCCAAGCTGGGGCGCTGCCCGGTCTGCGCCGGCCAGACCTTCGTCATCGGCCTGGTCGGTTGGCTGGTCTGGTGGTGGTATGGCGCCGACACCTCGGTCAATGCCCTGACCGGCCTGCTATTCGCGCTGGGGGGATCGGGCCTGTTTTTGCTCCACCTGCTGGTGTTTGTCTGGCGCAGGGCGACCGGACGTGAATTGAGCGATGAATGAATCAGATTTATTTCAAACAGATAAATAACAATAGCGCTGTAGATATGGAGGTTCAGATGATAGCAATGGTAACGGGCGCCTCGTCCGGGTTTGGTGAGTCCATCAGCCGTCAGCTGGTGCAGGCGGGCTACCGGGTGATCGGTACCGGCCGTCGCGGCGAACGGCTGGCGGCGCTGGCCGACGAGCTGGGTGCGCAGTTCCTGCCGCTGGTGTTCGACGTTCAGGACAAGGCGGCCACCCGCGCCGCCATCGACGGGCTGCCGGCCGAGTGGCGCGAGGTGGATCTGCTGGTCAACAACGCCGGGCTGGCGCTGGGGCTGGAGCCGGCACACAAGGCGGATCTGGAAGACTGGGAGCAGATGATTGCCACCAACATCAGCGGTCTGACCCTGCTCACCCGCCTGCTGCTGCCGGGCATGGTGGCGCGCAATTGCGGCCACGTCATCAACATCGGCTCCATCGCCGGCACCTACCCCTATCCGGGCGGCAACGTCTACGGCGCCACCAAGGCGTTCGTGAAGCAGTTCAGCCTCAACCTGCGCGCCGATCTGGCGGGCACCGCCATCCGCGTCACCAACGTGGAGCCGGGCCTGTGCGGCGGCACCGAGTTCTCCAACGTGCGCTTCCACGGTGACGACGCCAAGGCGGCTACCGTCTATCAGGGCGTGCAGGCGATCCAGCCGGAAGACATCGCCAATACCGTGCTCTGGGTGAGCCAGCAGCCGGCCCACGTCAACATCAACAGCATCGAGATCATGCCGGTGGCCCAGACCTTCGGCCCGCTCAATATCAGCCGCCGCTGATGGCGGCAGCTGACGAAATGAAAGAGGCTCCCCTGGGAGCCTCTTTGCGTTGGTGAGCCGATTACAGGCTCATGATCTTCTTGAACTCTTCCGGCGAGTACTTCTGCTCGGTGCGCTTGGTGAGATCCGTCATCAGCTTGTAGCGCAGCTCTTTGGCCATCTGATAGGTCTGCTCCAGCTGGCCATAGGAGTAGTCGGCGGCCAGCCCGATGGCGGTAGCCTTGTCGCTGGCATAGGCCTGCTTCAGGCTCTTGTCGAGCAGGGCCACCTCCTGGTAGAGCTTGCTGCTCTCCTTGCTCCAGACGCCGCGCAGCAGCGGCAGGTACTTGTCCGGATCGGCGCTGGCCAGTGCAGTCAGGCTGCGGAACTGCCAGTAGGCGGAGTCATCGGAGTAGCTGTCGCTGCCGCTGCGATAGGGCAGGGGGTAGGACTCCAGGGTGTTGTAGAGCGGCACCATCACGGATTCGGCCAGCACGCCGTAGCTCTGCCAGATCAATCCCTGCAGCTCTTTGGGCATCTCCTTGCGCAGCTGGATGACGTGGGATTCCAGCTGCCTGTCGATGCGGATCGGCCGCTCCGCCTTGCCCGCCAGCGGCGTGCCCTCATAGGTGGCGCTCAGCAGCCTGGCCACGTCCGGCACGGCGATGGGGGCATCCGGCTTCATGAACAGCGGATATTGCGCCTGCCGGGTCGGCTGCGGGTGGCTGGCGGTCAGCATCTTCTGGCCGAGCCACTCCCGATCCACGTTGTAGGGGTCGGCGATGACCCCGAACGCCTTGGCGAAGTTGAACTCTTTCGGGTCGGCGTTATCCAGCAGTTTGTGTTCGCGCACGAACTCCAGCAGCTTGGGCGAGTGCAGCACATCGGCGCCGTCGAGATCGACGCCGTGGATGCGCAGGCCGTTGGCCACCATGGCGTAGCTGTCGTCCGGCACCCGCACCGCGATCCAGTGGTGGCCGGAGCCTATCTCCATCAGCCAGGCCTCGTTCACATCCGCCAGATAGAGGCTGTTGCCCTCACCGGCGCCATATTGCTCCACATAACGGCCGAGCAGCTCGACCCCCTCCTTGGCCGTCCTGGCCTGCGGCAGGATCAGGGTCGGGATGATGGCCTCGATGACCCCCTTCTCGATCAGCGGATCGGCTTTTTGGGCCTTGTCGTTGACCTCGGCGCTGGTGGTGGCCGAGATGGCGACGTTGAATTCGTTAATGCCGCGCTCTTCATAATATTTGCCGGCCGGGTCGCTGGCTGTGGCATCCCAGTCGCGGATGGCGGAGTAGGCGAAGAAGGCCTTGGGCATCGGCACTTCCAGCCCGTTGCCCAGTTTCCAGATTGTGCCCTCGTTCTGCTGCGCGGGCCGGAAGGCCAGGTACTTGTTCCAGTTGTTGACGCCAAAATCCTCGTTTCTGGCGATCATTACGCTGCCATCGGCACTGGCCCCCTTGCCGACGATAAGGCCGGTACAGGCGTCGGCACTGGTGCCAAGCAGGGTGAGCAGGGTGGCGGAGAGAAGACTCAAGGTGTGTTTTTTCATAGTTATGCCCGAAAGGTTGCGGTGAGTGAGAGTCAGACGAGGGGATGAGGTGTGGAGAGGCCGCAACTCCGAACTGGCAGCGGAGTGAGCTTGGCAGATTGGTCTGCCTGTTATTGGTTTGACGAACAGATCATCCATGACACGGCTGGCTGGTTGTTATGTGCGCCAAAATTGTATGCCTCACTGGTTGTTTGTTTTGTGATCGATGGAGCGTTCCTGCGGTTTATATGGTGCAGCGTTTTTGAGGTAGCGGTATGTGTCGGAAATCGGGGTAAAAGCAGCGGATGAGTCATGATTCTGACGCTGCGTCGGGGCTGTAACCGTTGGCAAGCTTGCCAGAGCGGGGATCTCGCCCAATCTGACAAGTTGGCCTGTAACTTGCTGGTTTTATTGTCAAAGGTGGGGCCAGACCCCATACCGCCGCATTCAGTCGGCCCGCTCCGGCGGGTCTGCACACAGAACGGGAGTCTTCATGGATATCAAACCCTACAGCCAGCAGCTTGCCCAGAGCGCCTCCAACAACCGGGCCCTCGCCACCCTCAGCAGTGCCGACAGCGGTCAGGGTGGCGGCTGGGAAGATCTGGTCAACCTCTCCTCCCAGCGGATCACTGGCCAGGCCCAGCAGGCGCTGACCTATGAACACCTGGCCAAGAACAGCAAGCTGCCGTCGGCGCTCGACATCGGCTCCGACAAGGGGGGCGTGATGCAGCAGCTGGTGGACAAGGCGCTCGGTTTTGATCGCAAGAAGTTCAACGAGATAGAAGAGAAGCTCAAGACGATTGCCGACAACAAGCAGCTGACTGCCGAAGAGCGGGCGGAGCAGAGCAAGCCGCTGAACGAGCAGCGGGACGCCATGTTGCAGGATGCGATGGACCGCCTCACCGGCAAGAAGAGCAGCACCAAGGACGAGACCAAGAGCGCCTGAACGGCGGGATGACTCGAACGGCAATCCATGGTCGTTGGGGGCAATCACTTGCCCCTGTCCGGATGCCAACGGGTTGCCTAGGTGGCGCAGCACGGGCCGCTGTGCGCCGCCACAACGGCAGCAAAAAAGGGAGGGCGGCTGCCACTCCCTTGGTGACCGGACGGCGTCCGGCCGCTGCATCGACTCAGGCCGTCGCTACTTCTTCTCGGGCAGAATGCCGATCCCCACCGCCTGGGTCTGAACGGCCTTGATCTGGTCGCCCTTGGCGATGAGCGCAAACTGGGCCGGGTTGTGCACCTTGAGCACCAGGGTGTGATCCACCCCCTTCACCGTGATGGTCTGCTGCCCCTTGTCGACCGCGATGACGTCGCCATAGAGAGTGACCTTTTTGCCGATCCCGGCGCCCGGCTTCTCGCCTGCCTCGGCCTTGTCGGCCGCCACTTCCACGACACGTTTTCTCACCCCGGCGGTGCCCTTGAGCAGCTCCAGATCCAGCATCTGCATGTATCTCAGTGCTACCGTATCGCCCACCTTGAGGTTGGCCAGGTTGGTGACCTGCTCACCGGCGACGATGTCGAATGCCTCGCCGGCGGCGTTTTTCAGGCTGACCTTGCGGCTGGCCATGTCGATGGCAGTGACCGTGGCCTGGGCCGAGACGGCTTCCACCAGATTGGCCTTGCCAGGGGCCGTGGTGACTTCGGCCGCCACCTCGGCGGCCTGTGCCAGGCAGGTTGAAAGGGAGAGCAAACCGGCAATCCATGCATGCTTGAGTTTCATGTGTCAGACCTTATGAGCAAAAGAGTGAGGAGGGCGGGAGCGGGGCGATGAGAGTGGAACACCCGGTTCCCAGAGAGACCATAGCAGAGCGGCACAGAAACAGGAGTGGCGCCGCATCACATCTTTCCGCTAGCCCGGCCCCCACTGTGCAATTTGATAGCCGGCTCCCGTTTTTTGACCTGCCGGAGCCACAGGCGCACAATTCCCCTGCATGCATTCAACCGAGGGCTCTGCCGTGTACAACTTCCAATATGCCAATCCTACCCGCGTCTGTTTCGGTGAAGGCCAGATCGCCAGGCTGCCGGAGCTGATCCCGGCCGGCAGCCGTCTGCTGGTGCTCTACGGCGGTGGCAGCATCAAACAGAACGGGGTCTATGAGCAGTTGACTCAGGCGCTGGCGGGACGGGAGTGGCTGGAGTTTCCCGGCATCGGCGCCAACCCCCAGTACGATCAGCTGATGGAGGCGGTGGCCCTGGTCAAGCGCGAGCGCATCGACTTCCTGCTGGCGGTCGGCGGTGGTTCCGTGGTGGATGGCAGCAAGTTCGTGGCCGCCGCGGCCTGCTTCGAGGGGGCGGATCCCTGGGAGATCCTGCTGCACAAGGCCCCCATCAAGGGGGCGCTGCCACTGGGCTGCGTGCTGACCCTGCCGGCCACCGGCTCGGAAAGCAACCCGGCCGCCGTGGTGAGCCGCGGGGAGGCCAAGCTCTCCTTCATGAACCCGCTGGTGCAGCCGGTGTTTGCGGTGCTGGATCCCACGACCACCTACAGCCTGCCGCCGCGCCAGGTGGGCAACGGGGTGGTGGATGCCTTCGTCCACATCATCGAGCAGTACCTCACCTTCCCGGTGGGGGGCGAGGTGCAGGACCGGCTGGCCGAAGGCCTGCTGCAGGTGCTGGTGGACAACGGTCCGCGCGCGCTGACGGAGCCCACCAACTACCAGGTACGCGCCAACCTGATGTGGGCGGCCAGCCTGGCGCTCAACGGCCTCATCGGTCGCGGTGTGCCGCAGGACTGGTCTACCCACGCCATCGGTCACCAGCTCACCGCCCTGCACGGGCTGGATCATGCCCAGAGTCTGGCGGTGGTGCTGCCCTCCCTGCTGCGGGAGCAATCGGCCCAGAAGCAGGAGAAGCTGGCCCAGTTCGCCGAGCGGGTATGGCACTCCAGCCGCGAGGACAAGGCGCTGCGCATCGAGGAGGCGATCATCCGCACCGAGCAGTTCTTCCAGCAGATGGGAGTGGGCACCCGCCTCGCCGACTACGGTCTGAGCGAGAGCTGCATCCCCGGCATCTGCTCCAACCTCAAGCGTTTCGGGCTGACCGCCCTCGGGGAGCAGCAGGACATAGATCCGGACAAGGTAGCCAGGATCCTGTCCCACGCGCTTTAAGTCAGGGGACTCGCGCCTCGCAATCAGAGTGGCGCGGATCCTTTCTCACACGCCCTGATCATCTGGCTGTCGAGCAGAAAAAAACGCCCCGATCATCGGGGCGTTTTGCATGGTGTCACCAGGCGCGGCCGTTTATCCGGCGCTGCGGTCCAGCTCGCGCTCCAGCGCTGCCGCCTTCTGGCGGGCCGGGTGAGTGTTGAGTCGCTGCCAGTAGGCCTCAAGGTGCGGGAACTGGGCCAGCTGGCCGCTTTGCGCCAGCAGATCCACCAGGAAGGAGTTCAGGATGTCGGCGCCGGTGAGGCGATCGGCCACCAGATAGCGGCGGCTTGCCAGCACCTCATCGAGGTAGCCCAGCACCTTGGCGCACTCGGCCTTGGCGTAGTCCGGCAGGAAGCGCATCGGGCTGCCGTCCTTGCGCACGAACATGTCGAGCAGCAGCGGCAGAATACCCGAGCTCTCGGCGAAGTGGAGCCACTGCAGATACTCGGCATACTCCGGGCTATCGGTAGCCGGTGCCAGCCGTTCCGGGGCGTGGCGGGCGATCAGGTACTCGGTGATGGCACCGGATTCCGCCAGTACCCGGCCGTCGAACTCGATGACCGGCGACTTGCCGAGGGGGTGGATGGCCTTGAGCTCGGGCGGCGCCAGAAAGGTGGTGGCATCGCGCTGATACGCCTTGATCTCATAAGGCAGGCCCAGCTCTTCGAGCAGCCAGATGATGCGCTGGGAGCGGGATTTGTTCAGGTGGTGCAGGACTATCATGGAAACCTCGACGCAGTGACGGAAGGCGGTGATACGCAGCGGTGCGGTGGCAGGTTCACCGCTGGCCAAAAAGAGCGGGCTGGATGCCCGCTCCTGCGTTGACTGACTCAGGCCTCCAGCGCCTGATCCAGATCCGCCAGTATGTCCTCGATGGCCTCGATCCCCACCGACAGCCGGATCATCTCAGGCTTCACTCCGGCCTTGGCCTGCTCCGCCTCGCTCAACTGGCGATGGGTAGTGGAGGCGGGGTGGCAGGCCAGCGACTTGGCGTCGCCGATATTGACCAGCCGCTTGAAGATCTTGAGCGCATCGTAGAAGCGCACGCCCGCTTCATAACCATCCTTCAGACCGAACGAGAGGATGGCCGAGGGGCGGCCGGCCATGTATTTCTCCGCCAGCAGGTAGTGGGGGTGACCCGGCAGACCGGCGTAGCTGACCCAGGCCACCTTGGGGTGATGCTTGAGGTGATGGGCCACCCGCAGGGCGTTATCCACGTGGCGCTCCATGCGCAGGCTCAGGGTCTCCAGCCCCTGCAGCAGCAGGAAGGCGTTCATCGGCGCCAGCGCCGCGCCGGTATTGCGCAGCGGCACGGTACGCACCCGCCCGATGAAGGCGGCCGGGCCAAAGGCCTCGGTATAGACTACCCCGTGATATGAAGGTTCGGGTTTGGTGAGTTGGGGGAAGCGCTCGGCGTGATCCGCCCAGGGGAACTTGCCCGAGTCGACGATGACGCCACCCAGCGAGTTGCCGTGGCCGCCGACGTATTTGGTCAGGCTGTGCACCACGATATCGGCGCCGTGTTCGATGGGTTTACACAGCACCGGAGTGGCGACCGTGTTGTCGACGATGAGCGGCACGCCGCGGGCGTGGGCCACCTTGGCGAAGGCCGCCAGATCGACGATGTTGCCAGCCGGGTTGCCGATGCTCTCGCAGTAGACCGCCTTGGTCTTGTCGTCGATGAGGGCGGCGATGGCCTCGGCGCTGTCATCCTTGGCGAAGCGTACCTCGACCCCGAAGCTCGGCAGCATGTGGGCGAACAGGGTGTAGGTGCCGCCATAGAGCTGGGGGGTGGAGACGATGTTGTCGCCGGCGGCGGTCAGCGCCTGGATGGCGTAGGTGATGGCGGCGGAACCCGCCGAGACCACCAGGCCGGCGATGCCCCCTTCCAGCGCGGCCATCCGTTGCTCCAGCACATCGTTGGTGGGGTTCATGATGCGGGTGTAGATGTTGCCTGGCACCGTCAGATTGAACAGATCCGCCCCGTGCTGGGCGCTCTCGAACTCGTAGGCCACCGTCTGGTAGATGGGCACGGCAACGGCCTTGGTGGTGGGGTCGCTGGCAAAGCCGTGGTGCAGGGCCAGGGTCGCATCTTTCATCACACACTCCTTGTTGGATGTTGCTGGGTAGCAGTTATAGATGGATAGACGTCCAATCTATCAGGCCCAGCGCCGATGTAAACCACCCAATCCGGCAAAGCAATTGCGCCCGCTGGCGAACTGCGCCCTCCCTTGTGCGATCCGGGCGAGGGGGGCTCAGAGGCGGCGGCGATACTCCCGATCGTCGATCTGCTGCATGTCCCACTGCATCAGGCGGTTGAGCTGGCTCATGGGATCCTCGATCAGGGTCAGCGGTCTGGGCAGGATCCGCTTGAAGTAACGGCGCAGGATCTGCTGGATCCGGTTCGGTTTGATGGGGTTGGCGTGGCTCATGATGGTGCTCCTCTGCTGTGGTTCTCACGTTCGCCAGCAGTATTGAGCTAAAATGAGGAAGTAAAAACTGA
This sequence comes from Aeromonas sp. QDB54, assembly GCF_027707385.1. Classification (NCBI taxonomy): domain Bacteria; kingdom Pseudomonadati; phylum Pseudomonadota; class Gammaproteobacteria; order Aeromonadales; family Aeromonadaceae; genus Aeromonas; species Aeromonas sp. QDB54. The sequence continues at coordinate 11,076 of NZ_JAPCIT010000022.1, read as the reverse complement.
TGACTTTCAGCAACAGGATTTCCTCTTTTATGCCCACCAGCCGCCTTTACCAGCAATTCCAACGGCTCGCCCAGCAGCTTGGCTGCGACGAGCGGGAGATCAGCCTCGCCGAGGTGGCGGATCTGCTCTGCTGCACCCCGCGCAATGCCCGCCTGCTGCTGCGCCGCATGCAGGATCAGGGTTGGCTCAGCTGGGCGGCGGAGGCCGGGCGGGGGCGACGCTCCCGGCTCACCCTGCTGGACAACCAGGAGAGCCTGACCCGGCGCCGGCTGCGGGATCTGCTCAGCCAGGGCCAGCTGGCGCAGGCGGTACGGCTGGCCGAAGATCGCCTCGATCTGCTCACCCCGCTGCTGATCGAGCAGCTCGGCCAGGCCACTCGGGAAGGGCGCCAGATCCTGCGGGTGCCCTACTACCGGCCGCTGCCGCGCCTGCTGCCCACCGGCCCGCTGCGCCGCTCTGAAATCCACCTGAGCCGCCAGATCTTCAACGGCCTGACCCGGCGAAATGAGGAAAATGGGGAAATCGAGGGGGATCTGGCCCACCACTGGGAGTGTCTGGGCCCCTGCCACTGGCGCTTCTACCTGAGGCCGGCGGTACGTTTTCACCACGGCCGCGAGCTGGTGGTGGAGGACGTGGTGGAGAGCCTGCTGGCCCTGCGGGATCGCCCGCTGTTCGCCCATCTGGCGCGGCTGGAGAGCCCCTGGCCGCGCACCCTGGATCTTCATCTCGACAGTCCGGATCCTCTGCTGCCCCAGCTGCTGGCCGAGCCGGTGGCGGCCATCCTGCCGCGCGAGCTCAAGGGGGAGGCGGGCTTTGCCTTGCAACCGGTGGGCACCGGCCCCTACCGGGTGACCGCCAACGACCCGCTGCAACTGTGCCTCGAGGCATTCGACGACTACTTCGGCCTGCGCGCCCTGCTCGACGAGATCGACATCTGGATGCTGCCGGAGCTGGCGGAGCGGCTGGAGAGCCACCTGCAACTGGGGCGCGACAGCCCCGAGCTCGGCACCATGCGCGGTGAGTCGGAGCTGGAATCCGGCTGCTACTTCCTGCTGCAGGACGACAGATCCGCCCCCTTGCAGGATCCCGCCCTGCGCCAGTGGCTGGCCGGCATGCTCAACCCCATTGCCCTGATGGCGCGGGTCGCCCCCGAGCTGCAGCGGGGCTGGACCAGCGCACTTGGCCTCTTGCCCCACTGGCGCGAGGCCCAGCCGGCCCCGCTGCCGACGCCGAAACAGCTGCCGCGCCAGCTGGTGCTGGCCTGCTTCAACCAGCACCTGGAATTCAACGAGTGTGCCAACGCCATGAGCAGCCTGCTGGCAGAGCAGGGGATCCGGCTCGAGGTGCGCACCCTGGATTACGGCCGCTGGGTGAGCGGGGCGGACGAGGACGTGGATCTCTGGCTCGGCACTCTCAACCTGGAGCACGAACACGCCTTCGCCCCCTACGCCTGGTTGCAGGGCACCCCGCTGCTGCGCAAGGTGTGGGGCAGCCAGCAGCGTCTGTGGCAGGGGCTGACGCAGTGGCGTGCCAGCGGTGAGGAGCCGGGGCCGCGCGCCCTGCTGGCAAGCGTGCAGCAGCAGGGCTGGTTCGTACCGCTGTTTCACCACTGGCTGGAGCTGGAGAGCCGGGTCGGCGTGCACGGGGTGCGGATGACGGCGCTCGGCTGGTTCGATTTTCGCAGCGCCTGGCTGCGCCCGGAGCTGGCCGTCGGCGCCGGCGACACGACGGGGGAGCTTGAGTCCAAAGGCGGGCCGCGTTAGCCTGAGCGCGGTCCAACGACAAGGAGTCGATATCCATGCTGGAAATGCAGATCCAACCCCGTTTTCAAGAGACAGATGCCCTCGGCCACATCAACAACACGGTGCCGGCGGTCTGGTTTGAATCGGCCCGCGACCCGCTGTTTCGCATCTTCTCCCCCGAGCTGGATGTGCACAACTGGCATCTGATCATCGCGGGCTACACGGTGCAGTTCAAACGGGAGCTGTTCTACGGCCAGCAGGTATTGATCAAGACCGGGGTCCGCCGCATCGGCTCCAGCTCCTTCACGCTCTGGCAGGAAGCCTGGCAGGGGGACGAGCTGGCGGTGACCGCCGAAACCACCCTGATCCATTTTGACTACCAGTCCCGCCAGTCCATCCCCCTGAGCGATCGCCACCGGGAGGGGCTGCGGGCCTGGCTGATAGAAAGCTAACCTTGGCCCACCGGCCAATCACAGGACACTTATGCGCAATACCGTGATCGCCCTGAGCCTCGGCTTGGGACTGGGGCTCTGCTCCCTGCCTTCCGTGGCGGCCTCCCTCGCCGAGCAGTTCTCCCTGATGGAAAAGGGGGCCGAGAGCGCCCTCGATACCCGTCTGTTCAGCCACGATGGCGTCGACATCAAGGCCTGGGTGGATGGCGCTCCCGTCATCATCGCCGTGCCCATCATGAATGAGCAGGGCAAGCTGGAAGGGGAGAGCCGCTACTACTTCAAGGGCGGCAAGCTGTTCGGGGTGAAGGAGCCCGCCGCCCAGTTCGCCTTTGACGACAGTGGCAAGCTGACCCAGTGGCTGGACGACAAGGGGCAGCCCGCCGAGTTCGTCAGCAAGATGAGCATGCAGCAGCGGGAAGTCTGGCTCACCAAACGGGCGGCCGAGCTGGGCCAGCTGTTTGCGCCGAGCGCCGCCGAACAGAAGGTGGCCAAGGGGGGCGTCAAGCTCAAGGGGGCCGAGCTGGCCCACTGGCTCTGCAACGGCAAGCTGATGGCGCTGGCCGGGGGTGACAAGGTGACCTTCGAGCAGGCCAAGCTCAAGACCCGCGCCGAGGGCATCGAGGGGGAAGTCTCCCTGCGCCAGGAGAAGGGGTGGCAGGATCTGAGCCTCAAGTGCGAGGTGCAGGGTACCCAGGTGATCCGCCTCACCTGGCAGCCGCTGCCGGGCGCCAACAAGCCGCTGTAAGTACGGTAGTAGCAAAGCGAGGGGGCCCAGATGCGGGCCCCCTTTTCATTGCGGTGACGGCTCGCCCAGCCTGAGCCGGGTGAGGGCTTCCACCCGTCGCCACTGGTCGGGCTCGAACCAGCGCGCCAGGATCTCCGGTTGCTGTTCGGCCCGGCGCTCGGCGGGCAGGGGCTTGAGTTCGGCCAGATAGCCGGCCAGCTGCTGCTCGAACCCCTGCTGGTTTTGCGTCAGTTGATGCAGCCGGTCCGCTGCCTCCGGCCCCAGCTGCTCGCGCAGTACGGCGTCACGCTCGGTTGCCGGCAGCCGCTCCAGACTCTGCAGGTCGCCGAGCAGGCGGCTGTTGGCCTCCGCCTCCCGAAACCACTGGGGCTGCTCCGCCAGCCAGAGCTCGAGCTCGCTCGCCAGTAGCGGCTTGTCGACATCGCCAGCCTCCGCCAGCGCCTTGCGGCGCAGGGTCCACTGCTCCATCAGCCGATCTTCGGCAAACAGTTGCTCCTGCTCGGCCGGGGTGAAGCTCTGCTGGCGCAACTGCTCGCGCTCGTCGAACAGCACCTGCAGGCTGGCCAGGCCCGGATCGGTCGGTACCGTCAGGCTGCCCTCGGCGGCGAGAAAGGCTTCATAGCGGGCCTGCAGCGAGTCCTCATCGGGCGAGGGGGCCGCTTGCCGGGCCAGGGGGGAGCTCGGCCCTGCCTCTTGCGCTGGGGGAGCGGCCGAGGTGGAGCTTGGGGCGGGCCACAGCTGCCAGCCCCCCAGCAGCAGGGCCGCTCCCAGCGGAGCAGCCATCAGCCATGCCTTGTTCATAGTCCCAGTCTCTGCAGGCGGTTGGCGTGCTGGCGATAGAGGCTGACCGGGTCGGTCTCAAACAGGTGGCGAATGCCGAACGACTGGTTCACCTCGTCCAGGTGGTTCATCCGGTAGTCGGTGCCGATCACCTTGCCGAGGTGGCTGCTGCACACCCCGACCAGGCCGTCGTTGGGCTCCTTGAAGAAGCTGCCGGTCAGCGCCAGCGCCGGATCCACCGGATCCAGGATGTTGGTCATGGTGCCGCGCCCGCTCCAGGAGAAGTAGTAGACCCCGTTGGCGGCCTGCATGGGCCCTTCGCCGCAGTACTGGCTGGGCAGCCCCTCCGGGTAGCGCTGGTTGAAGCGCTGGGCGCCGGCGCTGGTGAGGGCGTCGAGGGCGGCGAGGGGATCCTGCGGCAGCTGGCTGCCCCCGGAGAGCAGCGAGATGACCCCGGACAGGGCGGAGGCGGCAGCCACCGCCAGCTTCTCGGCCACCGAGCCCGGTGCCACGTTGGCGCGCACCAGATCGGCGATCTCCGAGCCGTAGTTGACCCCGCCCACGCTGGTGGCGGAGGCAACCAGCTCGGGGGCGACCGAGGCGACGTAGCGAATGGTGGGGCCGCCGTGGGAGTGGCCGATGAGGTTCACCTTGTCGGCCCCCGTGATGGCGAGCACCTGCTGTACCTGCTTGAGCAACTGCTCGCCGCGCAGCTCGGAACTCTGGGTGGCGGAGACCTGGGCCACGTAGACCATGGCGCCATCCCGGGTCAGCGCCTGGGGGATGCCGTAGAAGTAGTCGACCCCGAGCAGCTTGTCGAAGCCGAACAGACCGTGCACCAGCACTATGGGGTAGCGGGTCTGGGTATAACCTGCCGCCTGGCCCAGCATGGGCAGGGCGCACAGCAGCCCCAATAGCCATTTTTTCATCTTGTCCATCCTTGTGAATAAGGTTGCCGCAGCGGCAACCACCGGCCTCATGCCAGTACCGACCAGCATGACGGAGCGGGACGTTTGCATCTGTGCAAATGATCACCAAACAGACAGATTCAAAAAAGCCCTACCCATATGGGCAGGGCTGTTGGCGGTGCCGGCACAACTATCCCTTGTGTTCGCCGCTCACATAAGTTAAATAATAATTATTATCATTTGCGGTGTTGAGGATCATGGCGGCGAGCTGGGTAAGAGGATGGGTGGGGACTGAGGAGAGCGACAGCAGCATGGTGCACTGGAAGGTGCAGACCATGAGCGGCAATCGCCACTTCGATGCCGGTGAACATGGCAAGGCACTCTCCTGCTATCAGCAGGCGCTGTGGCTGGCCCGCCAGCAGTTTACCGGCTGGCACGACGTGGACGAGGCGGTCGCCGCGCTGGTGGTGGCCCACCACAATCTGGCGGATCTGCTGATTGCCATGGCGCGGCCGGAGCGGGCGGCCGACCTGCTGTGCCACATCCACGACTGCCTGCTCGCCACCAGCCAGTCGCCGGCCAGCCCCGATCCTCTGCGGGATGCGGCCCTGCGCCACACCCGCAGCACCCATGCCGAGCTGCTCGCCTTCCTGCGCAAACACGGCAACCACGACGGCATCCGCCGCTGCCTCGGTCAGTGCCTGTGCCAGACCGGGTCCGCCCGCCAACTGCATTAATCACAATAAACAGAGGTGACCATGAGCCATACCCTGCCAGCCCTTGCCTATGCCTATGACGCGCTGGAACCCCATATCGATGCGCTGACCATGGAGATCCATCACAGCCGTCACCATCAGACCTATATCAACAATCTCAATGCCGCCCTGGCCCTTCTCCCCGAGCTGGCGGCGCTGCCGGTGGAGGAGCTGCTTGCCCGCTTCGACAGCCTGCCTGGCAAGGTGCAGGGGGCGGTGCGCAACCACGGCGGCGGTCATGCCAACCACAGCCTGTTCTGGCAGGTGATGAGTCCGCAGGGCGGCGGCGAGCCGGCCGGCGAGCTGGCCGCGGCGATCGATCGGGACCTGGGCGGGCTGGAGGCCTTCAAACAGGCCTTTACCCAGGCGGCGCTGAGCCGTTTTGGCAGCGGCTGGGCCTGGCTGGTGGTCGATCAGGGCGGCAAGCTGCAGGTCGTGAGCAGCGCGAACCAGGACAGCCCCCTGCAGGATGGACTGGTGCCCATTTTGGGGCTGGATGTGTGGGAGCACGCCTACTACCTCAAGTACCAGAACAAGCGTCCCGACTACATAGCCGCGTTTTACAAGGTGATCGACTGGAACGAGGTGGCGCGGCGTTACGTGGCGGCACTGGCCTGATCGCCGGAAATACCGAGTCCAATGAAAGAGACCCGCCTGTTGGCGGGTCTCTGCTATTGAGGGGTCGGCGCGCTGCTAGTTGGCGGCGCCGCACTGGCAGCCGGATTATCCATGGGCGTTGGCTTGCTCGGTGCAGCTTCGCTGGTGGCCGAGGCACCGCTGGTTGGTGTTGCCGCACTGGCGGCAGCCGGATTATCCACGGGCGTTGCCTCGCTCGGCACGGCGGCGCTGGTAGCCAAGGCACTGCTGGTTGCAGCCGCCGCACTGGTGGCGGTGGCAGCGCTCACTGCCGCTGCTGGCTTGGCCTTCGGCTTATGAGGGGGCGGTGCAATGGGCAGGCAGGGCTGGCTTGCCCCTATGGTGCTCAACGCCTGGCAGGGGACCGGGCCGCCGATGACGATGGGCTCGCCGAGGAACTTGGGACCCTTGTCCAGCACGTAGAGGTCGAGCAGCCCCATCAGGCGGGCGAACACCTCGCGCACCCGGGTCTTGATGCCCTGATAAGCGCTGGGGTCCACGGCGTTGAAGCCGACCGCCTCGATGCCGAAATGGCGGGCGATGAAGATGGCGCGCTCGTTGTGAAAGGCCTGCGAGACCACGGTGAAGTGGGCCTGACCGAACACCTCCTTGGCCCGCACGATGGAGTCCAGAGTCCGAAAGCCGGCGTAGTCGCTGTAGATGGCGTTGGCCGGGATGCCGGCCTGGATCAGGGCTCGCCGCATCTGGCGCGGCTCGTTGTACTGCACGGTGGCGTTGTCGCCGGAGACCAGGATGTAGTCCACCTTGCCGTTGTTGTAGAGCTCGGCGGCGGCCTTGATCCGGTACTTGAAGTAGTGGTTCGGGCTGCCGCCAATCAGGTACTTGGAGGTGCCGAGCACCAGGGCGACCCGGTTGTAGGGCACCGCATTGACGTCGTCGTAGGTGTAGTGACGGGCGTCCGAGACGGTCCACTCGCTGTAGCCCAGCAGTGTGGCGACGGAGGCCAGCAACAGGCAGAGGCAGGCGAGCAGGATCTTGGCAAACTTCTTCATGCGCGGTGCGGTTCGGGTCTGAAGTAAGAGGTGACAGAGGGTCATTCTATTACAAGTTGCCGCCGTACGTCAGGCTTGATGACCGCCGAAGACGTCACTCGGGCAGAGGTTGTCGCAGGGAGAGGTCGGCTAACTGCTTGATCCTGAGCCGATTAAAATCGTTCATAAGCAGGGGCGGCCATGGCCGCCCCTTGTCATACCCGTCTCGTCCTCAGTGGGAGGAGTCGTTGGCCTTGCACTCGTCGGAGTCCTTGTTGGCTTCCCACCAGGGCAGCAGCTCGCGGCCGAGCCACTGCTGGTAGGCCTCGCTGTCATTGGCAATCAGCTGGTCCAGCTCGGCTTCGAAGGCACTCATGGCCTGCTGCTGATCCGGGTTGCGCAGGGCCTGGGCCATGGCCAGCCAGCTGGCGCCGCGACCGGTCTCGTTCAGGAAGCGGTGCACCGTGTAGGACCAGGAGTAGACCATCTCGCCGCCCTTGTCGTAATCCAGATGCAGGATGTCGGCCAGGGCCGGACGATCGTTGGCCGGGCGGCCGGCGACGTTGTCCAGACCGCGGGCGAAGCACTGGCCGTGGGCAACGAACTCCGCCAGCCCTTCCGACCACCAGGTGGTGCGGTTGAGCGGGTAGTGGCCGAAGCTGCCGTACTGGTTGAAGCGGCCGTCCAGGTAGTGCACGTACTCGTGGCGCAGGTTCCACACCTGGAACGCTGGGCGCTTCCACTCCGCCTCGTAGGCGAAGAAGCGGGCCTGGTTGCCGGGGCGAGCCGGATCCCCTTCGAGGTAGATGCCACCGTTGTCGGTGGAGACGCCGCCGAACAGGGCACTGCCGTAGCGTTTCCAGTCGGCGGAGGAGTTGAAGACCACCAGTTCCAGCGCCTCGTTGTGATCATCCGCCACCGGCTGCCAGCCGGTTTCCATCTGCTGGTGGAACTGCTGTTCTTCGGCACCCAGTTCACGGCAGATCCCCTCGGCCTGAGCCATGGTCAGATCCTGGCCCCGCAGGCGCAGGGTCGGCGAGCAGGTGTGCTCGAACGGCAGCACGTCCTCCACCCGGACGGGGGTGCAGAGCCCGGCAAAGTCACCGCTGATGCAGGCTTCGCTAGTGCGGTCCGTGTAGGTCAGGTAGTAGGTGGAGAGGGTCAGTGACATGTCTTCCAGCAGATCCTGGCTCTGCTGACCACCGGGGATCAGGTCGTGGTGGCGAACCAGTGCGATGACGGAGTCATCCAACAGCTTGCGGTAGCCGTCAAGCTCGTCCGGGCGGGTATAGCGGGCGACCCGGTAGAGGCGGGTGTAGGCATCCAGCACGTTGTTGAGCAGGAACAGGTCTGCACCATCCCGTCCCTTCCACAACGCGAGTTCGCTCATGCCGAGGGCGTGCAGCTGCTTGCGCAGCTCGCCATCCTGCTGGCGGAAGTCGTTGGCGAAGGGGTCGCTGTAGTCGCTGGCGAAGTCGAGGAAGTTGAGCAGATCGAACAGGCCGGTCGCCCAGGCGTGCTGACCGTTGATCTCGCTGGCATGGCGGGTGCTGTAGGCCAGCATCTGGTTGAACTCGCCGAGCAGGGTGCCAAAGCGGCTCTGCACTGCCGGGCTCTTGAACTGACCGTGCAGGGCGATGCTCCAGGCACCCATGACGGCACCTACCTCGTCGCTGGCCTGCTCCGGGAAGAGCCGCGGATGGGCGCCCAGCGCCGTCAACGCCTCGGCCAGCGCCTCGGCGGCGGCCGGGCCGTCTTCCTTGTGCTTGCCGTAGTTGTGGTAGTTGTGGGCACGCACGTATTCCAGCAGCAGCTTCATGGCCGGATGGGCCGGCTGATTGGCCGCCAGCAGGCTCTGGATGCCTCGCGACACGGCCAGCAGCTTGGTGTCATCGTGACCATAGTTCTCCTGCCAGACCGGTGCGGGCTGGCCACTGGCATCCTGCACTATCTTGGCCGCTTCGGCGTCCAGCAGCTCGGTGCCCGGCAGATCCGGCTCGGAGCAGGCACGGCCGTCGGCGCGACGACAGTCGAGCTGCTCTTCCTTGCTAGCCAGCACGATGGGGCGGTTGAGCACCCGGCTCTCCTGCCACTCGGTTGTTTCCGGCAGGGTCTGCCATTCGCTGCCCCCCACCGGGTATTGATAGCCGGTGTCCTTCAAGACCACCTGCACTTCGCTGCCGGCGGGCAGGGTCTGGCGGCACACCCGGTAGCTGATGGTCTTGTCCCCTTCCTGACGGGTCTGGGGTTCATCGCACTCTTGCTGGGTCTTGGCCTGTTCCAGCAACCAGGTGTACTGGCGCCAGACGTGTAGCTCGCTCACCTGACGGGCGGCCTGGCTGCCCGCGATGGGCTGCAGGCGGAAGAAGATCTGCTCGAGGCGGCCATCCCGTTCATTGGGGGTCTCTTCCAGCACCTTCAATTGCTGCCAGTTTTGCGGCTGGTACTGCCATGCCTGCTCGGCGCAGCGACCTTCGGCGTTGGCTCGCAGCGATCCAGCTCCTGCTCGCTGTGACCCAGGATGACCCGCTCCGCCAGCGGCAGACGATCCTGACGCGGCGCGGTCGGGGTGCCTGCCAGCGGCTCCCAGCGGCCCTGCTTCATGCCGTAGCCAAAGTCATAGCTGCTGGCCGGGACGGCCTTGCCGGCCGGCACCACCTCTTCACAGCTGAGGTAGCGGATCTGCCAGCCCTGCTCGATCTTGAGTTGCGGCTCGCCGCACTGCTGTTCTGCCAGCGCAGCCAGGTTGGCATCGCTCCAGTCGAAGCGGCGATACACCCTCAGCTGCTGATAGGGGGCGCCGCCATTACGGGCGCTCAGCTCGTAGGTCACTTCGGTGAGACGATCCCCCAGCTGACGGCTGGATTCACCTTTGAGTTGATACTGTTGCCAGTCGGAGGGGGAGTAGTTGGCCAGCGCCGAAGTGGCAAACAGGCCCGGTACTGCCAGCAGCAGCAACCTGGTACCCAGATTGTTCATTTTTATCCCTTTGCTTGATTGTCTGCGTGATTGACGCGTGCAATCTAGTCAGCCCCAAAGGGATATCAACCCACCAATCAGGCCATATAAATCATTTATTTAGATTAAATCAAAACAAAGTGAGCCCCATTGGGGGCCTGGTTGATAGCAAGGACTCATCTGCCATCTGGGGGGGATCTCAGTCTGAGACCGGCAACTGTGATCAACGTCTCGTTTGAGGTTCTTTTGCCAAGCGGGGATGCGACAGTAGCAAGCTGGGGATCAAGCAGGGAAAGTGCTGATCTGCCTGTGTAGAAAGCCGAGTGTCGCAGTGAGTATCGCAGTGAAAAGGCGCCGGGCGGCAGTTGGCATGGAAATAGAGAAAAACGGGAGGGGGATTGGTGGATGGAGAGCAGTGATTAACGATGCCAGCCTAAGTGAGGCTGTGGGGGCTCATTCTTTAAAAGGCGAGCAGATCCGCCCGAGGTAATGAACAACCTCGGGCAGATGGCAGGAATGACCCGATCAGAGGTAGCTGACGGTAACGATGGCCATGTTGCTGCTGCCGGCAGACAGCTTGTACTGCATGGTGCTGCTGATGGTATTGAGGCTGCCGGCTTGCTGCAGGCTGGCCAGATCCATGGTCTGGCGCTGAGTGCCGGAATAGCAGGTCACGCTGTTGTCGGCGAAGTCGCAGGGCGCTTCGTAGATGGTTCCGGTGAAGGTGACGGAGCCATCGGCGGCGGAGGCAGTGGCAGGCAGCAAGGCTGCACCCAGCAGCATGGCTGCGGCGACAGAAGAAGCGAAACGGATGGCGCTGTTGCGAACGGAAACGGTGGAAGTGTTCATTTTTATGTCCTTTTCGTCACATGTCGTTGTACGAAAAGGGCAACGCAATCAAAGAGAATGACACAGATACAACTGATGACATCGCTCTTCTCAGATGGCAGCTCCGCTGTCTTAGGTTATGAACCCTTAGACCGGTGGCTTTGCGTCCCGACCTTTCGACCGGTTTGCCCTTTACTCTATGTTTAGGGAAGGTGCGAACAAGTCCCTGATATGAGATCATGTTTGTCATCTGGAGCCATGGAACAGGGTTCATCATGAG
>NZ_JAPCIT010000021.1:0-88303 GCF_027707385.1 Aeromonas sp. QDB54 | reverse complement strand
AATGAGCGTTCACATTGGTCCGGAAATGGTGTTCACGTTGAATCGGAATTGGTGTTCATGATCGGCCGGAATATGCACCCCCTCCCCTGGCTGGTGCAACCAGCATTCCCCCAGCAAATCGACGATGCCTCTCTCCGCTCCCCACACAACTTTTCTTCCTGTCCCCTAAAACCACTGTCATTGTGTCAACCCATCACTGGGCAATTGATAGGGCTTGGAATGCCGTCATCATTCCGCCCCTAGCAGTTAGCTAAGTACACTCACAAGTACACTTCAAAACGCCAGAAATAGAAAAGGCGCAGCGGTTACTAACCTACTGCGCCTTTCTGTATTTGGTGGCCCCTGGGGGACTTGAACCCACGACCAATCGATTATGAGTCGACTGCTCTGACCAACTGAGCTAAGGGGCCATTGATACTGGTTTGCGGCGTGGATTATAGGGGATGGCGAATACCCCGTCCATAGGCATATCAACCACTTGGCGAGATTTCATCCATATTCAAGCGGTTCCGTGACTCATCTTCACGCCCCCGTCGCCACGGATAAAACAAAGCCCCGCATGGCGGGGCTTTTTGACAGCGGTTACGGGTTGACCCTGTCCGGGATTACTCGTCCAGGAAGCTGCGCAGTACTTCGGAGCGGCTCGGATGGCGCAACTTGCGCAGCGCCTTGGCTTCGATCTGACGAATACGCTCACGGGTAACGTCGAACTGCTTGCCCACTTCCTCGAGGGTGTGGTCAGTGTTCATGTCGATACCGAAGCGCATCCGCAGTACCTTGGCCTCACGGGCGGTCAGGCCGGCCAGCACTTCGCGGGTCGCGTTGCGCAGGCTCTCGCTGGTGGCGGCATCCGCTGGCAGAGCCAGGGTGGTATCTTCGATGAAGTCGCCCAAGTGGGAATCTTCATCATCACCGATGGGCGTCTCCATGGAGATGGGCTCTTTGGCGATCTTCAATACCTTGCGGATCTTGTCTTCCGGCATGCCCATGCGCATGGCCAGCTCTTCCGGGTTCGGTTCACGACCCATCTCCTGCAGCATCTGACGGGAGATACGGTTGAGCTTGTTGATGGTCTCGATCATGTGTACCGGGATACGGATGGTGCGGGCCTGATCCGCGATGGAGCGGGTAATGGCCTGACGGATCCACCAGGTCGCATAGGTCGAGAACTTGTAGCCACGACGGTATTCAAACTTGTCTACCGCCTTCATCAGACCGATGTTGCCCTCCTGGATCAGATCCAGGAACTGCAGACCACGGTTGGTGTACTTCTTGGCGATGGAGATAACCAGACGCAGGTTGGCCTCGACCATCTCTTTCTTGGCGCGGCGGGCCTTGGCCTCACCGATGCTCATGCGACGGTTGATGTCCTTGATCTGGGCGATGGACAGACCGGTCTCTTCCTCGATCTGCTGCAGCTTGCCGATGGCGCGCAGCACATCTTCGTCCATCTCGACCAGACGCGGTGACCAGGCCTTGCCGGCCTGCTTCTGGTACTCGAACCAGGCAGTTTCGCACTCGTTGTTGGTGAAGGCCGCGACGAAGGTCTTCTTCGGCATCTTGGCCTGCTCAACGCAGAGTTTCATGATGATGCGTTCCTGCACGCGGACCCGCTCCATCATCTCGCGCATGTTGTTGACCAGGCGATCGAACTGCTTGGGCATCAGGCGGAATTGACGGAATACATCGGCCAGCTGGGCAATCGCAGCCTGAGTATCTTCGTGCGCACGACCATTCTGCTGAATGGAGAGACGGGTTACTTCGTACTGGGCGCGCAGATCACCGAACTTCTCGCGAGCGACTTCCGGATCCGGACCACCGTCGCCATCATCGTCGGAGTCATCGCCATCACCGTCTTCATCTTCATCTTCGTCTTCGTCTTCGTCAGCCAGATCTTCTTCGCTGAGCTCGGAGCCGATGTGAGTAGCGGTCGGGGCGACGTCATCGGTCTCGTTGGGATCGATGAAGCCGGAAATGATGTCGGACAGACGCAGCTGTTCCGCTTCGTATTTGTCGTATTGCTCAAGCAGATAGGTAATCGCTTCCGGGTACTCGGCGACGGAGCTTTGTACCTGGTTGATACCGTCTTCGATACGCTTGGCGATGTCGATTTCGCCTTCGCGAGTCAACAGTTCGACGGTACCCATTTCCCGCATGTACATGCGGACGGGATCGGTCGTACGACCAATCTCGGATTCAACAGATGCCAGTGCCTGGGCCGCTGCTTCGGCAGCGTCCTCATCGGCGGTACCACCTTCAGCCATGATAAGGTCATCGGCATCCGGGGCGTTTTCCACCACTTGAATGCCCATGTCGTTGATCATCTGGATGATGTCTTCGATCTGGTCAGAGTCGACAATGTCTTGCGGGAGGTGATCGTTCACCTCGGCATAGGTCAGGTAGCCCTGTTCTTTACCTTTGGCAACGAGGAGTTTAAGCTGAGACTGCGGGGTTTGCTCCATAGAACTCATCCGGTTGGTGTTGCTAGGTTGCGCGTACAGTGCGCTGCTGCGCAAATAGCCAATTCTAATAGAAAACCGCCAGACATGCTATGTCTGGTTGCGGCGTCGGTCATGAGAAACCCCTGCCCGCAGTATTGTCGGGGCCAGGCGGTTATAAAATGTTTGCTTTTAATCCCGTCGATTCGGGCAACGGTATTCATATTGGGGTTAATCACTCAAATATCAAGCCCCACTCTCATTTCTTTTCTCAATTTGCACCTCTCTGATCAGCATCATCAGCTCTTGAGTTTCCTCAGAGCTTAGCCCTTCCTGCGCCACCTTGGCCTGCAATTCCTCGATGCGCTGCTTCAGGAACAGGTTGATGAAACCGACGAAAGTATCCTGCAATTCTCCCAGAATATCCGGCTCCTGGTCGAGTTTTACCTCTTCAAACAGATCGTGCATCGCCAGTTGCGCCAGGATCTCTCCCTCTTTGGTGCCACGCCAGTGCTCCAGCAGGATGCCCGTCGTGACCCCAGGCTGAGTCAGGATCTGTTGATGCAGCTGCAGCAAGAACCTGATGCCCTGCAGGCGCAGTCCAGCCAGTTCAGGCATGGCCGGCAGCTTGGCCGTGATTGCCGGATACTGCACCATCAGTGCCAATGCCCGGCGCAGCGGCGTCAGCTTGGCCGCCTTGGGCTTGTTGACCTCGGCCTTCGGCTGACTGTTGCGGGCAAACAGTTCGGCGATCCGCTGCTTGTTCTCGCCCCAGCGCATCATGCTGGAAAGGCGGGTGATCAACCCTTCGCGCGTGAACCCTTCCGGGACTCGCCTGATCAGCTCGGCGGCCTTGTTGGCCACTTCGAACTTGCCAGCCTCACCGGAAAGTGCCGCATCGCGTCCGAGGCGCTCAAACATGAAGTCAGCGAACGGCTGGGCCTGGTCGAGCAGAGCTTCAAATCCCTCCTTGCCTATCTGGCGTACCAGCGAGTCGGGATCCTCCCCATCCGGCAAAAACACGAACTTGAGTTCACGGCCGTCCTGCAGATGGGAGAGCGCATTGTCCAGCGCCCGCCAGGCCGCTTCCCGACCGGCGTTGTCGCCGTCGTAGCAGCAGACGACCTCGGCCGTGGTGCGAAACAGGGTGTGAATATGGTCGCTGGTGGTCGCGGTACCCAGCGCCGCCACCGCATAATCAATGTCGTACTGGCCGAGCGCCACCACATCCATATAGCCTTCCACCACCAGGATCCGGCGCGGATCCTTGTGTGCCTGCTTGACCTCGTAAAGGCCGAACAACTCCCGCCCCTTGTGGAAGATGGGTGTTTCCGGCGAGTTCAGGTACTTGGGCGTCCCCTCCCCCAGCACCCGGCCACCGAAACCGATGACCCGGCCACGCTTGTCACGGATCGGAAACATGATGCGATCGCGAAAGCGATCATAACTGCCGGGCCCGCTGTCACGAGTGATCAGCATGCCACCCGAGATGAGCAACTGCTCGTGCTCCCGGCTGGCGCCAAAGCGCCGACGCACCTGATCCCAATCGGCAGGGGCATAACCAATGTTGAAGCGCTTGACCACTTCACCGGTCAGACCGCGCCCCTTCAGGTATTCCACCGCCTGCGGCGCGTTCTTGAGATTGCTCTCGTAGAAACGGGCGATCTGGTTCATCAGCTCGAACAGATCCTTGCTGACCGCAGGTTGGCTGCTGCTCGCCCCACCTGCTGTCTGCTCACGGGGGACCTGCATGCCGTGCAGGCTGGCAAGCTCTTCAATGGCATCGGGAAATTCGAGCCCGTCATACTCCATGACAAAGCCGATGGCATTGCCGTGAGCACCGCAGCCGAAGCAGTGATAGAACTGCTTCTCCTGACTGACAGTAAAAGAGGGGCTTTTTTCGTTATGAAAAGGGCAGCAAGCCTGGTAGTTCTTACCGGCTTTCTTCAGCCGCACCCGCGAGTCGATCAACTCGACGATATCGGTGCGTACGAGCAGATCATCGATGAAGGATTGTGGGATCCTGCCTGCCATAACCGTCCTGTTTCATTGCATAGAAAATAAAAAAGCCGCGCATTCCCAGGGAAGCACGGCTTCTTTGACCAAACAAGAGAGTTGCCTGTTACGCCAAGCGGGTTTTCACCTGAGCACTGACGGCGCCGACATCGGCACGCCCCTGAATTTTCGGCTTCAAGACAGCCATGACTTTGCCCATGTCAGCCATGACGGCAGCACCACTTTCAGCGATGGCTTGCTCAATCAGTGCGGCAATTTCGGCTGCAGTCAGCTGTTGCGGCAGGAACTCCTGCAACACAACGATCTCTGCGGACTCTTTGTCGGCAAGATCCTGGCGACCGGCAGCTTCGAATTGACTGATGGAATCACGACGCTGTTTGACCATTTTGGTCACCACAGCGAGGATATCCTGATCATTGAGCTCGACACGGGTATCAACTTCACGTTGCTTGATTTCAGCCATCAACAAACGGATCGCTCCCAAGCGAGCCTTGTCTTTGGCAAGCATGGCGAGTTTTTGTTGATCCTTGAGTTGATCCTTCAGCGACACGGCATGAACCCTTGATTAGTACAGGCGGATACGACGTGCGTTTTCGCGGGACAGCTTCTTGGCGTGACGCTTAACGGCAGACGCTTTGGCACGCTTGCGAATGGTAGTCGGCTTCTCGTAGAACTCACGGCTACGAACTTCGGACAGGATACCGGCTTTTTCGCAAGAACGCTTGAAGCGACGCAGAGCAACGTCAAACGGCTCATTTTCACGGACTTTGATTACTGGCATGTGCCTTTCACCTCAGTGATAAATTGTTAGCTGACCTTCAATCGATCAGCATGTCTTAAAATGGTGCGAAATTATACTCTGGACAGGGAATGAAAGTAAACCCACAGAGATCGCTCTGGTTTAAAAAACCCGCGAAGGTTACCATAGCCGTCTCATTTTAGCAGTGAAATTTTTTAGCAATGCGTGTATTGGGCATAGAGACATCCTGTGACGAAACCGGGATCGCGATCTTCGACGATCAAAAAGGGATCCTTTCCCACCAGTTGTATAGCCAGGTCAAGCTGCATGCGGACTACGGCGGCGTCGTTCCCGAGCTGGCCAGCCGGGATCACGTCCGCAAGACGATCCCCTTGATCCAGGCCGCGTTGCGAGAGGCGGGACTGGGCAAGGACGACATCGACGGCATCGCCTACACCGCAGGTCCGGGCCTGGTTGGCGCCATTCTGGTGGGGGCCACCATAGGCCGCTCGCTGGCGATGGCCTGGAACAAACCGGCCATTGCCGTGCACCACATGGAAGGCCACCTGCTGGCGCCCATGCTGGAAGAGCGAGCCCCCGAATTTCCCTTCGTGGCCCTGCTGGTCTCCGGCGGTCACTCCATGCTGGTTCGGGTCGATGGCATCGGCAGCTACCAGCTGCTGGGCGAGTCGATCGATGATGCTGCCGGCGAGGCGTTTGACAAGACCGCCAAGCTGATGGGACTGGATTACCCAGGCGGCCCGCTGCTCTCCCGGCTGGCGGAGAAGGGCACCACTGGACGCTTCACCTTCCCGCGTCCCATGACCGACCGCCCCGGGCTCGACATGAGCT
Source organism: Aeromonas sp. QDB54 (assembly GCF_027707385.1). Taxonomy (NCBI): domain Bacteria; kingdom Pseudomonadati; phylum Pseudomonadota; class Gammaproteobacteria; order Aeromonadales; family Aeromonadaceae; genus Aeromonas; species Aeromonas sp. QDB54. The sequence goes on along the minus strand of NZ_JAPCIT010000021.1, from coordinate 82,258 downwards.
TCTCCGGCCTCAAGACCTTCGCCGCCAACACCATCGCCGCCAACGGTGATGATGAACAGACCCGTGCCGATATCGCCCGAGCGTTTGAAGACGCGGTAGTTGACACCCTGGCCATCAAGTGTCGCCGTGCCTTGAAGGAGACCGGCCTCAATCGCCTGGTGGTGGCCGGCGGCGTCAGCGCCAACCGTCACCTGCGCGCCCAGCTGGCCGAGCTGATGGAGAGCCTCAAGGGGGAAGTGTTCTATCCGCGCACCGAATATTGCACCGACAATGGCGCCATGATCGCCTATGCCGGCATGCAGCGCCTGAAAGCCGGGGTCTTCGAGCCACTGGTAGTCAAAGCCGTGCCACGCTGGCCGCTGGATACCCTGGATCCGGTTTGATCCAGCGGATCCTGCCAGCATGAAAAAGGGGCCTTTGGCCCCTTTTTGTTTTGCTTGGTAAGCATCTTCGCTCACTCGCAGCCATTAGTTGGTACGGAATAGCGCCTCGATGGAGAGCCCCTGCCCCAGCAGGATCTCCCGCAAGCGGCGCAGCCCTTCTACCTGGATCTGGCGAACCCGCTCGCGGGTCAGACCAATCTCGGCACCCACGTCTTCCAGAGTCGCCGGCTCATAGCCGAGCAGACCGAAGCGACGGGCCAGCACCTCGCGTTGCTTGGGATTAAGCTCCTCCAGCCAGTGCACTATGCTGGCGCGCATGTCGTCATCCTGGGACTCCAGCTCAGGGCCCATGCCACGCTCGTCGGAGAGCACATCCAGCAGCGCCTTGTCGCGATCGCCACCGATGGGGGTATCGACCGAGGTGATCTTCTCGTTGAGCTTGAGCATGCGATTCACATCGTCTACCGAGCGATCCAGCGCGAAGGCGATATCTTCCGCCGTCGGTTCATGATCGAGCCGATGGGAGAGTTCACGGGCGGTGCGCAGATAGACGTTCAGCTCCTTGACCACATGAATGGGCAGACGAATGGTGCGGGTCTGATTCATGATGGCCCGCTCTATGGTCTGACGGATCCACCAGGTGGCATAGGTAGAGAAACGGAAACCGCGCTCGGGATCGAATTTCTCGACTGCACGGATGAGGCCGAGGTTGCCCTCTTCGATAAGATCGAGCAACACAAGGCCGCGATTGTTGTAGCGACGGGCGATCTTGACCACCAGTCGCAAATTGGACTCGATCATGCGCTTGCGGGCGGCTTTGTCACCTCGCAAGGCACGACGGGCGTAATAGACTTCTTCTTCGGCGGTGAGCAGCGGGGAGAAGCCAATCTCCCCGAGATAGAGCTGGGTGGCGTCCATCACCTTGTTCAGTTCAGGCGCCATCAGTTCATCGGAAATCGTCTCTTCGGCCTCGGCCGCGACTTCCTGAACCTCTTCCTCTTCGTGGGTCTCCAGCTCTTCGTCGAACTCTAACTCTGCATCCTGCATAACCAGTTGTTCTTGGCTCATGGCGTGTCTCCCTGACCGGCACCAGAGTAAGACTTAACTCTCTGGGTCTAACGCTTTGGCAAATGGCTCATCGGGTTAATCGACTTGCCTCTGTACCGGATTTCAAAGTGCAATCGCACATCCGGCGCGTCCGTGCTACCCATGTTGGCAATGACTGATCCGCCTTTGACGCTGTCCCCTTCCTTCACTCGCAACTCGTCGTTGTGGGCGTAAGCAGAGAGGTAATCATCATCATGTTTGAGAATGATCAGCTTGCCATAACCCCTCAGTGCGCTACCGGCATAGACGACCTTGCCGCCGCTCGCCGCGTAGATGGGTTGCCCCTTCTGACCGGCGATATCTATGCCCTTGTTACCCTGTTCTGCAACAGAGAACCCCTCGACGATCCGGCCCTTGGTAGGCCAGTGCCAAGATAGCTTGCTGTAGGAATTGTCTGATTTTTGTTCTTTTACCTGAGCGTATTCTTTTGAAGATGGCTGAGCAATCGTTTTCTGTTTGATAAATGGAGTGGTCGTACCTGAGGTCGCCGGCGCCAGGGGTTTGGGGCCGGAGCTCTGGGTCACCACCGGGCGCGTCGCCGCCACCATCTGGCCACTGTCGCTGCTGGCGGACTGCACATTCAGCACCTGCCCGACCTGCAGGGCAAAGGGCGCCTGCAGATTGTTGCTTTGTGCCAGAGTCTGATTCGACATGCCAAACTGGCGGCCAATGCTGCTCAGCGTGTCCCCAGGACGGACCTGATAGGTGCCTGCACTGCGCGCAACGGCCATGGTGCTGCCGGAGGCATCGAGCCGGATCTGTTGACCCGGATAGATGTTGTAGGGGGGGCTGATGCCGTTGAGACTGGCCAGCGAGGGCACGTCATTGCCCGAATTGAAGGCGATGGAGTAGAGGGTGTCCCCTTTTTTCACCGTGTAGCTGTTGCCCTGAATGGCGGGCTGGGCCGCTATCTGGCGAGCCGGAATGGTAGAGACGAGACCATCATTGCCCAATCCTTGTACCGGAGCAGCAGTCTTACTGGAAGAGCAAGCGAGCAGCAGCCATGACAACACGACGACACTGCTTCCTTGCCAAACACGCGAACGCATAGTGGATCCTTTAACGACTAAACCAGAAATAGGCCACAACGGCCAAACCAATACAGAGCCAACCCAGCACATCCACATAGTGCATCAGCTTGCGCTCCATCTTCTCGCCACCCCAGCGCATCAGACCTGCCACCAGGAAAAAGCGCATGCCACGCCCGATCAGCGAGGTCACGATGAAGGGCAGCAGTGCCATTTGCAACAGGCCGGCCGTCACGGTAAACACCTTGTAGGGGATCGGCGTGAAACTGGCAATAAAAATAACCCAGATGCCCCACTGCTCGAACCATTGCCGGGCCAAGGCAATCTTGTCTTCATAACCTACCGAGACCACCAGCGGCTGGACCACCGGCTCCCACAGGGCATAACCGAGCAGATAGCCGAACAACGCGCCCAGCACGGAGAACAGGGTCGCCAGTGCGGCGTAGTGCCAGGCCTTGTGCGGTCTGGCCAGCGCCATGGGGGCCAGCATCACGTCCACCGGAATGGGCCAGAACACCGACTCGATGAAGGCGGTGATCGCCAGATACCAGGGGGCATACTTGTGACGTGCCCACTGCATCACCAGCACATAGAGGCGGGAAAACAACTTCACTCGACATCTCCGTCAATCAGGGGGACGAAACGGACCGGCTCCAGGATGCGGCTGGTCAGCTGGGAGCCCGACCGCTCGATCAGCTGCAGGGTCTGCTGGCTGTCCCCCACCGGCAACACCAGCCGGCCACCGTCGGCCAGCTGATCGGTAAGGGCCGTCGGTACCTCGCTGGCGGCCGCCGTCACCAGAATGGCGTCGAAGGGGCCCTTGTTGGGCCAGCCCAGCCAGCCATTGCCGTGCTTGGCGGAGACATTGTGCAGATCGAGCTGACGCAGCCGGCGCCGGGCCTGGAACTGCAGCGACTTGATCCGCTCCACCGTATAGACGTGCTCCACCAGATGAGCCAGCACCGCCGTCTGATAACCCGAGCCAGTGCCGATCTCCAGCACATGGGCCGGATCGTTCTGGATCAACAGCTCGGTCATCCGCGCCACCATGTAGGGTTGCGAGATGGTCTGACCGTGGCCGATGGGCAACGCCGTATTGTCCCAGGCCTTGTGGGCCATGGCTTCATCCACGAACAGCTGACGCGGCACCTTGGCAATCGCCGCGAGTACGCGGAAATCACGAATGTCCTGCGCGATCAGCTGGTTTAACAGGCGCTGTACTATCACACCTTCATCCCTGCAGGTCCAACCAAGCCCCCAGCCCCGCCAGACTGCTGTAGGCAGTCATATCGATGGTCAGGGGGGTGATCGAGACGTAGCCCTGCTCGATGGCGGCGAAATCCGTGCCTTCGCCCGCATCTTGCTGGCTGCCGGGCGGGCCGATCCAGTAGATGGGCTGGCCACGGGGATCCTCGCTGCATATGACCGACTCCGCCCGGTGGCGGTTGCCAAGGCGCGTCACCCTGATCCCCTTGATCTGGTCGAGGGGCAGGTCCGGCACATTGACGTTGAGGATCTGATCGGCGGGCAGCGGGTGCACCATCATGCCCTTCACCAGCTGGGCGGCGTAGTGGGCCGCCGTGGCGAAATGGGTCTTGCCTACCAGCGAGATGGCCAGCGAGGGGAAGCCGAGGTGGCGTCCCTCGGTTGCCGCCGCCACCGTGCCCGAGTAGATGACATCATCCCCCAGATTGGCACCGTGGTTGATGCCGGCCACCACCATGTCGGGCTCCGGGCGCACCAGCTCGTTGACCGCCAGGTGCACGCAGTCGGTCGGCGTTCCCTTCACCGCATGATATCCGGTTTCGGCGATGCGGGTGACCCGCAGCGGCACTTCCAGCGTCAGGGAATGACTCGCCCCGCTGCGATTGCGATCCGGCGCCACCACGATGACCTCGCCACAGGCAGCCAGCGCCTCGCTGAGGGCTCTTATGCCCTCCGCATGCACACCGTCATCATTACTGACCAGAATTCTCATCGGACTGATTCCTGAAACCATGATCGGCCTCTTCGGCCTGCATTAACTCGCGCACCACGCTGGTGGCAAACGCCCCGGCCGGCAGGAAGAACGACAGGGTCAACACGGCCCCCTCCAGCTGCCAGCTCATGGCTTGCGGCTTGAGCAGCAGCGGGCGGCGGTCCTGGTCCAGCCCGGCTTTTTCCAGGCCGTCACACCAATCGTGATAGGGGGCCAGCACGCTCTGCTCGAACTCGGCGGCGGCCCCCTGGCTGGCCAACCGGCCACGGCCCCACTGGGGCCCGGTGAGCTGCACGTCGCCTGAGGCGAGACGTGCCTCCAGCTCAGGGGTCACGCCCTCTTCGCTGAAGATGGAGTGGCTGCCCTTGAGCATCACACAGTCGCCGGCCAGCAGCTGATGGGCCAGTCCCTGCTCGATGCGGGCACTGACGATGGCATTGAACAGCATGCTGCGGGCAGCGGAGAGATAGAGGGAGCGCTTGTTGCGATCCTTGATCCGCTTGCCGGCGAACATCGCCTTGGCCGCCTCCAGGTTGTTGCCGCCCCGGCCGAAACGCTGTTCGCCGTAATAGTTGGGTACCCCCTGCTCCGCGATGGCCTGCAGGCGGGATTCCAGACCGTCGGCCTGCTCCAGCCCGGTGAGGCGCAGGATGAAGTGGTTGCCCTTGAGATAGCCGACCCGCAGCTTCTTGTTGTGGCGCTTCACCTGCAGGATCTGGATGCTGTCGCTCTCGATCACGGAGAGATCCGGTTCTGCCTTGCCCGGCAGATGAATGCCGAACCACTGTTCGGTCACCGCGTGGCGATCTTTCAGCCCGGCCCAGGTCACCGCATTGCGGTTGACCCCGGCCGCATCGGCCAGCAGACCAGCCACCCAGGCGGTATTCTCTCCAGTTTTACGCACCCGGACGAAGATGTGTTCCCCCTCTCCGCAGGGTTCAAACCCGAGATCTTCATTGACCACGAAATCGGCGGCTTGCGCCTTGAGGATGCCGCGGGCAGTCGGCGCCCCGTGCAGATAGGCAAGTTGTTCCAGCATTATTGTTTCACCAGTAAGACGACGGCTTCGGTGGCGATCCCTTCCTTGCGCCCCGTGAATCCCAGCTGTTCGGTGGTGGTCGCCTTGACGTTCACCCGGTTCAAATCACATTGCAGATCGGCGGCCAGCACGGCGCACATGGCTTCGATATGCGGTGCCATCTTGGGCGCCTGGGCAATGATGGTCACATCCAGGTTGCCGATGGCATAGCCCGACTGCTGTACCCGGGCAAACACGTCCCGCAGCAGGATGCGGCTGTCGATCCCCTTGAACTCGGCGGCGGTATCGGGAAAGTGACGGCCGATATCGCCGGCCCCGATGGCACCGAGCAGCGCATCGCTCACCGCGTGCAGCACCACGTCACCATCGGAGTGAGCCAGCAGGCCCTGCTCATACGGCACCGCCACCCCGCCCAGCATGCAGGGGCCAACCCCACCAAACTTGTGTACATCAAAACCATGTCCAATCCGGATCATGCCAGCTCCTCTGTGGGTGAATCGGGTTGCGCCGGCTGGCGCGCGTTCTGTTGCTGCAAATAAAGCCCCGCCAGAGAGAGATCCTCCGGCCGGGTCACCTTGATATTGTCGGCTCGTCCTTCCACCATCCGCACCGTGAAACCGGCGCGCTCCATGGCGGAGGCCTCGTCGGTGATGGTGGCCCCCAGCGCCAGCCCCTCTTCCAGTGCCAGCTTGAGCGGTCTGGTGGGAAACATCTGGGGGGTCAGGGCATGCCAGAGCTGCTCGCGATCGACGGTGGCGAGGATGTTGCCCGCCCCGTCGGAGCGCTTCATGGTGTCGCGCACCCGGCTGCCGAGGATGGCGCCATCACAGGCCATGGCGGTGGCAATCAGCGCATCGAGATCGCCGTGGGTCAGGCAAGGGCGGGCAGCGTCGTGCACCAGCACCCACTCCCCTGCGGCCACCTGCAACGCATTGAGCACGGAAAAAGCCCGCTCGGCGCCCCCTTCCACTCGCAGGATCCTCGGATCGGCGGCCACGGCCAGGGTGTCGAACCAGCGGTCATGGGGAGCCAGCGCCACGATCACCTGAGCGATGGCCGGGTGGGAGAGCAGCCGGGTCAGGGTATGTTCCAGAATGGTCCGACCCGCCAGCTGCAGATACTGTTTGGGGCACTCGGCTCCCATTCGGCTGCCGATGCCCGCGGCCGGGACGATGGCGGTCAGCCCGGGGCGGAGATCAGTCATCGTAGGCTGCGTCTCCGGAGCTGGAACCCTTGTCTTTGTCCTTGGGGATGATCCGATAGAAGGTCTCGCCCTGCTTGATGTAGCCAAGATCGTTGCGCGACAGCTCCTCGATGGCTTCCAGGCCCGAGGTTAGATCGTCGATCTCGCGATAAATCAGGTTGTTGCGATCCTTGAGTACCAGATTGTCCTGCTGCTGCCGGGTGATGGCATCGGACAGCTCATGATAGTCAGACAGGCCGTTCTTCCCCAGCCAGAGGTCATATTGAAGCCCCCCCAACAAGAGAAGCAGGATAAGAGTGAGTAGCCGCATGCACTGAGTCTCCTTCAAGCGGCCTAGTTTCCCATATTCGCAGGCAAGACAAAAGAAAGCCTGTGCCTCGGATGGGTTGGGCCGGAATAAAAAATGCAGAAACCCGCCGTGGCGGCGGCAGAAACAAAAAAGCCCCGCCGATTGGCGGGGCTTTGCAAAGCGTGGAAGCAGGCGAAAATTAAGCCTGGTTCTTCACTTCTTTCAGACCACGGAACGGAGCCTTGGCACCCAGCGCTTCTTCGATACGGATCAGCTGGTTGTACTTGGCAACACGGTCAGAACGGCTCATGGAACCGGTCTTGATCTGGCCAGCAGCGGTACCAACAGCCAGGTCGGCGATGGTCGCGTCTTCGGTCTCACCGGAGCGGTGGGAGATGACGGCAGTGTAGCCAGCGTCTTTGGCCATCTTGATGGCAGCCAGGGTTTCGGTCAGGGAACCGATCTGGTTGAACTTGATCAGGATGGAGTTGGCGATGCCGTTGTCGATACCGCGCTTCAGGATCTTGGTGTTGGTTACGAACAGGTCGTCACCCACGATCTGGATTTTCTTGCCCAGTTCAGCAGTCTGGTAGGCGAAACCGTCCCAGTCAGATTCGTCCAGGCCATCTTCGATGGAGACGATCGGGAACTTGGTGGTCAGGTCAGCCAGGAAGTCGGAGAAACCGTTGGAGGTGAAGACACGACCTTCGCCTTTCAGGTTGTACTCTTTCTTCTCTGCGTCGTAGAACTCGGAAGCAGCGCAGTCCATGGCCAGGGTGATGTCGGTGCCCAGTTTGTAACCGGCAGCGGCAACGGCTTCGGCGATCACTTCCAGCGCTTCGGCGTTGGATTTCAGGTTCGGAGCGAAACCACCTTCGTCACCAACAGCAGTGTTGTAGCCCTTGGACTTCAGCACTTTGGCCAGGTTGTGGAACACTTCAGCGCCCATGCGGACAGCTTCTTTCAGGGTCTTGGCGCCAACCGGCTGGATCATGAACTCCTGGATGTCGACGTTGTTGTCGGCGTGCTCACCACCGTTGATGATGTTCATCATCGGCAGCGGCATGGAGTAGACACCCGGGGTGCCGTTCAGCTCGGCGATGTGGGCGTACAGCGGCATGCCTTTGGCAGCAGCGGCAGCTTTGGCGTTGGCCAGGGAAACAGCCAGGATGGCGTTGGCGCCGAACTTGGATTTGTTCTCGGTACCGTCGAGGTCGATCATGATCTGGTCGACAGTGGCCTGGTCCTTGGCATCTTTACCCAGCAGAGCTTGAGCGATCGGGCCGTTTACGGCTTCGAGGGCTTTCAGCACGCCTTTACCCAGGAAACGGCTCTTGTCGCCGTCACGCAGTTCCAGCGCTTCGCGGGAACCGGTGGACGCGCCAGACGGAGCGGCTGCCATACCAACAAAACCACCTTCCAGGTGAACTTCGGCCTCAACGGTCGGGTTACCACGGGAGTCGATGATTTCACGACCGATCACTTTAACGATCTTGGACATGTGTATTTCCTCAGGTTTCGTAAAAAAACAACAAAAATATGCCAAAAAAAGCGGCTGCGGCACAGGGCCCCAACCGCATTTATTTTCAATTACTTCAGATTACGCTTCTGATACTCGCCTGCCGCCTTCACAAAACCGGCGAACAGGGCGTGGCCATCACGGGGAGTCGAGGTGAACTCCGGGTGGAACTGCGCGGCCACGAACCAAGGGTGATCCGGGATCTCGATAATTTCCACCAACTTCTTGTCGGCGGAGAGACCGGTCACTTTCAGGCCTGCTGCTTCAATCTGCGGCAGCAACTTGTTGTTCACTTCATAACGGTGACGGTGGCGCTCGTAAATGGTCGGGCTACCGTACATCTGGCGCACCTTGGAACCTTCAACCAGGTGGCAGAGCTGGGAACCCAGACGCATGGTACCGCCCAAATCGGACTTCTCGGTACGAGTCTCGACGTTGCCTTCGTCATCCACCCACTCGGTAATGAGACCCACCACCGGATAGGCACAATCCTTCTTGAACTCGGAAGAGTGAGCCCCTTCCATGCCCGCCACGTTGCGGGCGAATTCGATCATGGCAACCTGCATGCCGAGGCAGATACCCAGGTAGGGGATCTTGTTCTCGCGAGCATACTGGGCTGCCTGAATTTTGCCTTCCACGCCGCGCTCACCGAAGCCACCCGGCACCAGAATCGCGTCCAGACCTTCCAGCAGCTCGGCGCCACGGGTCTCGATGTCCTGGGAATCGATGTACTTGATGTTGACGGACAGACGGGTCTTCAGGCCACCGTGCTTGAGCGCCTCGTTGACGGACTTGTAGGCATCCGGCAGGGATACGTACTTGCCGACCATGCCGATGGTCACTTCTGCGGTCGGGTTGGCCTCTTCATAGATGACCTGTTCCCACTCGGCCAGGTCGGCCTCCTTGCACTCCAGACCGAAACGCTCGGTGAAGTAGGAGTCCAGATTCTGGGACTTGAGCAGTGCCGGGATCTTGTAGATGGAGTCGACGTCTTTCATGGAGATGACGGCGCGCTCCGGCACGTTGCAGAACAGGGCGATCTTGGCGCGCTCAACGGCCGGAATGGCACGGTCGGAGCGGCAGATCAGCACGTCTGGCTGGATACCGATGGAGAGCAGCTCTTTGACGGAGTGCTGAGTCGGCTTGGTCTTCACTTCACCGGCGGCAGCCAGGTAAGGAACCAGCGTCAGGTGCATGAACATAGCATTGTTGCGGCCCACTTCGGCAGCCAGCTGACGAATGGCCTCGAGGAACGGCAGGGACTCGATGTCGCCCACGGTACCGCCCACTTCGACGATAGCAACCTGATGGCCTTCGGCACCGGCAATCACCCGCTCTTTGATGGCGTTGGTGATGTGCGGAATCACCTGAATGGTTGCGCCCAGATAGTCACCACGGCGCTCTTTGCGCAGCACGTCTGCATAGATGCGACCGGTGGTGAAGTTGTTGCGGCGGGTCATCTTGGTGCGGATGAAACGCTCGTAGTGGCCCAAGTCCAGATCGGTCTCGGCCCCGTCCTCGGTTACGAACACTTCACCGTGCTGGGTCGGGCTCATGGTGCCCGGATCCACGTTGATATAGGGGTCCAGTTTCATGATGGTCACATCCAGACCACGGGCTTCCAGAATGGCTGCCAGAGAAGCAGCGGCAATGCCTTTGCCGAGGGATGAAACAACGCCACCAGTTACAAAAATATATTTTGTCGTCATGCTGAACCTGAAAGAAGTTTAGGGAATTTTAAGGGGTGCTTCGGGGATGAAGCAGGACGGGGAAACAGTATACCAAAACCCCCTCTCCCAAACAATGAACAAAAATCTATCAGGCTCCCGGCGCCCCCATCTTGCGCCAAATCAACTTTGTTCGGTTTCCTTGGCCCTGTCCCAGGCGGCATCAAGCTTTTCCAGCGAACATTCGCTCACTTTCAGCCCTTCTGCGGCGATAAACTGCTCAACCTGACGAAACCGGCGTTCGAACTTGGCGTTAGCGCCCCGCAGCACCTGCTCCGGATCCTTGCCCAGATGGCGCACCAGATTGACGGTGGCGAACAAGAGATCGCCGAGCTCATCGCTCACCCGCACCTCGTCCACATCGGCCATCAGCGCCTCTTCCATCACCTCGTCGATCTCCTCGTGGATCTTGTCCACTACCGGGCCCAGCGTCTTCCAGTCGAAGCCGACAGTGGCGCAGCGCTTCTGGATCTTGGCGGCGCGGGTCAGAGCCGGCAGCGAGAGCGGGATGTCGTCGAGCACGCTCTCCTTGTCGAGCGCAGCCCGCTCTTTGGCTTTTTCTGCCTCCCAGTTCACCTTCACCGCCTGCTCGTCGCCAAGGTCGGCATCGGAGAAAACATGGGGATGGCGGCGGATCAGCTTCTCGCTCACCGTATCGACGATATCGGCAAAATCGAACAGCCCCTGTTCCTTGCCGAGCTGCGCGTAGAACACCACCTGAAACAGCAGATCGCCCAGTTCACCCTTTAATCCGTCCCAATCCTGGGTTTCGATGGCATCGGCCACCTCGTAGGCCTCCTCCAGGGTGTGCGGCACTATGGTCTGGAAGCTCTGCTTCAGATCCCAGGGGCAACCCCCGTTCGGGTCGCGCAATCTGGCCATGATGTCGAGCAGTTGAGGCAGGTCGTAACGTTGGGACATGGGATATTCGCTTCTTGATTCGTAACGCAGGGGAAAACAGTGACCGACCTGGCGGTCGGTCACGAGTTGGTTGTTAATGACAATCAGAGGCGCTTGGCGCTGATCACGTCGTTGAGCTGACTGAGCTTGGCCAACGCCCGGTTGAAGGCGTTGATGTTGTAAATCTCCAGCTCCATGTCGATCTCGGCGGTCTGCTCGCGCACGTTGGAGCGCGAACGCACCCCCATCACGTTGATCTTCTCGTTGGCCAGCACAGTGGTGATGTCGCGCAGCAGGCCGGAGCGGTCGTTGGAGAGGATGCGGATGGTAAGGCCGTAGCCACCGGAGTAGTTCTCCCCCCATACCGCGTCGATCAGCCGCTCCGGGTTGCGACGGGAGAGCTCTTTGAGCTGCTCGCAATCCTCGCGGTGGATGGAGACGCCGCGCCCCATGGTAATGAAACCCTGGATGCCGTCCCCCGGAATGGGCTGGCAGCAACGGGCGATATGGGTCATCAGGTTGCCAACCCCTTCCACTACGATGTGATCCTTGGGCTTGGGCCGGAACGGCACGTTGGCCTTCTGCTCCAGCTTCTCCAGCAGGCGGCGATCTTCCTCTTCCGCCGTCGGCTTGTTGTAGCGGGTGTCCAGGTAGTTGAGCAGCTGGTTGATGCGGATGTCGCCACTGCCGATGCCGGCCAGCAGATCTTCCAGCTCGTCGGCATGGAAGCGCTCCAGCACCACCTTGTCCACCTTGGAGAGGGTCAGGTTGTGCCTGTCGAGCTCCTTCTCCAGCAGCTCCTTGCCGGCGGCAATGTTCTTGTCCCGATCCAGCTTCCTGAACCAGGTGGCCACCTTGGCCCGCGCCCGGCTGGAGCGCAGGAAGCCGGAGTTGGGGTTCATCCAGTCGCGGCTCGGGTTCGGCTCCTTCTGGGTGATCACCTCCACCTGATCGCCGGTCTGCAGCGCATAGGTGAACGGCACGATGCGGCCGTCGATCTTGGCGCCGATGCAGCGGTGGCCGATCATGCTGTGCACGTGATAGGCAAAGTCAAGCGGGGTGGCGCCCGCCGGCAGATCGATGACATCCCCTTTCGGGGTGAAGACGTAGACCCTGTCCTCGAACACCTGACTGCGCAGATCTTCGAGCAGGGAGCCGCTCTCGGAGAGATCTTCCTGCCAGGCGAGCAACTTGCGCAGCCACTCGATCTTGTCTTCGAAGGTGTTGGCCTTGCCGCCGGCTTGGGCCCCTTCCTTGTAGCGCCAGTGCGCCGCCACGCCGAGCTCGGCATCCTGGTGCATCTGGTCGGTACGGATCTGGATCTCCACCGTCTTGCCCTCGGGCCCCACCACGACTGTGTGGATGGACTGGTAACCGTTGGGTTTGGGGTTGGCGACATAGTCGTCAAACTCGCGGGGAATGTGGTGGAAGTGGGTGTGGACGATGCCGAGCGCCGCATAGCAATCCTGCAGCCGCTTGGTCACCACCCGCACCGCCCGCACGTCGAACAACTCGTTGAATTCGAGGTGCTTCTTCTGCATCTTGCGCCAGATGCTGTAGATGTGTTTCGGCCGGCCGTAGACCTCGGCCTCGACCCCCGCCTCTTTCAGGGCATCGCGCAGGGACTGCACGAACTCGCGGATGTAGCGCTCCCGATCGAGCCGTTTCTCGTCGAGCTGCTTGGCGATCTGCTTGTAGGTATCCGGGTGCAGATAGCGGAAGGCGAGATCTTCGAGCTCCCACTTGAGCTGACCGATGCCGAGCCGGTTGGCCAGCGGCGCGTAGATGTTGGTGATCTCCTGGGCCATCAGCACCCGGGTCTCTTCATCCGCCTTCTTCGCTTCCCGCAGGCAGGCGATCCGCTCCGCCAGCTTGATCACCACGGCACGCACATCCTCGACCATGGCGAGCAGCATGCGGCGCACGTTGTCGACCTGTTCCGGCGAGGTTTCGCTGCGGTGCAGGGTCTGCAGGGAGCGGATGGCCTCCATCTCCAGCACCCCTTCCACCAGCTTGGCTATCTTGGGGCCGAAGTCCTCGTCCATCCGCTCCTGGCTGATGAGACCGGCTTCGACGAAGGGATAGATGATGGCGGCCTTGAGGGTGCCGAGATCCATGCTGAGCATCAGCAGGATGCCCACCATCTCGACCCCGCGGACCAGCAGGCGATTGGTGAGCGCTTCGTCACCGAGTGTCAGACAGTACTGGTAGACGGTTCGCAGCTGATCCTTGTCACTGTCACTCAGGGTGAGCGAGCTGACCCACTCCTCCAGGGTGAAGTTGTCTTTCAAATGAATATCGCGAACCGCAACCATGGTATCAATCCTTTAAATTATTGGGCCGAAGGCTGTCGCCCCCTCCCCCTCATGAGAATGCCTCAAATGGGGATATGCGGAGATTTTTTCAAGGCATACTGTCAAGAAAGACAATAGAGTTCTCCGCCAACCCCTGCCGATTTACGAGGGTCTAGATTACCCCAATCATGGCCGCCCAGACAGCGTTATGGACCGGGCAAATGCCACCCAACCTGGCGAGCCGACGCCCCTTTGGCCATAGCGTTTCATCTGCCCCGCAGCGTCCGTTACTTGCGCTCGAACAGCGCCATGGACTCCAGATGGCCGGTGTGGGGGAACATGTCGAGCATGCCGAGGCGCACCAGCCGGTAGCCCCCTTTCACCAGCACCTGGCTGTCGCGCGCCAAGGTGACCGGATTACAGGAAACGTAGACCACCCGTCTGGGTGAAAGTTTCACGACGTGCTCCATCACCTCGAACGCGCCGGGACGGGCCGGATCCAGCAGCACCAGATCGAAGCCTTCCCGTGCCCAGGACATGCCGGCGATGTCGCCGCTCAAGTCCGCCTTGTAGAAACGGGCATTGCCGATGCCGTTGCGACGGGCGTTCTCTTCGGCGCGCGCCACCATGGCCAGCTCCCCTTCTACTCCCACCACTTCACGGGCCTGACGGGCCAGCGGCAGGGTGAAGTTGCCGATACCGCAGAACAGATCGAGCACCTTGTCATCCTTGCCCGCCTCCAGCCAGGAGAGCGCCTGCTCCACCATGCGCTGGTTGACCGGCGCGTTGACCTGAATGAAGTCACCGGGAGCGAATGCAAGAGACAGGCCATCCAGCGAGTAGGAGGGGGCAAACTGCTGGTGCAGCGGCTCAATCTGCTCGTCGCCCGCCTGCAGATAGAGATCGATCCCCTGCGTCTTGGCAAACTCGATCAGCTGCGCCCGATCCGCCTCGGTCGGTCGGCCGGTATGGCGCAGCAGCATCAGGATCCCCTGCTCGGCCTGGATAAGCTCCGCATGGCCCAGCTCGCGCTGGCTCTTGAGACGGTTGAGGCACTCGCGCAGCGGGCTGATCAGCACGGAAAGCGACTTGGCCAGCACCGGGCAACCGCCGATCTCCACCAGATCATTGGACTGGCGACGACGAAAGCCCACCCGGGTGCAGCGGCCGTTCTTGTCGAACTTGATGGCCAGCCGGCAGACCCGGCGATAGGCGCGGGACTCTCCGCCCAGCACGGGCTCGAGCGCCGGAGGCTGGATGTTGCCAAGCCGCTCGAACAGACTGACCAAACCGGCCTCCTTGGCGGCACGCTGATCCGCTTCAGCCAGGTGCTGGGCGCTGCAGCCGCCGCACTCGCGGTAGTGGCTGCAGAAGGGGGCGATGCGATTGGCCGCCGGGGTCACCACCTGTTGCAGGGCGGCGTGGGCATACTGCTTCTTGTCTTCGAGGATGCGGGCCTTGACCAGCTCACCGGGCAGCGCCCCTTCGATGAAGATCGCCTTGCCCTGGTGGCGGCCGATCCCGACGCAGTGGTGATCCAGGCTGTCTACCGTAAATTCAATGCGTTGGGGCTGGGTGGATTTCTTTTGGGGCTTGAAAAACTGGGCCATAAAACTTGGTGCCTATAGGTGGCTATGTCATGATTGTGGAATCTGCAGCAGGCTATTGTCCCACAAGAATAATAGTATGACCAAATACGGCCTGTGGGCCCGCTCCCGCTCGTTTACGCCATTGCCAACCCTGCTCATCGGGGGACCATCCGCATGACCAAATACGGCCTTCGGGCGCGTGTGCTGGCCTTTACCATCTTGCCGACCCTGATCATCGGCGGCCTGATGGCCGGCTATTTCACTTTCCACCGCTACCAGCAGCTGGAAAACAACCTCATCGATCAGGGCATCAACATCATAGAGCCGCTGGCCATCGCCAGCGAATACGGGATGACCCAGCACAGCCGCGAGTCGCTCAAGCGGCTGATCGGCCTCACCCACCGCAAGAACTCGCCGCTCATCAAGTCCATCGCCGTCTTCACCCAGGACAACCAGCTGTTCGTGACGTCCAACTACCACAGAGACTTCACCCGGCTGCGGCTGCCGGACGGCAGCCAGATCCCCGAGCTCACCAGCGTCACCCTCTATGGCGACGACATCATACTGCGCACCCCGATCCAGGCCGAGACCAGCATGGACGGCTTCCCGCTGCCAAGCGACGTGGAGCCGCCGATGATCGGCTACATCTCCATGCAGATGACCACCGATCGGGCCATGATCCTGCAATACCGCGACACCTTCTTCGCGGTGATCATGGTGCTCATCGGCATCGCCTTCAGTACCCTGTTTGGCTTCAGGCTGGTCAAGAGCGTGACCCAGCCCATCACCGACATGGTGCAGGCGGTGCACAAGATCAGGGAGGGGCGACTCGATACCCGGGTCAGCGGTCAGCTCACCGGCGAGCTCAACATGCTGAAAAACGGCATCAACGCCATGGCCAAGGCGCTCTCGGAATACCACGAGGAGATGCAGCAGAACATCGATCAGGCCACCTCTGACTTGCGCGAGACGCTGGAGCAGATCGAGATCCAGAACGTCGAGCTCGACATGGCCAAGAAGCGGGCGCAGGAGGCGGCGCGAGTCAAGTCAGAGTTCCTCGCCAACATGTCCCACGAGCTGCGCACCCCGCTCAACGGGGTCATCGGCTTTACCCGCCAACTGCTCAAGACCAGCCTGACCCCGAGCCAGACCGACTACATGCAGACCATCGAGAAGTCGGCCCGCAACCTGCTAGGCATCATCAACGACATCCTCGACTTCTCCAAGCTGGAGGCGGGCAAGCTGCAGCTGGAGCACATCCCGTTCAGCCTGCGCGACACCCTCAACGAGACCATGCACCTGCTCGGCCCCAGCGCCCACGACAAGCAGCTGGAGCTCTCCCTGCAGGTGGATGCCGAGGTGCCGGACTACCTCACCGGCGACCCCATGCGCCTGCAGCAGGTGCTGACCAACCTCACCGGTAACGCCATCAAGTTCACCGAGCACGGCAACGTGGATGTGCGCATCGAACAGATCGGCAGTGCCAGCGGCAGCAAGGTGCGGCTCAACGTGCTGATCCGCGACACCGGCATCGGCATCTCGGAAGAGCAGCAACGCCAGCTGTTCCAGGCCTTCAACCAGGCCGACTCCTCCATCTCCCGCCGCTATGGCGGCACCGGCCTCGGTCTCGTCATCACCCAGAAGCTGGTGCAGCAGATGGGTGGCCAGATCCGGTTCGAATCGGAGCTCGGCAAGGGGTCGGTCTTCTCCTTCAGCCTGGATCTGGAGGTCTCTCCCCTGCCCCAGACCGACAAGCTGCCGCTGGATCGCATCCAGGGCAAGCGGGTCTGGCTGCTGGAGCCGGATCCCTTCAGCCACTCGGCCCTCTGCGCCCTGCTGGCGGAGTGGCAGCTGGAGGTGCAATCCCTCGCCAACGACGCCCCCTGGCCCGACATGAGCAGCCAAGACATGGTGATCATCGGCAGCGGCACCCAGCACAGCCCGCAGCAGGTGGTGGCGCGCCTCGACGGGCTGGATCGCCAGCAGAACACCATAGTGCTGCTCAGCAGCCACGAGCCTTCGCTCTACGAGGCCATGCTGGCCCATGGTGCCCAGCACTGCCTCTCCAAACCCATCAACCATCGCAAGCTGCTGCACGCCCTGCTCTCCCCCGAGGCTCTCCGCAGCGCCCCGCTGCCGACCCCCTCCCCGCGCAGCGTGCAGGAGATCAAGGTGCTGGCGGTGGACGACAACGCCGCCAACCTCAAGCTCATCGCCGCCATGCTCAAGGAGATGGTGAGCCAGGTGGTGGTGTGCAAGAACGGCAAGGAGGCGGTCAGACTGGCCCAGAGCCAGCCGTTCGACATCATCTTCATGGATATCCAGATGCCGATCATGGACGGTATCAGCGCCACCCAGGCGATTCGCAGCCAGTCGCTCAACACCGAGACGCCCATCGTCGCGGTCACCGCCCACGCCATTCCCGGCGAGCGGGAACGGCTGATCCGCCAGGGCATGGACGACTACCTGGCCAAGCCCATCGACGAGGCCATGCTGGCCAAGCTCATCACCGACTTCGCCCATCGTCGCCACCAGAATCACGCCAGCCAGCAGATCGACTGGGCGCTGGCGGTGCGTCAGGCGGCGGGCAAGCTGGATCTGGCCAAGGAGATGCTGACCATGCTGATGGCCAGTTTCGACGAGGTGGATCCGGTGCTGGAGGCGGCGCTTGCCGGCCAGGTGGAGGATAGCGAGGTGCTGGCCCAGCTCCATCGCCTCAACGGCGGCTGCGCCTATTCCGGCGTCCCCGGCCTGCAGCGGCTGCTCTCCCAGCTGGAGCAGCAGCTGCGCGACGGGGTGCCGGTGGCCGAACTCGAGCCCGAGCTGCTGGAGCTGCAGGATGCGATGGAGCAGGTACGCCAGGAGGCGCCACGCTATCTATCCTGAACCGGGCAACCCGCTTTTTCTGACGCGGGCCCCGCCAGATGGTAAAGTTGCGCCGTTTCCACAGGAGTCGACATGACCAACAACGATATTTTGCGCCGCCTGCGCTACGCCCTCAGCATCAGCAACGACCAGATGGTCGACATGTTTGCCAAGGGCAACCTGACCGTCACCCATGCCCAGCTGCACGGCTGGCTGATCAAAGAGGCGGAGGAAGGGGAAGAGCAGGAAGCGGGCTTTGCCGCCTGTCCGGATTCGGCCCTGAGCCAGTTCCTCGACGGCTTCATCCTGGCGCGCCGCGGCGCGCGGGAAGATGCGCCGGCCCAGGTGATCCCGAACCGGATCAACAACAACATGATCCTGCGCAAGCTGCGCATCGGCCTCAACTTCAAGGAAGAGGACATGCTGGGCACTCTCAAGCTGGCCCACTTCAACCTCTCCAAATCCGAGCTGAGCGCCCTGTTCCGTTCACGGGACCACAAACACTATCAGGATTGCGGGGATCAGATCCTGCGCAACTTCCTCATCGGTCTCACCGCCAAGTATCGCGGCTGAACCATGGGCCGGCGTCAGCACTCACCGTCATTCCGCCAGCAGGCGGCCGGTGGGTGGCGCCGGCCATGGCAACTGGGTATTCACCTCCCGCGCACCCGTCGCCACGGGTTTGCGCTCTGCCTCGCCCTGCTGCTCTGCGCCTGCCAGCCCGCCCCCTATCGGCTCAACAACGACTATCAAAGCGCCAGCCAGAACGAGCGCATCGCCTTTCTGATCCTGCACTACACGGACGAAGACGATGGCCACTCCCTGCGCCTGCTGACCGAGCCGGCCCATCAGGTGAGCGCCCATTACCTGATCCCGCGCGATACCCATGAGCGGCCACTGCCGGTCTACCAGCTGGTGCCCGACAGCCAGCGCGCCTGGCATGCCGGCCGCAGTCGCTGGCATCAATATGCGGGGCTCAACGCCAGCTCGCTCGGCATCGAGATCGTCAACCTCGGCTACCCGCCACAAGACGAACTGCTGCCCGCCCACCAGCGTCGCTGGCAGCCCTACACCCAGGCACAGATAGCCGCCCTAGGCGCCCTCACCCGCCGACTGGTCGAGCGCTACCAGATCCCCCCCACCCAGGTGCTGGCTCACAGCGATGTCGCCCCCGAGCGCAAGCAGGATCCCGGCCCCCACTTCCCCTGGCGCGAACTGGCCCTGCACTACGGAGTGGGAGCCTGGCCCGACGAAACCCGGCTGGCCGAATTGCGCCAGCAGCCGGCACCGGCCTGGGATGCCCTCGGCTGGCAGCAACGGCTGGCCCGCTACGGCTACGGCGTCGCCCCGAGCGGTGCCTGGGACGAGCAGAGCAGCGCCGCCCTGCGCGCCTTCCAGCTCCACTTTCGGCCCGCCCTGGTCAGCGGTGAAGCGGATGCCGAGAGCCAGGCCATCCTCACTGCCCTGCTCGAGCGTTACTTTCCCGAGCAACGCTGAGCTTCGCCCCCGACCACGAAAAAAGAGGGACGCCGCGGCGTCCCTCTTTCGCATTCTCCGTCGAGTGCAGGCTCAGGCCTCCACCAGCAGCACCTCTATCCCGGCCTGACGCAGACCGGCCAGGGTCTCGGCCGCAATGGCGTCGTCGGTGATCAGGGTGTGAATGCGCCGGGTATCGACGATCTTGTGCAGGCTCAGCCGGCCAAACTTGCTGGAGTCGGTCACAACGATGATCCGCTCGGCCACGTGGCACATGCAGCGGTTGAGCCTGGCCTCGTCTTCATGATGGGTGCTGACGCCGCGCTCCAGATCAATGCCATCCACCCCGAGAAACAGCAGATCGAAGTGATAGTTTTGCAAAGAGAGATCCGCCTGGGCGCCGTAGAAGGAGAGCGACTTGCGGCGCAGGTGGCCCCCCGTCATCAGCAGCTCCACCCCTTCCGCCTCCAGCAGGGCATTCGCCACGTTCATGCCGTTGGTCATCACCACTATCTCCTGGTGATCGCGCAGGTGGCGTGCCACCTCCAGGGTGGTGGTGCCCGAGTCGAGAATGAGGCGACAACCCGGCTGCACCAGGCTCGCCGCCATGGCGCCGATGCGCTGTTTGACCGGGGTGTTGAGCACGCTCTTGTCGGCGATGGTGCGCTCGGCCACCGGCTGGCCGGATTCACACAACAGGGCACCACCGTAGGCGCGCACCGCCACCCCCTGTTTCTCCAGAAATGCCAGATCGTTGCGGATGGTGACGGTGGAGACCTGATAGTGGCCTGCCAGCTCGTTGACCTGAACGCTGCCATTGCTGCGCAGCTGCTGAATGATGCGCTCCCGTCGCTCGCTGGTGCCGAGCACACTCTTTTCGGTGATTTGCATAGTCTCTCTGCCGGAGTCCTGTGGTGAAAGTAGAGCTTTCACTTCGTTACGTTTCCCTATTAACACTCAGCCTCGATGGCAAATCAAGCTTTCATTGAATTGAAAAGTGCCGTCAGACTCCCTAAAACGGCCACAACACTTTCGATTCATTTCTTTTTGTGATCTTGCTCAAGATGTGAACACGCTTTTATTTCGTTTCGAACGCCGTACGCCTAGGGTAAAGAAAGAAATCGAAAGCAAAGCATCTTGTTCAGGCCAAGAGGAAGAGGGAAATGAAATCAATGCTGGATCTGGTCGCACAACACAAGCAGGGGGAGCAGGTCGGGATCTACGCCGTCTGCTCCGCCCATCCGCTGGTGCTGGAGGCGGCCCTGCGACTGGCGGCGCAAGGGGACCAGCTGCTGCTGGTCGAGGCCACCTCCAATCAGGTGGATCAATTTGGCGGCTACACCGGCATGACGCCGGCCGATTTTCGCGACCTGCTGCACCGGCTCGCCGCCGAGTGCCGCTTTCCCGTGCAGCGGCTGGTACTGGGTGGGGATCACCTCGGCCCCAACCGCTGGCAGAGCGAGCCCGCCGCACAGGCCATGGCCCACGCCGAGGATCTCATCGCCAGCTATGTCGCGGCTGGCTTCAAGAAGATCCACCTCGACTGCAGCATGTCCTGCCAGGGGGATCCGGTGCCGCTGACCGACGAACTGGTGGCCGCGCGCGCCGCCCGACTGGCAAACGTGGCCGAGCAGACCGCCACCCAGCAGTTTGGCCACAGCGACCTGGTCTACGTGATTGGCACCGAAGTGCCGGTGCCGGGCGGCGCCCACGAAGAGCTGGCCGAACTGGCGGTCACCACGCCGGAGGCGGCGCGCCACACCCTGGCCGCCCACCAGCAGGCCTTCGAGCAGGCCGGACTGGCCCAGCTCTGGCCGCGGGTGATCGGTCTGGTGGTGCAGCCCGGCGTGGAGTTCGACCACACCCACGTCATCGACTACCGTCCCGAGCGGGCCGCCCCCTTGAGCCGGATGATCGAGGCCTATCCCCATCTGGTGTTCGAGGCCCACTCCACCGATTACCAGACCCCGGACGCCTACCACCAGCTGGTGCGCGATCACTTCGCCATCCTCAAGGTCGGCCCGGCCCTCACCTTTGCCCTGCGCGAGGCACTGTTTGCCCTCGCCGCCATCGAGGAGGAGCTGGTGGTGGCCAAGGCCTGCTCGGGCCTGCGCCAGGTGCTGGAAGAGACCATGCTGGATCGCCCCGACTTCTGGCGCAGCCACTATCAGGGCAGCCCCAACGAGTGCCGGCTGGCCCGCGGCTACAGCTACTCCGATCGCATTCGCTACTACTGGCCCGACAGCCGGGTCGACGACTGTTACGCCCGGCTGCTGGCCAACCTGGCCGCCGAACCCATTCCCCTGCCGCTGCTCAGCCAACACCTGCCGCTGCAATACCGCAAGGTGCGCCAGGGCACGCTGTCGCCCCGGGTTCACGACCTCATTCTCGATCAGGTGCAGGAGGTGCTGCGCCAATACGCGGCGGCCTGCAGCGCCGTCCCCGCCAGCCACTCCCGGCTGACCCCGGTTGTATAAGGAGTTGTAGAGATGATCCTTGGTTATCCAGAAGAGACGCTGCGGTCGGCCAACGGCCTGGCCACCGCCCGTGAAATTCGCCAGCAACCCGCCACCTGGCGGGAGACCCTCACCATGGTGGAGGAGTGCCGCGCCACCATAGAGCGCTTCCTGCTGCCCCTGCTGTCGCGGGGCAACCTGCGGGTGATCCTGACCGGGGCCGGCACCTCCGCCTTTGCCGGCCGCGCCCTCGCCCCCTATCTCAGTGCCCGCCTCAACGGCCGTTTCGAGGCGATCGCCACCACCGACATCGTCACCGATCCGGGCGAATACCTGGCACAGGACTGCCCGACCCTGCTCATCTCCTTCGCCCGCTCCGGCAACAGCCCGGAGAGCGTGGCGGCGGTGGAGCTGGCCAGCCAGCTGCTGAGCGAGTGCCACCACCTGGTGCTGACCTGCAACGGTGAGGGGGAGCTCTATCGCCGCTGTCAGAAAGATGCCCGTTCCCTGGCGCTGCTGATGCCGCCCCAGACCCACGACCGCAGCTTTGCCATGACCAGCAGCCTCACCAGCATGATGCTGAGCTGCCTGGCGGTGTTCCTGCCGCGCCAGTTCAACCCGATCGCCAGCCAGCCGCTCATCGCGCTGGGGGATGCCATCCTGCCCCAGGCCGAGCTGAAGGTGCCCGAGTGGGATAAACCGCTGCCGGAGCGGGTCATCTACCTTGGCAGTGGCAGCCTGCAGGGGGTGGCCCAGGAGGCGGCCCTCAAGCTGCTGGAGCTCACCGCCGGCCAGGTGATGGCCATGCACGACTCCCCCACCGGCTTTCGCCACGGGCCCAAGTCGGCCATCAATCGGCAGACCCTGATCGTGCTGCTGGTGTCCAACGATCCCTATACCCGCCAGTACGATCTGGACCTGCTCGGCGAGCTGCGCCAGGACGGCCATGCCGCCCGGGTGGTCGCCCTGGCCGACCGGCCGGATCCGCTCATCAGCGCCGGCGAACACATCTATCTGCCCACCCCCCTCAACGGTGACGACGCCGAGCTGGCGCTCTGCTACCTGCTCTACGCCCAGTACTACGCCTTCCACACCGCGCTGGTGCTGGGCATCACCCCGGACAACCCCTGCCCGAGCGGGTGGGTCAACCGGGTCGTGCAGGGGGTCAACATCTATCCGTTCAACCAGCAAGGAGGCGTCTGATGCCGAACATAGTGCTGAGCCGTATCGACGAGCGCCTGATCCACGGTCAGGTCGGCGTGCAATGGGTCGGCTTCGCCGGCGCCAATCTGGTGCTGGTAGCCAACGACGAAGTCGCAGAGGACCCCATCCAGCAGAACCTGATGGAGATGGTGCTGGCGGAGGGCATCGCAGTGCGCTTCTGGCCGCTGCAGAAGGTGATCGACAACATCGGCAAGGCCGCCGATCGCCAGAAAATCCTGCTGGTGTGCAAGAGTCCGGCGGACTTTCGCACCCTGGTGGAGGGCGGGGTGCCCATCCCCCGCATCAACGTCGGCAACATGCACTACGCCGACGGCAAGCGTCAGATCCACAAGACGGTATCGGTGGACGAGTCGGACATAGCGGCGTTTCGCGCCCTGCAGGACGCCCACGTCGCCTGCTTTGTCCAGGGGGTGCCGACCGAACCGGCACAGGACATTTTCAACCTCATCTGATTAAGGACAATTGTGATGGAAATCAGTTTGTTGCAAGGGCTCTTGCTGGGCATGCTGGCGTTCTTCGCCGGGCTTGACCTGTTCAATGGCCTGACCCACTTCCACCGGCCCGTGGTACTGGGCCCGCTGGTGGGCCTGATCCTCGGCGACCTGCCCACCGGCATTCTGGTGGGCGGCACCCTGGAGCTGGTCTGGATGGGGCTGGCCCCGCTGGCGGGGGCGCAACCGCCCAACGTCATCATCGGCACCATAGTCGGCGCCACCTTCGCCATCACCACCGGGGTCAAGCCGGATGTGGCGGTCGGAGTCGCGGTACCGTTCGCGGTGGCGGTCCAGATGGGGATCACCTTCCTCTTCTCGGTGATGTCGGGGGTCATGTCCCGCTGTGACCGGATGGCGGAACAGGGGGATGTGCGCGGCATCGAGCGGGTCAACTACCTGGCGCTGCTGGCGCTCGGCTCCTTCTACTTCCTGTGCGCCTTCCTGCCCACCTACTTCGGGGCCGAACACGCCAAGACCGCCATCGACGTGCTGCCCGCCCGTCTCATCGACGGCCTCGGCGTCGCCGGCGGCATCATGCCCGCCATCGGCTTCGCCGTGCTGCTCAAGATCATGATGAAGAACGTCTACATCCCCTACTTCATCCTCGGTTTCGTTGCCGCCGCCTGGCTCAAGCTGCCGGTGCTGGCCATCGCCGCGGCCGCCCTGGCCATGGCTCTGATCGATTTCATGCGCAAGGACCCGGCGCCACAAGCCCGCCCCATCCAGGAGGAAACTGAAGATGGCATCTAACAACACCGCCACCCGGCTGACCCAGGCGGCCGAGCCGCAACCGACCCGCGCCGTCTCCGACGACGTCTACGAAGATCAGCAACTGGGGGCCGAGCTGACCCGCCAGGACATCAACCGCTTCGCCTGGCGCTCCCTGCTGCTGCAGGCCTCCTTCAACTACGAGCGGATGCAGGCCTCCGGCTGGCTCTACGGCCTGCTGCCGGCCCTGCAGAAGATCCACACCAACCCCAAGGATCTCTCCCGGGCGATGAAGGGCCACATGGGCTTCTTCAACACCCACCCCTTCCTGGTCACCTTCGTGATGGGGATTGTGCTGGCGATGGAGCGCTCCAAGCAGAACGTCAACAGCATCCAGAGCACCAAGATCGCGGTCGGTGCCCCGCTCGGCGGGATCGGCGATGCCATGTTCTGGCTCACCCTGCTGCCCATCTGCGGCGGCATCGGCGCCGACCTGGCCCTGCAGGGTTCCATCATGGGGGCAGTGGTCTTCTTCCTGCTGTTCAACCTGGTGCACTTCGGCCTGCGCTTCGGGCTGGCGCACTACGCCTACCGCATGGGGGTGGCCGCCATTCCGCTCATCAAGGCCAACACCCGCAAGGTGGGCCATGCCGCCTCCATCGTCGGCATGACGGTGATCGGCGCCCTGGTCGCCACCTATGTGCGGCTCGGCACCA
Source organism: Aeromonas sp. QDB54 (assembly GCF_027707385.1). NCBI lineage: Bacteria > Pseudomonadati > Pseudomonadota > Gammaproteobacteria > Aeromonadales > Aeromonadaceae > Aeromonas > Aeromonas sp. QDB54. Next base: position 57,262 of record NZ_JAPCIT010000021.1, on the reverse strand, counting down.
CCCTGGAGATCACCGCCGGCGATGCGGTGGTGAAGCTGCAGGCGGACGTACTCGACAAGCTGATGCCCGCCTTCCTGCCGCTGCTCTACACCCTGGCCATGTATGGGCTGATCCGCCGCGGCTGGAGCCCGCTGCGCCTCATCGTCATCACGGTCGTACTCGGCATCGTCGGCAAGTTTGCAGGCTTCCTCTAATCCGGTGCCGGCACCAGGCCGGCCCTTTGCTGTAAAGGAACAGATTATGTTGGGCATCATCATTTGCGGACACGGCGGCTTCGCCAGCGGCATGGAACAGGCCATGCTGCAGATACTCGGCGAGCAGGAGGCGGTGATCGCCATCGACTTTCCCGAGTCCTCCACCACGGCCCTGCTGCAGGATCAGTGCGAGACCGCCCTGACTCAGGTGGAACGAGGGGATGGGGTGGTCTTTCTGACCGACCTGCTGGGGGGAACCCCGTTTCGGGTCGCCTCCACCCTGGCGCTGCGCCAGCCCGGGCGGGAGGTGGTCACCGGCACCAATCTGCAGCTGCTGCTGGAGATGGTGATGGAGCGCGGCGAGCTGACCCCGTCCCAGTTTCGTGAACAGGCGCTGTGCTGCGGTCATCGCGGCCTCACCAGCCTGGTGGACGAGCTGGCGCGCGAGCGGGCCGAGACCCTGGCCGAGGAGGGGATCTAGATGGCAGAGCGGATCCGCGCCCGCCGCCTGCTGACCGAGCAGGGCTGGCGGGAACATCAGGTACTGACCCATGAGGGGGGCGTCATCACCGCCATCGACCCCATCCCGGCCGACGACCCGGTGCGGGAGGTCGAGCTGCTGGTGCCCGCCCTCATCGATGGCCACGTCCACGGCGGGGCCGGCGTCGACGTGATGGACGAGGCGGCCGACGCCTTGGCCCGCCTCTCCCTTGCCAAGGCGGCAGAAGGGGTGGGCGCCTTCCTCGCCACCACGGTCACCGCCCCGCGGCCCGCCATCCTCTCCACCCTGGCTCGCATCGCCGATGCCATGGCGAGCCCCCTGCCGGGCGCGCAACTGCTCGGCAGCTATCTGGAGGGGCCCTACTTCACCCCTGACAACAAGGGCGCCCATGACCCGGCCCTGTTCCGGGAGCTGGATCTGGCGGAGCTCGACCGGCTGCAACAGGTGGCGCGAGGCACCCTGAAGGTGGTCGCCCTCGCCCCCGAGAAAACCGGGGCGCTGGCCGCCATCCGTCATCTCAGGCAGGCCGGCATCCGGGTGATGCTGGGTCACTCCGCCGCCGACCACGACACCACCATGGCGGCGCTGGCGGCGGGAGCCTCCGGGCTGGTGCACTGCTTCAACGGCATGCGCGGCCTGCACCACAGAGAACCCGGCATGGTCGGCGCGGGGCTGGTGCACCCCGATGCCTGGCTGGAGCTCATCGCCGACGGCCACCACGTTCACCCGAGCGTGCTCAGACTCTGTCACTGCTGCGCCAGGGATCGCCTGCTGCTCATCACGGATGCCATGCGCGCCGCCGGCATGCCGGACGGTCACTACCTGCTCGGCGACTACCGGGTGGAGATGAAGGACGGGGTGGTGCGCACCGACACCGGCGGCCTGGCGGGCAGCACCCTCACCCTGCTCGGCGCCGTGCGCAACATGGTGCAGCTGGCCGGCGTGCCGCTGGCGGAGGCCATCCGCATGGCTTCGCTGGCACCGGCCCGGATGCTGGGGATAGAACATCGCCTCGGCTCGCTGGCCGTCGGCAAGCAGGCCAACCTGCTCGCCCTGACCGCGGAACTCAATCAACAACATATCTGGGTGGCCGGCCGGGAGATCCTCCCCGCCCCAACCCCGCTCTCTTTCCCTGAAGCTGGTGCCCGCCAGGGTGCCAAGGAGTCCTCATGTATCTGATCTCGTCCCACGAAATGCTTAAAGATGCCCAGCGCCGCGGCTATGCGGTGCCCGCCTTCAACATCCACAACCTGGAGACCGTCGAGGTGGTGGCCCGCACCGCCGCCAAGCTGAACTCCCCGGTGATCCTGGCGGCCACGCCGGGTACCTACCGCCACGCCGGGGTCGAATACCTGGTCTCCATCTGCACCTCGGCCGCCCACCAGTACCGCATTCCGCTGGTACTGCATCTGGACCACCACGAGGACGAGCAGGATATCCACTACAAGGTCGAGGCCGGCATCCACTCCGCCATGATCGACGCCTCCCACCTCTCGTTCGAGGAGAACGTCGCCAAGGTGCAGCGGGTCGTCACCTTCTGCCACCGCATGGGGGCGAGCGTGGAGGCCGAGCTGGGCCAGCTCGGCGGCCAGGAGGATGACCTCATCGTGGACGCCGCCAACGCCCATCTGACCGACCCGGACAAGGCGGCCGAGTTCGTGGCGCGCACCGGCATCGACTCCCTGGCCGTCGCCATCGGCACGGCCCACGGCCTCTACAAGGAGGAGCCGCGCCTCGACTTCGAGCGCCTCGCAGCCATCCGGGCCAGGGTAGCGGTGCCGCTGGTGCTGCACGGCGCCTCCGGCATTCCCGACCGGGACGTGCGCCGCTGCATCGAGCTCGGGGTGTGCAAGGTCAACGTGGCCACCGAGCTCAAGATCGCCTTCTCCGACGCCATGAAGGCATTCCTGGCCTCCCACCCCGACGCCAGCGACCCGCGCCAGTATCTGGTACCCGCCATGGCCGCCATGGAGGAGGTGGTCACCGCCAAGATCCGCATGTGCATGAGCGACGGCAAGCTGTAATCCCAAAGGCGGGCCCGCTGCGGCGAGCCCGCCTCCATCCCGGTATCACAGGCGAGGTTCTGCCGACTCACACCTCACTCACATCAACACATGGAGACAACCATGCACGCGCGTACCGCCATGACGCTGCTGCTCATGCTGACCCCCTTAGCCCAGGCCGAAACCCTGTCGCTGGAGGGTGACCAGTACCGTATCAAGGTCGAAACCGATGCCGGCAAGTTCCGGGAACTGACCTTCACCAATACCGCCAACGGCGATCTCATTCGCTCAGACAACCTGTTCGACATCAAGGGGACGGATGATCGGCTGACCCCCTCCGCCGACTTCAAGGTCACCGCATTCACCAAGAGCGGTGACCAGATCGAGATGGCGTTGGAAAATGCCGACTTCGTGGTCAAGAGTGCCATCCGGCTGGGCCGGGACAAGCGCTACGCCAGCATCGACTTTGCCCTCGACACCCTCAAGAACGGCAAAAAGATCAACGGCTTCTCCATGCTTCCCTTCCACTCCCAGGCGCCGTTTGTCTATGGCGCCATCAACAGCTCGCCCATCGTCAGCGACAGCTTCTTCATTACCCCCCAGAATCCGCTGGTCAATACCCGGGCCTACGAGGGTGGCGTCAGCCAGCTGATCCCGCTCAAGCTGCCGCTCGCCCAGGGCAAGCCGCTCAGCTATCGCACCTATGTCGGCACCTTTGGCGAGGGTCAGCTCAGGCGCGACTTCAACCGCTTCCTCAACGAAGCCCGCGATCGTCCCTACGCCCCCTACCTGCATTACAACTCCTGGCTCGACATCGGCTTCTTCAATCCCTACACGGAGGCCGAGGCACTCAAGCGCATCGATCAGTTCGGAGAGGCGCTGATCAGCCGGCGCGGCGTGCCCATGAACGGCTTTCTGTTTGACGACGGCTGGGACGATCGACTGGGCAACTGGGGTTTCAGCAAGGATTTCCCCAACGGCTTCAGCAAGCTCAAGCGCGCGGCCGAACGCTACCATGCCCAGCTCGGGATCTGGCTCTCCCCCTGGGGTGGCTACAACAAGCCAAGGGATGAGCGGGTCTCTCATGCTGCCGAGTTCGGCTATGAGCTGAGCGATGGCAAGTTCGCCCTCTCCGGCCCGGTCTACTACCAGAACTTCCACCAGAAGGTGATGTCGCTCATCAAGGATCAGGGGGTCACCCACTTCAAGTTCGACGGGACCGGCAATGCGGACAAGCTGATCGAGGGTAGCCGCTTCACCAGCGACTTCGATGCCGCCATCCACCTGATTGCGGATGCGCGGGCCGCCAATCCGCAGGTGTTCATCAACCTGACCACCGGCACCACCGCCTCCCCCGCCTGGCTGTTCTTTGCCGACTCCATCTGGCGCGGCGGCGATGACATCAACTTCTACGGACCCGGCTCCAGGGTGCAGCAGTGGATCACCTACCGGGATGCCGAGACCTATCGCTCCATCGTCAAGAACGGCCCCCTGTTCCCGCTCAACTCCTTGATGCTGCACGGACTGGTCTATGCCAAACAGGCCAAGCATCTGGATCGGCAGTCACCGCAAGACTTTGCCGATCAGGCCTGGAGCTATTTCGCCACCGGCACCCAGTTGCAGGAGCTCTATCTCACGCCGGAACTGCTGAGCGGCCAGGACTGGGACCTGCTGGCCAAGGCGGCACTCTGGTCACAGCAGAATCAGGCTGTGCTGTTCGACAGCCACTGGATCGGTGGCGACCCCACCCTGCTGGCGGTGTATGGCTGGGCGGCCTGGAGTCCGAGCCGCGCCTTCATCACCCTGCGCAACCCCTCCAGTAAGCCGCAGACATTCCTGCTGGAGCCTCAGCGCCAGCTGGAGATCCCGGCGGGCGAGGCCACCCGCTTCACGGTGCAGTCGCGCTACGGCAGCAATGCCAGCGTACCGGCCACCCTCGATGCCCCCCGCCTCATCACGCTGGCGCCGCTGGAGCTCATCACCCTGGAGCTGACCCCGGCGGGAGCCAAACCCGCTGCGGTGAAAAAGTCCTGACCCAGACCAAGTTTGACCTGACAAAAAGGGACGCCGTAGCGTCCCTTTTTCTTCGTGCCGCGGGGCTCAGCCCCTGCCGACAGCTCAGATCCCCTGACGGGCTTCCTGCATCAGCAGGCGCATGTCGCTGACTGCCTTGGCCAGGCCGTCGAAGGCGGCGCGGCCGATGATGGCGTGGCCGATGTTGAGCTCATAGAGCTCGGGGATGGCGGCGATGGCCTTGACGTTGTGGTAGTGCAGGCCGTGGCCGGCATTGACCTTCAAGCCCTTGCCGGCGGCGTAGGAGGCACCGGCGGCGATGCGCTTGAACTCGGCGTTGCGCTCGGCATCGGTGGTGGCATCGGCGTAGCGACCGGTGTGGATCTCGATGAAGGGGGCGCCGCTCTCGGCGGCAGCATCGATCTGCAGCGGATCCGCATCGATGAAGAGGGATACCTGAGCGCCGACAGCAGAGAGGCGGGCCACCGCGTCGGTCACCTTGTCCAGCTGGCCGGCCACGTCCAGACCACCCTCGGTGGTCACCTCGGTGCGCTTCTCCGGTACCAGGCAGACGAAGTGGGGCTCGATGCGGCAGGCGATGCCGATCATCTCTTCGGTCACCGCCATCTCCAGGTTCATTCTGGTCTGGATGGTCTGGCGCAGGATCTCCACGTCGCGGTCGGTGATGTGACGGCGATCTTCGCGCAGGTGCACAGTGATGCCATCGGCACCGGCCTGCTCGGCCACGAAGGCGGCCTGTACCGGATCCGGGTACTGGGTGCCGCGGGCGTTGCGCAGGGTGGCGATGTGATCGATGTTCACACCCAGATAGATTTCACTCATTGAGGACTCCTTGAAACTCTTCATCTGTTGACTGCGCGGCTACCGCGCGGATATCCGTATATCAGCTTGTAGGTTCGATTAGCGCAGCGTAATCGGACCTAGGTAACATTCTTGCCATGTCGGGTAACGCCGAAAAGTGGTTAACCCAGACTGCTTCGTCGCTTCAAAAACAGCTCCCGGCTCTTCAACTGGCGCCGCCCCAGATAGGGCTGCAGCGCCAGCCGGCTGAAACGCTTGGCCGCCTGCAGCAGGGGCGGACTGTCGAAGCGCCCCTCGGCAAAGGCCAGCAGGTGCGCGCCGAGAAACAGGGTACGGGGATCCGGCGCCCGCTCGCAAGCGACAAAGCCCAATTCACGCTCGAAGCCGTACAGCAGCTCGGGCTGGATCGGCGACTCGTCGTCGGCGGCATATTCGAAGTCCACCGCGTAGCCGAGCGCCTGCAGCAGCAGGAATTCGAAGCGGCGCAGGGGCAGCTCCGGCGTCTCGCCGTCGGCCAGCGCCATGATGGCGCGGGCATAGGCGTCAAATACTTCCGGGAACGGGGTGTGGGCTTCCAGCAGGTAGTAGACCAGCTCGTTGAGATAGAGGCCGTAGAAGAGGCGATCGCCGCCGAGCCGCAAGGAGTGATCCGGGCACTCGACCTGGGTGAGATTCTTGAGATCGCCCTTGCCGCGCCAGGCGATGGTGAGCAGGGTAAAGGGTTGCAACAGCCCCTTCAGAGGCGAGCGTGGCCCGCGAGAACCGCGAGCCACCAGAGTAAAACGGCCACTATCCTGGGTGAAAACCTCGACCAGCTGGCTGGTCTCCCGATAGGGCCGACTGTGGATGACGAAAGCCGGGGTCAGCAATCAGTCGTCACCGTAGCCGAGACTGCGCAGGGCGCGCTCGTCGTCAGCCCAACCGGATTTGACCTTGACCCACAGCTCCAGGTGCACCTTGTTCTGGAACAGCCGCTCCATGTCGAGGCGCGCCTCGGTGCCGATGGTCTTGATCTTCTCACCCTTGTTGCCGATGACCATCTTCTTCTGGCCATCGCGCTCCACCAGAATGAGGCCATGGATATGGTAGAGACCGTTCTCCTCCACCTTGAAGCGCTCAATCTCCACTGTCACCGAGTAGGGCAGCTCCTCACCGGTGAAGCGCATCAGCTTCTCGCGGATGATCTCGGAGGCCATGAAGCGGGAAGAGCGGTCGGTCACGTAGTCTTCCGGGAAGAAGTGGACGTTCTCCGGCAGCAGATCCTTGGCCCACTCGCGGATCTTCTCCACGTTGGTGCCCTTCTCGGCACTGATGGGCAGGATGTGGGCGAAGTTCATCTGCTGACCCAGCCACTCGAGGTGCGGCAGCAGATCCTCTTTCTCTTTGACGTTGTCAATCTTGTTGACCGCCAGCACCACCGGGCACTTGAGGTGGCGCAGCTTGCCCAGCACCATCTCGTCGTCCTTGGTCCAGTGAGTCCCGTCGACCATGAACACCACCATGGCCACGTCCCCCAGCGAACTGGTGGCGGCGCGGTTCATCAGGCGGTTGATGGCCCGTTTCTCTTCGATGTGCAGACCCGGTGTGTCGACATAGATGGTCTGGTAGTTCTCCTCGGTGTCGATCCCCAAAATCCGGTGACGGGTGGTCTGGGGCTTCTTCGAGGTGATGCTGACCTTCTGGCCAAGCAGCTTGTTGAGCAGGGTGGACTTGCCCACGTTGGGGCGGCCCACGATGGCGACAAAGCCGCAATAAGTGGTATCTGTCATGACAGTTTTTCCAATGCTTGCTGCGCAGCGGCCTGTTCGGCCTTGCGACGGCTGGTGCCGACCCCGACCAGCGGACCATCCAGGCCTTCCACGTCACACTGGACGGTGAATTCCTGGTTGTGGGCTTCGCCCTTGACGTTGGTCACTGTGTAGGTCGGCAGGGATTTGCGGCTTCCCTGCAGAATTTCTTGCAGACGGGTCTTGGGATCCTTCTGCTCTATACCCGGCTTGATCTCGTCCAGGCGGCTGGCGTACCAGCCCAGCAGCAGCGTCCGTACCGTCTCAAGATTGGTATCCAGATAGACGGCACCGATCACCGCCTCGACCGTGTCGGCCAGAATGGATTCACGGCGAAAACCGCCGCTTTTCAGCTCACCCGGCCCCAGGATCAGGTGATCCCCGAGGTCGAACTCCCGGCCCAGTTCGGCCAGGGTCTTCTCGCGCACCAGGGTGGCGCGCATGCGGCTGAGATCCCCTTCCGCCGCCTGCGGGAAGCGGTGGAAGAGATCATCGGCAATCACCAGACTCAAAATGGAGTCACCCAGGAATTCCAGTCGCTCGTTGTGACGGGAACCGGCGCTGCGGTGAGTCAGCGCCCGGGTCAGCAGTTCTTGATCCTGAAAGACATGCCCGAGACGGGACTGCAGTCTGTTCATCTTGATATTCATTTACTTGATTCCGCCAATGCGGTTGAAGCGCACCCCTGTCGGTACCCAGCTTGGCAGCAGGGAGCCTTCTTCGCGCTCGAATTCAAAACTTATCCAGATAGCGACCGCCTTGCCGACCAGGTTCTGCTCGGGCACGAAGCCCCAGAAGCGACTGTCGGTACTGTTGTCACGGTTGTCACCCATCACGAAGTACTGGCCTTCCGGCACCACCCATTCGTCTGGGTAGGTGCCGGGCTGGCGGTAGTAACGGCCGACCATATCGGGCATCAGCGGGTTGCGCAGGGTCTCGTGAGACACCTCGCCCAGCTGCTCGGTATAGCGGTCAAGCGGGATCCCCATCTGGGTAAATTCACCCCTTTGTTCAAACTTGACGTCGAGCTTCTGGAAGCCCGGGCACGTTTTCCCTTCCTGCTCATCGCACTTGGGCCGGATCATCAGCTCCTTGTTGCGATAGATGACCCGATCCCCCGGCATGCCGACTACGCGCTTGATGTAGTCCACCCGGGTATCCAGCGGATACTTGAACACCACCACGTCGCCGCGCTTAGGCTCACCGGTCTCGAGGAACTTGGTGTTGGTCACCGGATCCTTGAGGCCATAGGCAAACTTCTCCACCAGGATGAAGTCGCCCACCAGCAGGGTGGGCATCATGGAGCCCGACGGGATCTGGAACGGTTCAAAGATGAATGAACGCAAGATCAGCACGATCGTGATGACCGGGAAGACCCCGGCGGTCTGTTCGATCCAGACCGGCACCGGCGCCACCTTGGCCAGGGTTTTCTCGTCCAGATGGGCGCCGCCGTGGGCACGGGCCACGGCAATCTTGGCGGCCCGCTGCTTGGACCAGATCATCTTGTCCAGACACCAGATAACACCGGTGATCGCGCAGACCACCACCAGGATCAGGGAAAACGTGCTTGCCATCTATTAGTCCTTTCCGACGTGGAGAATTGCGAGGAAAGCTTCCTGCGGCACGTCGACACGGCCCAGAGACTTCATCCGCTTCTTACCTTCTTTCTGCTTGTTCAGCAGCTTCTTCTTCCGGCTCACGTCACCACCGTAACACTTGGCGGTCACGTCCTTGCGCAGGGCCTTGACGGTACTGCGGGCGATGATCTGGTTGCCGATGGCAGCCTGGATGGCGATATCGAACATCTGGCGCGGGATCAGCTCGCGCATCTTCTCCACCACCTGGCGACCGCGATACTGGGCGTTCTCCTTGTGGGTGATGATGGCCAGGGCGTCGACCCGCTCACCGTTGATCATGATGTCCAGACGGACCATGTCGGAGGTCTCGAAGCGCTTGAAGCCGTAGTCCAGCGAGGCATAGCCGCGGCTGGTGGACTTCAGGCGGTCGAAGAAGTCGAGCACCACTTCCGCCATCGGGATCTCGTAGGTCAGCGCCACCTGCTTGCCGTGGTAGACCATGTTGGTCTGCACGCCGCGCTTCTCGATACAGAGGGTGATCACGTTGCCCATGTACTCCTGCGGCAGCAGGATATGACACTCGGCGATCGGCTCGCGCATCTCCTTGATGCTGGTGATGGCGGGCATCTGGGCCGGGCTGTCGATGTGGATGGTGGTACCGTCGGTCAGCTCGATCTCGTAGACCACGGTCGGCGCCGTGGTGATGAGATCCAGATCGTATTCACGCTCCAGACGCTCCTGGATGATCTCCATGTGCAGCATGCCGAGGAAGCCGCAGCGGAAGCCGAAGCCCAGCGCGGTGGAGCTCTCCGGTTCGAAGAACAGGGAAGCATCGTTCAGGGAGAGCTTGTCGAGGGCGTCGCGGAACGACTCGTAGTCATCGCTGGAGATGGGGAACAGGCCCGCATACACCTGCGGCTTCACCTTCTTGAAGCCAGCCAGCGCCTTCTCGGCACCGTTCTTGGCCTGGGTCAGGGTATCGCCCACCGGCGCGCCGTGGATGTCCTTGATACCGCAGACAACCCAACCTACCTCGCCGCAACCCAGCCCCATGGTGTCCACCTGCTTGGGCGTGAAGATACCGATACGATCGACGCCCCACACCTGACCGGTGCTCATCACCTTGATCTTGTCGTTCTTCTTCAGCGAACCGTTCTTGATCCGCACCAGCGACACGACGCCCAGATAGGAGTCGAACCAGGAGTCGATGATCAGCGCCTGCAGCGGCGCATCCGGATCACCTTCCGGTGCCGGGATCCGGGCCACGATCTCTTCCAGCACCAGGTCAACACCCAGTCCGGTCTTGGCGGAGCAGCGCACCGCATCGACCGCGTCGATACCGACGATGTCTTCGATCTCTTCGGCAACCCGCTCCGGCTCGGCGGCCGGCAGGTCGATCTTGTTCAGCACTGGCACCACTTCCAGGTCCATTTCCATGGCGGTATAGCAGTTGGCCAGAGTCTGTGCCTCAACCCCCTGGCCGGCATCCACCACCAGCAGCGCCCCTTCACAGGCCGCCAACGAGCGGGAGACCTCGTAGGAGAAATCCACGTGGCCAGGGGTGTCGATAAAGTTCAGCTGGTAGGTGTTACCGTCTTGTGCCTGGTAGTTCAGGGTCACACTCTGTGCTTTGATGGTAATGCCGCGCTCGCGCTCCAGGTCCATGGAGTCAAGCACCTGAGCCTGCATCTCGCGGTCGGACAGGCCGCCACAAGTCTGGATCAGACGGTCCGACAGGGTCGATTTACCGTGGTCGATGTGCGCAATAATCGAAAAGTTACGAATGTGTTTCATCGAGCAAGAATCACTCAAAATTAGGTTAGGGCCGGATATGGAGGCAGGATTTTACTGGATAACCCGGTCGACGGCCAATCTTTAGTCGACGAAGCACCAGAAATACAGGCCTGGACAGTGTCAGGAGAGGTGGCGGGTGGGTAGGATCACCCCTAGCATGCGGGGACCATAAGCCCCCTGATCGAGCCGGTTGGAAAAGTAACGAACCAGTGAAAATCCGATAAGGCCGCCCAGCAGGCAACTGAGGATGGTGACCCCCTCCCCGGCCGACAGCAAGGGAGCCAGCCAGAGTTGCCCCAGCAGGGCTCCCGCCAGCAGACAGAATAGCGGCAGCACGTAGACCAGCGCCGCCCCATGCAGAATGCTCGCCTGGGGGATGCCAAGCCTCACTTGCTGGCCGACGCTCACCTCGATGGTGAGCGCCACCCGCAGCCGCTGCGCCTGCAACGGAAACGCCTTGGCTACCGTGCCGGTGCCGCAGTTGGACTGTTGATGACAACCGCTGCAGGCGGAGCGTCGTTCGCACTCCACCCAGGCATGTTGTCCATCAATGGCCACTACGGTTGCCAGCTCTTCGCTCATTCCACTCACAAGACGGTTCCACATTAACTAGACAGAGATTGACCCAATCTGAACATGACTGTCTGGATTGGGCAAGCAACAGTGCATCGGCGACTACTGGACGGTCTCATTGCGGGCCAGAGGTTGCACCGACTCGGCGATGCGTTTGGCGGTGTCTGCCGGCACCTCACCGACCACGGTGATCTCGACCCCCACGTCATTGACATAGCTCACCAGCGAGGTGGCCCCCTGACGGATCAACTGCTGGCGCACCGCCTGCTTGGGGTCGACCCGGGCAACGTAGACCGAGAGATCCACCAGCCCGTCGGAGAGCATCATGTAATCCACCGGCAGGCTGGTGGTCACCAGCTGATGCCGATCCCGCGAGAGCACCTTGAACCCCTCCGGCAACCAGGTCAGGTGCCAGTTCAGCTGCTGCTGTGGCGCCGGGTAGGCGTCTTCCAGTGCCAGTGCCTGAGGCAGCTTGCTGCCAGCCAGCTTCACCAGCCAGGGCGCCGGGGCAGGCAGCCTGTCCAGATCCACCCCCAGCACCTGTTCCACCAGATTGCCTTCCCGATCCACCATGTCCACCCGCACCAGCAGGTGGCTCTGCTCGTCGATCCAGAGCACGAAGCCGTACTTGTCGGCCTCTTTGGGCACCAGCCGCACGACCTGAGCCACCAACCCGGCCGCCCGGCTGCGACCGGCCAGCACGGGGTCATAGCTCTCCAGCACCCGTGGCAACGGCATCCTGACCAGGCTCGCCCACACACCAGGGAAGCGGGCACCCTTGAGGGTGTAAGGTTCGTGGGTATTTTCGAAGAAGGTGTACTCATCCTGGCGCTGCAGATACTCGATGGTCTTGCCATCGAGATAGCTGAGGTGAGCCACCTCCTTGCCATCGATCACGCCGTGGCTGAAGCGGATGGGTTCGAGGCGCCCCTGCCGGGCCTTGACCATGGATAATTCAAAATTCTGTTGCGAGACGGCACTCTGCATCTGCTGCAACAAGGCCTCGGCCGACTTGTCGTCGGCCGAGGCCTTGGCACTGATCAGCAGGAGAGAGGCCAGCAAAATACGGCTGGACTGGCGCACGTTCTGATCCCTAAATCCGTTATTCCTGAATCTGCTTGTCTTGCAGCAGACGCTGTTGCAACTGGTGGTCACGCAGGAAAGCATTGATGCGCTCGCGCTGCTCCTGCATCTGCTGCTCGCTCAGCCCTTGCTGACGGGCAGTGGCCCGGTTGCCATCCTGCGGGTAGTGCACACTCACCGGTGAAGCACTGCCACCAACGGGGATAGTGTTGAGTACCGGGTTGGTCGGCAACCCATCCTGCCCCTGATACTGCTGTACCCCGAAGATGACGGCGGCAGCGACCGAGGCGGCGATGGCGTATTGTCCCACCTGCTGGCCGGCACGGCGCAGAAACGGCACGACCTTGGCGGTACCCGGCTGCGGTGCGGCAGGTTTGCTCTCCACCGGCTTGGGCGCCAGGATAGTGGGTTCATCTTCCAGCGCAGCCATGATGCTGTCGCTCAGATCCAGTTGCAGATTGACCGGCAGGTCCCCCCGCATGGCATCACCAATCAGGTGGTAACGAGACCAGGTGTCTTGCAGAGCCGGATCCGTTCCCAGCTCGTTCAGAACCTCAACATCGCTCAAGTCACCGTCCATCAGGGCCGAGAGTTGCTCTTTAGTTGCCATAAGTTAACCTGTCTTTCCCCAGTTAATTCTCGATCAGAGGTTGCAGCTTTTTATCGATTGCTTCCCTCGCCCGGAAGATTCGGGATCTCACCGTACCCACCGGACAATCCATGATTTCGGCAATCTCTTCGTAGCTCAGCCCTTCCAGTTCGCGAAGGGTGATAGCTGTCCTCAAGTCTTCCGGCAAAGCTTCTATGGCAGAAAACACGGTGCGCTTGATCTCGTCGGTCAGCGTCAGGTTTTCCGGGGTAGCCACCTCTTGCAAGGCTTCGCCACCGCCATAGTATTCTGCCTCTTCCGCCTCTACGTCACTGCTGGGCGGCCTGCGCCCTTGAGAGGTCAGATAATTTTTGGCCGTGTTCACGGCAATCCGGTACAACCAGGTGTAAAACGCGCTCTCGCCACGGAATGTCGGCAGCGCACGGTAGGCCTTGATGAATGCCTCCTGCGCCACATCCGGTACATCGCCCGGGTTGTTGACATACCTGGCCACCAGGTTGACCACCTTGTGCTGGTATTTTTTTACCAACAGGTTGAATGCATTTTTATCGCCACGCTGGACCCGTTCAACCAGCTGTTCGTCCAGTAGATTCTGGTCGCTCATCAGAGCCGTAAAACCCCCATCAGGTTATCGTTTTTCTTTTCCGGCCCTTCCTAAGCGCACAAGTTCAGACAGGAGGAATCAGGGAAAGTTCGCTTGCATTGAAAAAAATGTGACGCAGGCTGCATCACCACCCTCGCTTGGGCTACCATGGTGCCAGTTCTTAATCCAGGCCAATGATACTTATGAAAGCAAGTGTTGAATACCTTTGCGACGTACTGATCATTGGCAGCGGTGCCGCCGGTTTGTCTCTCGCGTTGCGATTGGCAGACCAGGCCAAAGTCCTGGTTCTGAGCAAGGGGCCCATCAGTGAAGGGGCCACTTTCTATGCGCAAGGAGGCATCGCTGCCGTGTTCGACGAGACCGACAGCATCGAATCCCACGTGAGCGACACGCTCAACGCCGGGGCCGGGTTGTGTGACCCGACCGTGGTGGAGTTCACCGCCCGCAACGCCCGCGAATCCATCCAGTGGCTGATCCAGCAGGGGGTCCCCTTCGATCAGGAGGAGGACGCCGAGGGCGAATCCCACTATCACCTGACCCGCGAAGGGGGCCACAGCCATCGCCGCATCTTCCACGCGGCGGATGCCACCGGCAAGGCGGTGCAGCTCACCCTGATCGATCAGGTGCGCGCTCACCCCAACATCCAGCTGATGGAACGCTTCAACGCGGTCGATCTCATCACCACCCGCAAGCTGGGTCTGCCGGGCAACCGGGTGCTGGGCGCCTATGTCTGGAACCGCAACGCCGAGCAGGTCGAAGTGATCCGTGCCCGCTTCGTGGCACTGGCCACCGGCGGCGCCTCCAAGGTGTACCAGTACACCTCCAACCCGGACGTCAGCTCCGGTGATGGCATCGCCATGGCGTGGCGCGCCGGCTGCCGGGTGGCGAACCTGGAGTTCAACCAGTTCCACCCCACCAGCCTGTTCCACCCCGATGACCCCAACTTCCTGCTGACCGAAGCCCTGCGCGGCGAAGGGGCCTACCTGCGCCGTCCCGACGGCAGCCGCTTCATGCCGGAGTTTGACGAGCGGGCCGAGCTGGCACCACGGGACATAGTCGCCCGCGCCATCGACCACGAGATGAAGCGGCTCGGCGCCGACTGCATGTATCTGGACATCAGCCACAAGCCGGCCGACTTCATCATCAAGCACTTCCCGACCATTCATGAACGCTGCCTCGCGGTCGGCATCGACATCACCAAGGAGGCGATGCCCATCGTCCCTGCCGCCCACTACACCTGTGGCGGCGTGATGATCGACAACAACGGCCAGACCGACATCCCCGGCCTCTACGCCATCGGCGAGGTGACCTACACCGGGCTGCACGGTGCCAACCGGATGGCCTCCAACTCCCTGCTCGAATGCGTGGTCTATGCCCATCAGGCGGGGGCCGACATTCTGGCCAAGCTGCCGATGAGCGTGGAGCCGCCCCGTCTGCCGGTGTGGGACGAGAGCAAGGTGGAAGATTCGGACGAACTGGTGGTGATCC
Organism: Aeromonas sp. QDB54; assembly: GCF_027707385.1. Classification (NCBI taxonomy): domain Bacteria; kingdom Pseudomonadati; phylum Pseudomonadota; class Gammaproteobacteria; order Aeromonadales; family Aeromonadaceae; genus Aeromonas; species Aeromonas sp. QDB54. The sequence goes on along the minus strand of NZ_JAPCIT010000021.1, from coordinate 42,212 downwards.
AGCACAACTGGCATGAGCTGCGCCTGATGATGTGGGACTACGTGGGGATAGTGCGTACCAACAAACGCCTGGCCCGGGCCAAGCGCCGCATCGACCTGCTCAAGCAGGAGGTGCAGGAGTACTACGCCCACTTCCGGGTCTCCAACAACTTGCTGGAGCTGCGCAACCTGCTGCAGGTGGCCGAACTCATCGTCAACTGCGCCCTGCAGCGCAAGGAATCGCGCGGCCTGCACTACAACCTGGACTACCCGGACATGCAACCGGACTCCAAGCCGACCGTGCTGACGCCGGAACGAGACTAACCCTTTCGCTTCGCAATGAGCCTGAGAGTCACACGGCCTGCACTGCTGCGACCCGGACTACCCGGACATGCAGCCGGACTCCAAGCCGACCGTGCTGACGCCGGACAAGGATTGATCCTGCCCGCCATGAACCAGCATTGCTGACGATGGATAGGGATTAATCGATCCGCCTCCCCCAGATGACCTCGCTCCGGCGGGGTCATCTGTTTTATGGGGAAGAGAGACTAGCGGGTCGGCTGGGAGCAGTGGATGGCGCGGGCCAGCGTACGGTAATGAGCTGGCGCCAGCGCATCGCTGAACAGCCAGAGCCGGATGGCGGGACGCTCCGCCGCCACCAGTTGCAGCCAGAGTACCCCGGGCCAAATGCGGCTGCCCGCCCCCAGCTGATAACGGTTGCCCTGCCAGCTGAGCCACTGACCGTCCCACTCCAGCACGCCGGTCATCCGGCTCGTGTCGAGCCAGGCGCGCCACAACCCCAGACCCCAGCAGGGCAGCAACAGGGCCCACTGCCAGCCGTGGATCAGGGCGGCCAGCGGCCACAGGATCAGCAGAAACAGCGACAACAGCAGCAGACGCTGCTGTCTGGAGACGGTGACGGGCATCGACACCCGTACGGATGGATCAACGCTGGCGATCGTGGCGGGCCTGATTGCGTTCCAGGATCAGCGGGATCATGGCGGCGAAGGCGGGGTCTTCCGGCACGCCGTGGCCCATGCTCCAGCGGAACAGCTCCGGATCCTCGCACTCCAGCAGGCGGATGAAGGTTTGCTGCTCCGCCTCGCTCAGACCGTCGAACTCGTGTTCGAAGAAAGGCATAAAGATCACATCCAGCTCGAGCATGCCACGGCGGCAGGCCCACTTCAGGCGGGATTTTTCAATTGGGCTCAACATGGAACTCTCCTTACAAAGACCCGGCGATGGTAACAGCTGGATTTTCCGGCTGACAAACATTCCTTACGTCTTTACCATGCAGGTCACATACTTTCTGTCTCTGGAATGCCATCGTGAGCCTGCCAACCCTTCCCGCCGAGCCAACCCTGTTCCCTCTGACCGATCTGGCCATCACCAGCCTGAGCGGCCAGGATCGCGCCAAATACCTGCAGGGTCAGGTCACCTGTGACGTCAACGCCCTGCAGCCAGGCCAGCACACCCTGGGTGGCCACTGTGATCCCAAGGGCAAGCTGTGGAGCGATTTTCGCCTGCTCTGCCTGAGCGATCGCCTGCTGATGCTGACCAAGCCGTCGGTGCTGGCCCGCCAGCTGCCCGAGCTCAAGAAGTTCGCGATCTTTGCCAAGGTCGAGATCAGCGAAAATCACGGCCAGGCGGTCGGCGTGGCCGGTCAGGGGACCGATGGCTGGATCGCAGGGCAATTCGGCCTGCAGGAGAGCGGCCTCATCGAGGGTGGCATGGCGGTGCGGGTCGAGGCCGACCGCTGGCTGCTGGTCAGCGAACAGCCGCTGGCGCTGACCCTGCCCAGCAGCCCCGAGTCGCTCTGGTGGGGACTGGAGATCAAGGCCGGCATCCCCCATCTGGAAGCCGTGCATCAGGGTGAGTACATCCCCCAGATGCTCAACCTGCAGGCGTTGGACGGTATCAGCTTCACCAAGGGCTGCTACATGGGGCAGGAGACGGTGGCCCGCGCCAAGTATCGTGGCGCCAACAACCGCGCCCTGTTCGTGCTGAGCGGCACTGCCGCAACGCCGGTTGCCAGCGGCGACACCCTGGAGATCCAGCTCGGTGACAACTGGCGCCGTAGCGGCATGGTGCTCAACGCCTGGCAGCAGGATGGCGAGCTGTGGCTCACCGCCGTGCTGCCCAAGGACATCGAAGCCGACGCCCGTTTCCGGCTCAAGCAAGAGGAAGGCTCAAGCCTGAGCCTGCAGCCCCTCCCCTATCAGCTGACCGAGTAAGCGAAGAGCCCTGCTAGCGCGCCCGCGCCAGCAGGGCCTCCTTGAGCCAGCGCCCCGCCTGCCCGAGCGGGCGGGCGCGATGCCACTGCAGCTCCAGTGCCAGCTCCGGCTGGGTAATGAAGTCCGGCTTGAGCACCACCACCTCGCCCCGGGCCAGCGGCCGGTGCAGCAGAAAATCAGGCACCGCCGCCCAGCCCAGCCCCAACTTGACCAGCTCGAGTACTCCCAGATCCCCCTCGACCCACCACACCTGCGCCGACAGGCGAAAGCGATGACGCTCCGTTCCTTCCCGTCGCCCTGTCACCATCAACTGGCGCGCCCCCTGCAGATCGCTCTCCCGCAGCGGCGCCTTGTGGGCCAGCGGATGCTCGGGGGAGACCACCAGCGGCATGGGCACCCCCCCCAGCGAGCGGGCGACGATCTCCCGCTGCGGGTGCTCCTTCTGATAGCTGATGCCGAGCTGGGCGCGGCCGCTGGTCAGCATCTCGGTGAGATCCTCCATCAACGGAAACAACAGCTCCAGCTCCACCGTTGGATAGCGGGTGGCGAACCCCTCCAGCACGGAGCCGAGCCAGGGCAGGTGGGAGTCATCGTCGATGGCCAGGGTCAGGCGCGACTCGACACCGGTGGCCAGCTCGCCGGCGATGGCCTGCAAGCGCTCGCTCTGGGCCAGCAAAATGCCGGCCTCCTGGCTGATGCGCACGCCCGCCTCGGTCAGCACCGGATAGCGGCCGCTGCGATCGAACAGCTCGAGCCCCAGATCTATCTCCAGATTGGCGATGGCGGTGCTGACCACCGACTGCGCCTTGCCTAACTGGCGCGCCGCCGCCGAAAAGGAGCCCGCCTGTGCGGCGGCCAGCAATACCCTGAGTTGTTCCAGCGATGGATTCATCGTCCTGCTCCTGCAAATGCGGTCATCTATCTATTTTAGCGATGGATACCAACGTGAAACTATCAACAAATAGGGATAGATTGCCAACCAGTCAGTCAACATACCTGTTTAAAGAGAGGAATTTATGCGTACCCGCAACGACCGTATCCGCCATGCCATCGGCTTTGAAGTGATAGGTCTGCTCATCGCCGCCCCCCTGGCCAGCTGGGTCACAGGTATCGAGCTCAGCCACATGGGGCCGCTGGCCATCCTGTTCTCGGTGCTGGCCACCGTCTGGAACTATGTCTACAACATCGGCTTCGACAAGCTGCTGCTCAAGTACCAGGGTCACCCGCACAAGACCTTGTGGCAGCGCGTAGTCCATGCGTTTGGCTTTGAAGGGGGCTTCATGGCGCTGACCCTGCCGGTCATCGCCTGGTGGCTGGATCTCGCCCTGCTGGCGGCGCTGGCGCTCAACATCGGCTTCGTGACCTTCTATCTGGTCTACGCCTTCATCTACAACTGGAGCTATGACAAGGTGTACCCGATCCCGGGCCAGTGGCAGCAGAACGCACTGGGTTGAACGACGGCAAAAAACGGCAGGAAAAACGAGGCACCATCATGCAAGGGGCATGATGGTGCTGGGGGAGGACAAGCCCGGCGGGCCTGCCACGGCGTTCAGGCTTGTGCCTTCAGCTCTTCGGTCTGGGCCTCTACCTCGGCCGACTCCTGCGTCAGCATGGCCTCGATGTCGCTCTGGTACTGGGTCAGCAGTCGCTGGGCCGCGACCATGTCACCCTTGTGCAGGCGCTCGAACAGATGGTGCTGCACCACACCGTTGAGATACTCCACCGTGACCGGTTGCTCGAGGGTATCCAGCAACTCCTCTTTTTCCAGCTCGGCATTGATTTCATCGGCACTGGTACGCAGCAGACCGGCCAGTTGTACCAACATACGGCGCTCACCTTCGCGCAACAGGCTCAACATGCGGTTTCTCTGCTGCTCATTCTGTTGGGTCATACATTTCCTTACGTCGAATGGGAACAAGCCCGCTCATTCTGCCTTGTCGCTCTGACAGCGTCTATCTCATGCCCCCCACTTATTTTCATGTCGCAGCCGCAAAGTGCGCCAGATGCTATTTGACCCGTCGCTAGGTATAGTAGCCACTGGTTTACGGGCGCCGAGCCGCCCCGATCGGACGAGATATTTCACCATGACCGACACCATTCTGGTGCTTTGCACCTGCCCGGATGAGGCCAGTGCCGACCTCATCTGCGCACAACTGCTGAGCCAGCGGCTGGCGGCCTGCATCAACCAGCTGCCCGGCCTCACCTCCGTCTATCGCTGGCAGGGCCAAATCGAACGGGCCACGGAGATCCAGCTCATCATCAAGTCGCACGCCGCCCTGTTCGAGCCGCTGCGCCAGTGCATTCTTGCTCATCACCCTTATGAGGTGCCGGAGATCCTGGCGCTGCCCACAAGCCAGGGCCACCAGCCCTATCTCGACTGGATAAAACAGGAAACCTCATGACTCCGTCTCGCCTGCTCTTTCCCCTGCTGTTGCTCTGTGCCCTGCTGGCCGGTCTGGGCTCACTGCCGGTCCGCGCCAGCAGCACGGATCTGCTGAGCGCCCTCGGCATCGAGGCCAGCGCCCAGCCCAAATTTCTGAAAGTGGACGAGGCATTCGTCCTCAAGAGCGAACAGCAGGGCAATCGGCTGCTGCTGCGCCTGCGTATCGCCGACGACTACTACCTCTATCGCCACAGCTTCCGCTTCAAGGGGGAAAACCTCACCTTCGAGGAGCCGGTGCTGCCCGCCGGCACCGAGCATGAAGATGACTTCTTCGGCAAGACCCAGGTCTATTACCGGGAGCTGCAGATCCCCGTCACCCTGACCGAGGCCGGCCAGCAGGCCAGCCTCAAGATCAGCTATCAGGGCTGTACCGACGGCCTCTGCTATCCCCCCACCGACAAGCTGATCAGTATCCAGCCGCTCACCGCCCAGCAGAGCGAGCAGCCTGACCAGCCCATACCGGCCAGCAGCCAGCAGGATCAGCTGGCGGCCGCCCTCGGCAGCCAGGGCTTCTGGCTCAGCGTCGCCGCCTTCTTCGCACTCGGGCTCGGCCTCGCTTTCACCCCCTGCGTCTTCCCCATGTATCCCATCCTGACCGGGATCATCGCCGGGGCCGGCCATCACCTCTCCACCCGCCGCGCCTTCCTGCTCTCCTTCGTCTACGTGCAGGGGATGGCGGTCACCTACACCCTGCTCGGGTTGGTGGTGGCCTCGGCAGGCTTGAAATTCCAGGCCGCGCTGCAACACCCCTACGTCTTGATCGGCCTCTCGGTGATGTTCGTGCTGCTGGCACTCTCCATGTTCGGGCTCTATACCCTGCAGCTGCCGAGCAGCCTGCAGACCCGGCTGTCCGGCCTCTCCAACCGCCAGCAGGGCGGCTCTGTGCTCGGAGTCGCTATCATGGGGATGATCTCCGGCCTGGTCTGCTCCCCCTGCACCACGGCCCCGCTCTCCGGCGCCCTCATCTACGTGGCCCAAAGCGGCGATCTCTGGCTCGGCGGCGCGGCTCTCTACGCCCTGTCGCTCGGCATGGGGCTGCCACTGCTGCTGCTCGGTACCTCGGGCGGCAAGCTGCTGCCCAAGGCGGGCGCCTGGATGGACGTGATCAAGCAGCTGTTTGGCTTCGCGTTGCTGGCGGTACCCATCCTGCTGCTCTCGAGGCTCTGGAGCGATCAGGTCACCACCCTGGTCTGGCTCGGCTGGGGGCTGCTGCTGTGCGGCTACCTCTATCATCACAACCAGCATCAGGGCCATTCGGTGGGGCGCAGCCTGCGCGGCTTCGTACTGCTGCTGGCCATGATCAGCGCCGTGGTGGTGGGCAAGGATCTGCTGCTGCCACCCCAGGGGGCCAGCGTAGCCGCTCAGGCCGAGGCGCCAACCTTCATCCGCATCAAGACGCTGGACGATCTCAAGACCCAGCTGGCCGCCGCCCACGGCAAGCCGGTGCTGCTCGATCTCTATGCCGACTGGTGCGTGGCCTGCAAGGAGTTCGAACACAAGACCTTCAGCGACCCCGCCGTGCGCGAGCGGTTCGGCCAGATGGTGCTGCTGCAGGCAGACGTCACCGCCAACGACGATGCCGATGTGGAGCTGCTCAACGGCCTCAACGTGCTGGGGCTGCCGACCCTCATCTTCTTCGACCGCGCCGGCAACGAGGTGAGCGGCCAGCGGGTCACCGGCTTTATGGGGCCCACCGAATTTCTCGGTCAGCTGGACAAGCTGCGCTAAGGCCGGGTGGCCCGTGCAATCGTGCGGGTCCCCGGTTTGACCGCCATTTTTCCGGCAATCCCTTGTATATGATCGACAGCGTGGCAATATTTGCGCTTTCCCGTCTCGTTCGTCCGGAGTTTTGATGAAAAAGTGGTTCATCCCCCTGCTGGCCCTCTGGCTGTATGGCTGTTACGCAGGTCCAGGTGAAGAGGCAATCCGGACCCAGGTCACCGCCAAACTGCAGGCAGACACCGACGCCAATCTGTTCGAGATCAGTGACTTCGCCATCCTGGACAAGGAAGAGCGCATGGAGGGGGTCTATCTGGTCAAGGTGAGCTACCAGCTCCACTTCAAGCAGGGGATGGAACAGCTGCAGGTGCTGCACGACGAGGATCTGGTCTATGACAGGGTCGGTCCCTTCCAGCAGGAGATGGGACTGATGGAGCTGGAACGCAAATACGGCGAGTTCGAGGCAGGCCAGGTGCTGCCGCAGCAGGCCGAAGTGTGGATGATGAAAACCGAGCAGGGCTGGCGTCTGGCCGAGCCCGCCCACTGACACGCAACCGACCAGAATACCCAGGCTGACTCAGGCCTGGGTATCCACCCTATCCCCCTCGCTAGCCGGCGCGCAGCCCCGTTCAGTACACGGGATGGGCGGACGCTGATTGTTGGACAGCTCCAGCTAAATAGCAGTATCAATCCGGCCAACCACCACGCCGTGGCGCACCAGATTCAGCCTCCCTTAGAACAGATCCTTGAAGCGGTACCAGAGCATGCCGAGCGCCAGCAGGGGCGAGCGCAGCGCCGGGCCGCCGGGGAAGGTCATGTGGGGCACGCTGCCAAACAGATCGAAACCCCGGCTCTCCCCCTTGATCGCCTCCGCCACCAGCTTGCCCGCCATGTGGGTGGCATTGAGACCGTGGCCGGAATAGGCCTGAGCATAGAAGACATTGGGCTGCTCCGGCAAGCGGCCGATCTGGGGCAGCCGGTTGGCCCCGATGCCTATCATGCCGCCCCACTGGAATTCGATGGCGGTATCCGCCAGCTCGGGAAACACCCGCAGCAGCTTGGGCAGCATGAAGGCCTTGATGTCGCGAGGATCCCGGCCCGAATAGTTGCAGGCACCGCCAAACAGCAGCCGACCGTCGGCGGAGAGACGGTAGTAGTCGAGCGCCACGTTCTGATCGCACACCGCCATGTTCTGCGGCAGCAGGCGCTGGCGCAGCCGCTTCTCCAGCACCTCGGTGGCGAGGATGTAGGAGCCCGCCGGCAGCACCTTACCCCCCAGCTCGGAGTTGAGGTCGTTGAGATAGGCGTTGCAGCCGATCACCAGGTAGTCGGCGCTGACCCGGCCGTGGGCGGTGGTGACCTGCAGCCGATCGCCATAGTCGATGTGCACCACTCTGGACTGCTCAAACAGGGCCACACCCAGGCTGGCCGCCGCGCGCGCCTCACCCAGCGCCAGGTTGAGAGGGTGCAGATGGCCGGAGCCCATGTCGATCATGCCGCCGATGTAGCGATCCGAGCCCACCACACTGTGAATATCCTCCCGTGCCACCAGCTTCACCTCATGCCGGTAGCCGAGGCTCGCCAGGTGCGCCGCCTCCTCTGCAAACCCGGCCAGATGGCGCTGACGGGTGGCGAGATCGCAGTAGCCCCAGCGCAGGTCGCAGTCGATGTTGAAGCGCTCGATCCGCTCGCGTACCAGCTCGACCGCCTCCAGCCCCATCAGATCCAGCTCGCGCACGCCCTCTTCACCAATCCAGCGGGCGAACTGAATGGTGTCGTGACCGATACCGCGAATGAGCTGACCACCGTTGCGCCCGGAGGCGCCCCAGCCGATGCGGTTGGCCTCCAGCAACACCACCTTGTAGCCGGCTTCGGCCAGATTGATGGCGGTGTTGAGACCGGTGAAACCGCCGCCAATGATGCAGACCTCGGCATTCAGTTCGCCACTGAGCTCAGGCCACTGCTGATTGTCGTTGCGGGTGGCCGCGTAATAGGAGGCCACGTGCTCCTGATGGGGGTAGTGCTTTCCTGCCTGCATGCTCAGCATCCTGCCTTGATAGCGTTGCGTTTACTAAAATAAACGGCCTGTCATCGATAATACTCAGCCACTCGCCGCCAATCCAGCCCGCAGGGATCACAGAAATGCAAAAGGTGCCTCGAAAGGCACCTTGTTCACGTCCACTGGCGACCCCGCCATGCTGCAATGCAAAAGGCGCCCCGCAGGGCGCCTTTTCATGCAATCAAACTACCGTAACGAATTACAGTACGTCGATGGCGTTCAGGTCGGAGAACGCCTTCTCCAGACGAGCGATCATGGTAGTCTGGCCGGCACGCAGCCATACACGCGGATCGTAGAACTTCTTGTTCGGCTTGTCGGCGCCTTCCGGGTTGCCCAGCTGACCTTGCAGGTAGGCTTCGTTCTTCTTGTAGAAGCCCAGAATGCCTTCCCAGGTCGCCCACTGGGTGTCGGTGTCGATGTTCATCTTCACCACGCCGTAGGAGATGGATTCGCGGATCTCTTCCAGAGTGGAACCTGAACCACCGTGGAATACGAAGTCCAGAGACTTGGCAGGGATGCCGAACTTCTCGGAAACGTACTTCTGGGAAGCGTCCAGGATGGACGGAGTCAGCTTGACGTTACCCGGCTTGTAAACACCGTGTACGTTGCCGAAGGAGGCAGCGATGGTGAAACGCGGGCTGATCTTGGACAGACGCTCGTAGGCGTAGGCCACGTCTTCCGGCTGGGTGTACAGGGCGGACTGGTCCATGTGGCTGTTGTCGACACCATCTTCTTCGCCACCGGTGCAACCCAGTTCCAGCTCCAGAGTCATGTTCATCTTGGCCATGCGGGTCAGGTACTCGCAGCAGATGTCGATGTTCTCTTCCAGAGACTCTTCGGACAGATCCAGCATGTGGGAGGAGAACAGCGGCTTGCCGGTTTCGGCAAAGTGCTTCTCGCCCGCGTCCAGCAGACCGTCGATCCACGGCAGCAGCTTCTTGGCGGCGTGGTCGGTGTGCAGGATGACCGGTACACCGTAGGCTTCGGCAACGGCGTGAACGTGCTTGGCACCGGAGATGGCACCGATGATGGCAGCTTGCTGGCCTTCCAGTTTCAGACCCTTACCGGCGGTGAACACGGCACCACCGTTGGAGAACTGAACGATAACCGGTGCTTTCACCTTGGCGGCAGCTTCCAGTACGGCGTTGACGGAGTCGGTACCGACGCAGTTGACGGCCGGCAGAGCGAAGCCGTTCTCTTTCGCGATGGCGAACACTTTCTGAACGTCATCACCAGTGATCACGCCGGGTTTTACGAAGTCGAAAATTTTCTTAGACATGTTTAATCGTCCTGTTCTCGTATGCCGTTAATAAAAAATGGGGGGTTCATCATGAACCGGCACAGCGGGCACATGATAAACGAAACGGGAGGCTTTTGCCCCCCGTCTCGGGTCAATTAGGCTTTGGCGCGCTGTTCCAGAATCGCAACAGCCGGCAGTACCTTGCCTTCCACGAACTCCAGGAAGGCGCCGCCGCCGGTGGAGATGTAGGAGACCTTGTCGGCGATGCCGAACTTGTCGATGGCAGCCAGGGTGTCACCACCGCCAGCGATGGAGAAGGCCGGAGAAGCAGCGATGGCTTCGGCGATCACCTTGGTGCCTTCAGCGAACTGGTCGAACTCGAACACGCCGACCGGGCCGTTCCACAGGATGGTCTTGGCGTTCATGATGATGTCGGCCAAGGCCTTGGCGGAATCCGGGCCGATGTCGAAGATCATGTCGCCGTCGGTCACGTCAGCGACGGACTTGATGGTGGCCGGGGTGGACTCGGAGAACTCGGCACCGACAACTACGTCGGTGGTCACCGGGATGTTGGTTTCGGCAGCCAGTTTCTTGGCGGTGTCGATCAGGTCGTGCTCGCACAGGGATTTGCCGACGTTGTGACCGGCAGCAGCGATGAAGGTGTTGGCGATACCACCACCGACCACCAGCTGGTCAGCGATCTTGGAGAGGGATTCCAGTACGGTCAGCTTGGTGGAGACCTTGGAGCCGCCCACGATGGCAACCATCGGGCGCTCGGGCTTCAGCATGGCTTTGCCCAGGGCTTCCAGTTCACCCGCCAGCAGCGGGCCGGCACAGGCGACCGGTGCGAACTGGGCCACACCGTAGGTGGAACCTTCGGCGCGGTGAGCAGTACCGAACGCATCCATTACAAAGACGTCACACAGGGCGGCGTATTTTTTGGCCAGCTCTTCGGTGTTCTTCTTCTCGCCTTTGTTGAAGCGGCAGTTTTCCAGCACAACCAGCTCACCGGCGGCGACTTCTACGCCATCCAGGTAGTCTTTGGCCAGACGAACCGGGCAGGACAGTGCGTCTTTCAGATAGTTGACAACCGGAGCCAGGGAGAATTCTTCGTTGTATTCACCCTCGGTCGGACGACCCAGGTGGGAGGTGATCATCAGCTTGGCGCCCTTTTCTAGAGCCAGCTTGATGGTCGGCAGAGTCGCCACGATACGTGCATCGGAGGTGACCTTGCCGTCTTTTACCGGCACGTTCAGGTCAGCACGGATCAGAACGCGTTTGCCCGCCAGATCCAGGTCAGTCATCTTGATAACAGACATATTCAGTCCTCTATATTTTCAGGTAATGTTAAAAACAGTAACCTTGCGCCCGGTGCAGGCTCTCAGCCTGCGGCCATCATGGCCCGGGTGGTATCCAGCATGCGGTTGGCGAAGCCCCATTCGTTATCACACCACATCAACATCTTGACGAGGTTGGCATCGCTGACCCGGGTCTGGGTACCATCAATGATGCAGGAGTGAGCATCATGATTAAAGTCTACGGAGACCAGTGGCTCTTCCGTGTAATCCAGAATACCGCTTAATGTACCTCTGGATGCCCGTTGCAGGGCTTGATTTACGTCAGTAACCGTCACTTTTTTACGAACAGTAATACTGAGATCCATTGCCGTTACATTGATGGTCGGTACCCGCACCGCGATCGCCTCGAACTTGCCGGCGAAGTGGGGGAGGATCCGCTCCAACCCCTTGGCCAGCTTGGTATCCACCGGGATGATGGACTGGCTGGCAGCGCGGGTTCGACGCAAGTCGCTGTGGTAGGCATCGATGACTTGCTGATCATGCATGGCCGAATGAATTGTCGTAATAGTACCACAATTTATCTCGAATTCTCGATGCAATGTTTCGATGACAGGGACCACGCAGTTGGTGGTACAGGAGGCGTTGGAGACGATCCGCTCGCGCCCGGTCAGCACCTGATGGTTGACCCCGTAGACGATGGTGGCGTCCACGTCCGCCTCGGCCGGATGGGAGAACAACACCTTGCCCGCCCCCGCCGCCAGATGCAGCTCGGCATCGGCCCGCGAGCCGAACACCCCGGTACAGTCCAGCACCACGTCCACCCCCAGCGCCCGCCACGGCAAGCGCGACGGATCCCGCTCGGCAAACAGGGAGATGAGATCCTCCCCCACCAGCATGCTGTTGCCGGCCAGCTGCACCGGATGGTGGAAGCGACCGTGGCTGGTGTCGAAGCGGGTCAGGTGCACCATGGCTTCGGGGGCGGCCAGCTCGTTGATGGCCACTATCTTGATGTTCTTGTCGCGGCCGCTCTCGTAGAGGGCCCGCAGCACGTTGCGGCCGATCCGCCCGTACCCGTTGATGGCAATCTTGATCATGAAAATTCCGGGTCCTCAGCATGGACAAAGGGACAAGCGGATGGCTGACTCACGACAGCAGGGCATCCTGAAATTCACCGCGGGCCAGCAGTGCCGCCCCGAATACCCCGGCGCTGTCCCCCAGGGCTGGAGCAATAATGGGGGTGGCGAAGCGGGGATTAAAGAGGAAGGGCAAAATAGTCTCCCGTCCCACGCTGTACAGGCTCTGCACGTTGCCGACCCCGCCGCCGATGACGATCACATCCGGATCCAGGATGTTGACCACGTTGGCGAGCGCCTGGCCAAACAGCAGATGCAGCCGGTCGATGGTGAGCTTGGCCACGTGATCGTGAGCCGTCGCCGCCACTATCTTGGCCAGTGGGAGGTGACGCTTGGCCTTGGCCTCGTACCAGGCCTCCAGCGCCGGGCCGCTGATGAAGGTCTCGACGCAGCCGCGCTTGCCGCAGTAGCACTCGGGGCCGTCGGGCGAGAGCACGTTGTGGCCCCACTCGCCAGCGATGCCGTGGTGACCGTTGAGGATGCGACCGTTGATGACGATGCCGGAGCCCACTCCGGTGCCCATGATGATGCCGAACACTACCTTGGCATCAGGGTGGTGCTGGCGCACCGCCCCCAGATGGGTTTCCGCCAGCGCGAAGCAGTTAGCGTCGTTGGCGATCAGCACCGGCACGCCGAGCCGGCGCTCCAGATCTTCCTTGAACGGCTTGCCGTTGAGCTCGGTGGTGTTGCAGTTCTTCATCAGGCCGGTTTGCGGATCCCGCGCCCCCGGCGTCCCCATGCCGATAAGCGTCGGCCGCTGACCGATCTTGTCGGCGCACTCTGCCACCAGTTTGGCGATCTGGCCGATCATGTGGTCATAACCGCCGGCACGCTCGGTGGGAATGCGATGGCGCAGCAGCACCTCGTCCCCTTCCAGTACCACGCATTCGCACTTGGTACCGCCAAGGTCGATACCCCAATCCAACAACCTGTTGCTCATCCTGCCTCCAGCCATGACCTTGGGGCGTCAGGCCCGGGTGCACCTTGCCGTGCCCGCCTGCCGTCGACCGCCCGCTACCGGGTTGCAGTGTAACCCGAGCGGTGGTCAGGATGCAGCCCCCGCCGCAGACAGCAAAACGGGGCCCGCAGGCCCCGTTGGTCACTGTGCTGTCGGCGGCGCTCAGCGGCCGTGGTACTGGGCGGACAGCTCGTGTACCGCGTTGACGAACACGCCGGCATGTTCCGGGTTCACATCCTGATGGATGCCGTGCCCCAGGTTGAAGACGTGGCCGTTGCCGTGGCCGAAACCGGCCAGGATGGAGGCGACCTCTTCACGGATGCGAGCCGGGCTGGCGTAGAGCATGGAGGGGTCCATGTTGCCCTGCAGCGCCACCTTGTCGCCGACCCGGCGCTTGGCGTCGGCGATGTCAGTGGTCCAGTCCAGACCCAGTGCATCGCAACCGGTGGCGGCGATCTGCTCCAGCCACTGGCCGCCGTTCTTGGTGAACAGGGTGACCGGCACGCGGCGACCATCGTGCTCGCGGATCAGGCCATCGACAATCTTGTGCATGTACTGCAGGGAGAAGTCGCGGTAATCGCGCGGGGTGAGCACGCCGCCCCAGGTGTCGAACACCATGACCGCCTGGGCACCCGCCTTGATCTGGGCGTTCAGATAAGCAATCACGCTGTCGGCCAGCTTGTCGAGCAGCAGGTGCAGGGTCATGGGCTCTGCATACATCATCTGCTTGATCTTGGTGAACGCCTTGGAGCTGCCCCCCTCCACCATGTAGGTGGCCAGGGTCCAGGGGCTGCCGGAGAAGCCGATGAGCGGCACTTCGCCCTTGAGCTCGCGGCGGATGGTGCGCACCGCATTCATCACGTAGCCGAGTTCATCTTCCGGATCCGGCACCGGCAGCGCCTGCACGTCGGCCATGGAGGTGATCGGACGCTCGAAGCGCGGGCCTTCACCCTGCTCGAAGTAGAGACCCAGCCCCATGGCATCGGGCACGGTGAGGATGTCGGAGAAGAGGATGGCGGCATCGAGTGGATAGCGGCGCAGCGGCTGCAGGGTGACTTCACAAGCCAGCTCGGCGTTGCGGCACAGGGACATGAAATCCCCCGCCTGGGCGCGCGTGGCCTTGTATTCCGGCAGATAGCGGCCAGCCTGGCGCATCATCCATACCGGGGTCATGTCCACTTCCTGGCGCAGCAGGGCACGCAGGTAACGATCGTTCTTCAGCTCTTTCATCCCAGTTCCTGAGTCATATCCAGCATAAAATGGCGGATATGATACCACTTTGTGCGCGGCGGGGGGCGGCTCAAACGCCTGCCGCCGCCGTTGGAGTGCAAAGATGTGAAGGGGCGCAAACAAGCGCCCCTCTTTGCATCCCTCAGGCCTGCTCGCCGAGGCTGAGCTCGATCAGCCGCCGCGCTATGGTGCCGTGGGGCGGCAGCCTTGGCAGCCCGTCGGCCTCGAAGAAATCGGCGGCCACCAGCTCTTCGTCCTGCACCCGGATCTCGCCACTCTCATAATCGGCGGTGAAGCCCATCATCAGGCTGTGGGGAAACGGCCAGGGCTGGCTCGCCACATAACGCACGTTGGTCACCCGGATGCCGCTCTCCTCGAACACCTCCCGCGCCACGCACTGCTCGAGGTTCTCCCCCGCCTCCACGAAGCCGGCCAGCACGGTATACATGGGATCCTCGGCCTGATAGTGACGGCGGTGGGCCGCCAGCAAGATGGCGGCCCCCTTGCGCACCGCCACTATGATGCAGGGGGAGATGCGCGGATAGACCAGGTGGCCATGGCGGCACCCTTGCGCCCACTCCCCCGCCTTCGGGCTCATGGGGGCGCCGCACTCGCCGCAGAAGCGGTGGGTGCGGCGAAAGGTGGCGAGTTGCCAGGCGCGGCCGGCCAGCTGAAAGCCCGTTTCATCCCCGGCCACCATCAGCTGGCGCAGGGGAGTCAGGGTCGCGGTGTCGGCCGCCTCCCCCAGATCCAGCAGCAGGCAGGGCAGCCCGTCCCACTCGTCAAAGCGCTCAAAGGCGGCATGCTGCAAATGGCTGGGCAGACAGGCACGGGGGCCTTGTGGAATGCGCCCCTGGTCATCCAGCAGGACGAGGTGATCGCCCCCCAGCACGAACCAGCGGGCCTGTTCGGTTAATGGCATAAATGCAGCACTCTTTGTTGTGACGTCGGTCGGAATGCGCGCCCGGGGCTGGGCGGCGGTGACGGATGAAAGCGACAACCAGCCACCATATTAAGACGCGGCAAGCCGGGTGGCGACCCCAAGATGGCGGCTTTTCAATGCTCATGAGAACGCCCATGAAAAAGGCCGCCCGCAGGCGGCCTGATGTTGGTCACGGTCGATCAGGCGTCGCCCATCGCCAGCAGGGAGGCGTTGCCGCCCACCGCCGTGGTGTTGATGGTGCGGGTCTTCTCGGTAATGAAACGGCTAAGGTAATGAGGGCCGCCCGCCTTGGGACCGGTGCCGGAGAGGCCCTGCCCGCCGAACGGCTGCACCCCGACCATGGCGCCGATCTGGTTGCGGTTGATGTAGACGTTGCCCACGTTGATGCGGCTCGCCAGCTCCTCGGCATGGGATTCGTTGCGGCTGTGGATCCCCAGCGTCAGGCCGTAACCGGTGCCGTTGATGTCGCTGATCACCTTGTCCAGATCCCGGGCGGCGTAGCGCACCACGTGCAGGATGGGGCCGAACTGCTCGCGGGTCAGCTCGCGGATGGAGCCGATCTCCAGCGCGGTCGGCTGCACGAAGTGGCCCCCCAGGGTCACGGCCGGCATCGGCGCCTGGGCGATCAGGCGGGCACGCGGGATCATGTGCACCAGGTGCGCATCCAGCCCGGCCTTGGCCTCGGCGTCGATGACCGGGCCGACGTCTGTGTTGTGCTCGGCCGGGTTGCCCACTTTGAGCTCCTGCAGGGCACCGGTCAGGATCTCCAGCACCCGCGGCGCGATCTCTTCCTGCAGGTAGAGCACCCGCAGGGCGGAGCAGCGCTGGCCGGCGCTCTGGAAGGCGGCGCTCACCACGTCGCGCACCACCTGCTCCGGCAGGGCGGTGGAGTCGACGATCATGGCATTCTGACCGCCGGTCTCGGCGATGAGCGGCAGGATGGCGCCATCGCGCTGGGCCAGAGTCATGTTGATGAGCTTGGCGGTCTCGGTGGAGCCGGTGAAGCAGACGCCGCCGATGCGGGCATCCGCCGTCAACTTGGCACCGACGGTGGCGCCGTCACCGGGCAGCAGTTGCAGCACGTCGCCGGGAATGCCGGCCTGATGGGCCAGAGTCACCGCCAGATGGGCGATGAGACCGGTCTGCTCCGCCGGTTTGGCGATGACGGTGTTGCCGGTGGCCAGCGCCGCGGCGATTTGGCCGAGGAAAATCGCCAACGGGAAGTTCCACGGGCTGATGCAGACAAAGACGCCGCGCCCCTGCAGGAACAGCTCGTTCATCTCGCCGGTGTAACCGGGCAGCAGGGTCGCCTGCCCCATCAGGCCGCGGGCCTGCACCGCGTAGTAGCGGCAGAAGTCCACCGCCTCGCGCACCTCGTCGATGCCGTCCTGCAGCAGCTTGCCCGCCTCGCGGGTACAGAGGGAGATGAACTGCTCGCGGTTCGCTTCCAGCAGATCCGCCAGTTTCTCAAGGGCGGCGGCACGCTCGCTCACCGGGGTCTCGCGCCAGCGCGGGAAGGCGGCATGGGCCGAGGCCAGCGCCTGCTCCACCGCCTGCTCGTCGGCCCAGTGGATCTTGCCCACTAGCTGGCTCACATCCTGCGGGCTCAGCACCACGCGGGCCTCATTGCGCTTGAGGGTCTCGCCATCGACGATGGGGCCCGCCAGCCACTGCTTGCTCTCCAGCTCCTTCAGCTTGGCGAAGAAGGGGCGCTGGATGGAGACAATGTTCATGTTGACGCCGCTGGAGTTCTTGCGGTCGCTGAACAGGTTCACCGGCTGCGGAATGCGATCGTTGGCCAGGCTGGAGTAACGCTTGAGGGTGCGCAGCGGGTGCTCGGCCAGGGAGTCGACCGGGGTGTTGGGATCCACCAGCTTGTGGACGAAGGAGGTGTTGGCCCCGTTTTCCAGCAGACGGCGCACCAGGTAGGGCAGCAGATCCTTGTGGGCACCCACCGGCGCATAGATGCGGCAGTGCAGGCCGGGATGTTCGTTCAGTACGGCGTTGTGCAGCTCCTCCCCCATGCCGTGCAGGCGCTGAAACTCGAACTGGCGATCGCCGGCCATCTCCAGAATGCTGACCACGGTGTTGGCGTTGTGGGTGGCAAACTGGGGCGAGATGAAGCCGCGGGTCGGCTCGCTCAGCAGGTAGCGGGCGCAGGCGAGGTAGGAGATGTCGGTGCCCGCCTTGCGGGTAAACAGCGGGTAGCCGGGCAGGCCGGCCTGCTGGGCGTATTTCAGCTCGCTGTCCCAGTAGGCGCCCTTCACCAGCCGCACCGGGATCAGGTCCCCCTGCTCGCGAGCCAGCCCGGTCAGCCAGCAGAGCACCGGCAGAGCGCGCTTGGAGTAGGCCTGCACCACCATGCCGAGCTTGCCCCAGCCGCGGTTGGCGTCGGAGCGATAGAGCTGCTCGAACAGATCGAGGGAGAGCTCGAGGCGGTCCATCTCTTCGGCGTCGATGCTGATGGCCACGTCCTTGTCGCGGGCGAGGCGCACCAGTCCCACCAGCCGCTCGCACATCTCGCCGAGCACCCGCTCGCGGTTGGCCACGTCATAGCGCGGATGCAGCGCCGACAGCTTGATGGAGATGGAGGGGGCCGGGCCGCCGTCGCTGATGCGCTCGTTGCCCACCGCCTCGATGGCGCGCTGGTAGTCACCGAAATACTTGTCGGCATCGGCCAGGGTCAGGGCGGACTCCCCCAGCATGTCGTAGGTATGGGTGTAACCCTTCTCGCGGGACTTGCGGCTCGCCTTGAGGGCTTCCTTCATGTCGCGCCCCAGCACGAACTGCTTGCCCATGATCTTCATGGCGGCGTACATGGCGGAGCGCACCACCGGCTCCCCCAGCTTGTTGACCATGCGGCCCAGCAGGTTGGCCGGGTTGCCGTCCAGCTTCTTGTCCAGCTTGATGATCTTGCCGGTCAGCATCAGCCCCCAGGTGGAGGCGTTCACCAGGGTGGAGTCGCTCTTGCGAAAATGGGACGACCAGTTGGCGCCGGAGAGCTTGTCCTTGATCAGGGCATCGGCAGTCTCGGCATCGGGAATGCGCAGCAGCGCCTCCGCCAGGCACATCAGAATGATCCCCTCCTGGGTATCCAGGCTGTACTCCTGCAAGAAGGCGTCGATGCCGTCGCCAGAGCCGCTCTCCTTGCGCACCTTGGTCACCAGGGTGCGGGCACGCTGGGTCACCCGCTCCAGCGAGGCGCCGTCCCCCGGCAGCATGGCCGACAGCTCGGCCAGATAGGCATTTTCATCCACCACGTAGTTCTGGGTGATGGCTTCGCGCAGGGCGGCCAGATCGGAGGGAACATAGTCAGCGGCAAGCACTTGGGTAGCTTTGAACATATGGGGTCTTCCTGTACGCCCTAGGGCTGATATCGACGAAGGCGGCCGTGCCGCCGAAACGCCGATAATGTATACAATATCGACCCATAGATGAAATGAAATTGTTGCCTGTTATTAACAAAGATCGCTGATTGGCTCATATGGCGCACTATATCGGTGCCATATGCTAACTAGGTAAAATTCATCGCCTTATTTTGTATACAATTTTTATCAAGGCAAAAAAGAAGGGTCGCCATGGCGACCCTTCACTCTGCTTCCGACAGCCGTTGTCAGTTCATCCAGCGATCGCCGCGGCTGCGACGACGGGGCAGCATGGGCAACAGGATGCCGAGCAGGATGCCGCCACCCACCATGGCACCACCGCGGATGAACCAGTCCATCTGCATGTCGTGCTCCTGGTTGTCGTAGCTCTGGGTCAGGGCGTCGTTCTGCTCTTTGAGGTTGCCCATCTCCTCGCTCTGGCTGGCCAGCTGAGCCTTCAGGCTGGCGATCTCCTTGCTCTGCTCGGCGATCTTGCCATCCTTCTCGGTGAAGCGTTTCTCGTTGTCACCGTTGAGGTTCAGCAGGCGGGCCTTGGCCTCTTCCAGCTCTTTTTGCACCTGGGGCAGCCGTTCGCGCAGGCTGATCTCGCCCTGCAGCTCGCTGCTTTTGATCCAGCCTTCACGGCCACGACCATCCACCACCTGGGTGAAACCGGCTTCGTTGTTCACTGCCTTGACGTCCAGCGGCTCACCCGCCTTGACGCTGCCAAGGATCCGGTACTGGGTACCCGGACCATTGTGAATAAAGGTAAAGATGTTGTCTGAAACATAACGGGTATCGGCCAGTGCCTGTTGGGCACACAAGCAGATCAGGATCCCGAGAAGGGCGCGCATGGTCGATCGGTTCTCTTCGTTTGGTTAGGTGACTGGCGAATGTTAAGCCGCCTGCGGGTCAAAGGACAAGCAAAGAAAAGTGGCGCCCCCCGAGCTGAGAGCTGGCTCGCAACTTGTCTGCGCCGCGACGCGACCATTCCGGACGCCGCTGCCTATTTCTGTTTCAGTGCCTTCACCTCATCCCGCAGGGCACGCAGCTCCTGCAACAACAGATCCTGCTGCGCACTCTGGTGATGGCGCCACTTCTCCAGCTCGCCGTCCCCCCGCCCCGGCTGCAGAAACAGGCTGGCCATGAAACCGCTGATGGCGCCGAACAGGCCGACCCCGAACAGGATCAGCAGGCTGGCGACGAAACGCCCTTGCTCCGTCTTGGGCACCAGATCGCCGTACCCCACGGTCGACAGGGTCACCAGCGTCCACCAGAACGCATCGTAGGGGGTCTGGATCTGGCTGCCGGGCTGGCCCGATTCGATCAGATACATGACCCCGGAACCGACCCCCAGCAGCAGGAAGAACAGGAACAGAATGCCGGAGAGGGTGGTCTCGTTGCGCTCGCGGCGAAACATGGCCAGCAGATCCGGTTGATCCCGCAGTAGCCGGTAGACCCGCCACAGCTGAATGAGCCGTGCCCAGCGCAGCTGCTCCACCATCGGCAGGCTGCCCGGCAGATAGAACCAGTTGGCCTTGAAGAAGGCCATCCGGTCGGAGGCCCGGGCCCAGCCATAGGCGAAGTGGGCGAGGAAGAAGTAGCAGATCAGGCTGTCGACGTCATAGAACAGCTGCAGGGTCTGGGGGGTGAGCTGGGCATGTCCCCACCAGCGGGCCGTGACCAGCAAAACCGAGATCACCGACAGAAACGCCATCAGCAGATCCATGGCGCGCAGATGAGTTAAGTGATGTCGCATACATTTTCCCACTTTAGGCACGGTGCGAATTAATAAAAAGGAAGATAATGCCGATAGTCCTGAGGACAAAGGAAAACCGGTCATTAAAAGGAGAAATATTATGCAGTTAAACCCGCTGGAGAGGCGAATGAGCAATATCCGGCTGGTACCCAAAGTGGTACTGCTCATGGTGTTCAGTACTGTGCTGCTGCTGGTCAAGCTCTGGTTCGACGCCAGCAATCTGGAAACCACCCTGCTCAACGAAGGCATCGCGCCCGACAAGGCGGACACTATCGCCAACAGCCTGCTCTGGACCGGGTTGATGGAGACCGCCATCATGGGGCTGCTGTTCGTGGTGCTGCTGCTGACCGGCTCGCGCCTGATGGTCAAGCAGGTGCACTATCTGGTGGGCCTGCTGGAGCGCTTCGCCCGCAAGGATCTGAGCCACCGGGTACTGCTCAAGTCCCGTGACGAGTTCGGTGACATCGCCAAGGCGGTGGCCCACTCCCAGGAGAATCTCAAGGAGGTGTTTGGCACCCAGCGCGTCGCCTGCAAGGAGCTCAACGACATCGCCTCCCAGGTCACCCTTTGCATGGAAGAGGCCAACGAGGCCATCAGCGAGGAGTTCACCCAGATTGAACAGCTGGCCAGCGCCATGAGCCAGATGGTGGGCGCCATTCGCGAGGTGGCCGCCCATGCCGAGCAGGCCTCCCACGCCACCGCCGAAACCAGCCTGCTGGCCGAGGAGGGCAGCCGCTGCGTGGCCGCCACCGTCAACACCATAGATACCCTCTCCGGCAACATTCAGCGCTCCTCCACCGTGGTCAATCAGGTGGAACAGGGGGTCGAGCAGATTGGCTCCGTTGTGGATACCATTCGCGGCATCTCGGAGCAGACCAACCTGCTGGCGCTGAACGCCGCCATCGAAGCCGCCCGCGCCGGCGAGGCCGGCCGCGGCTTCGCGGTGGTCGCCTCCGAGGTGCGCGAACTGGCCAACCGGGCCCAGGCCGCCACCGTCGAGATCCAGAAGATGATCGAGCAGCTGCAGGGCAACGCCCGCCAGGCCGCCGAACTGATGGCCCAGAGCGTGCAGCAGGCCGACAAGGGGGTGGAGCAGGTGACCCAGGCCGGCGACCAGCTCGCCACCATAGTGCAGCGGGTACAGGGGGTGGCCGACATGAACCGCCAGATCGCCGCCGCCTCCGAACAGCAGAGTTCGGTGGCCGAGGAGATGAGCGGCAACCTGGAGCAGGTCAAGCAGGTGGTGGAGGGCTCCGTGGTGGTGCTGCGCGAGCTGCAGGAGGCCTCCGAACTGGTGGAGCGCCACAGCCAGACCCTGGATACCCATATCCAGGCCTTCAAACTGGCCTGACTTTCACGCAGCAATCTGGTTAGACTGGAAGGCCCCACGAGGGGCCTTTCTTTTTTCATCGCGGCAAGGAGCCAGGATGCAGACCACAGAACTTGCGCTTGAAATCAGCACCGACAAGGGACGGCTCGACGTGCCGCTGATCCACCGCTTCTTGTCTGAAGAGGCCTACTGGTGTCGCGGCATTCCCCTTGCCACCCTGCAGCGGGCCATCAACCATTCGCTCTGCTTTGGCGGCTACCTCGGCGCTCAGCAGGTCACCTTCGCCCGGGTCATCACCGACCGGGCCACCTTCGGCTATCTGGCCGACGTGTTTGTCCTGCCTGAGCATCGCGGCCGGGGCTACAGCAAGGCGCTGGTGGCGGCCATGCTCGACCATCCCGAGTTGCAGGGATTGCGCCGCCTCTCCCTCGCCACCTCGGATGCCCACGGCCTCTACGCCGGTTTCGGCTTCGTGCCACCCGCCAGCCCCGGCAGCCTGATGGAGATCTACCACCCCGATATCTACCAGCGCACCTGAATGGCCGGCTGCCGATAATTCCCGCCGGATCATGCTTCTCGCCCCTGCGCTGTGACGCGGGGGCCCGACAGTGCTAGATTGGCAGCCAGCGTTTTATCCGGCAGTTTCGTTAATCACAAGGACGGCAACCGTGGCCCAGCACTCTCCCTCTTTCTCCGCCTTCTCCCCCTTGCTGCAGGAGCTGGCCCAGCGCCACTGGCAACGGCTGACTGAACTGGCCCCCGACTACGGCACGCAGCCCGAGCCGATGCGCCAGACCCTGCTGACCCTGCTCGGTCTCTCCGATTTTGTCGCCGATTCCCTCTTCAAACAGCCTGAGTTGCTGACCGAGCTGCTGGCCTCCGGAGATCTGGAGCAGGCCGAGCGCTGGCCCGCCTACCAGCACGATCTGACCGCCCTGCTGGCCGAAGTGGATGACGAGGAGGTGCTCAAGCGCATCCTGCGCCAGTTCCGTCGCAGCCGCATGCTGGTGATCGCCTGGCGCGAGCTGCTGGGTCACGCGGCGGTGGAAGAGAGCTTTGTCCACCTCACCAGACTGGCGGGTGCGCTGATCTGCGCGGCCCGCGACTGGCTCTACGCCAAGCAGTGCGGCGAGCTGGGCACCCCGATGGATGGCAACGGCAATCCGCAACCGCTGCTGATCCTCGGCATGGGCAAGCTGGGGGGCGGCGAGCTGAACTTCTCCTCGGACATCGACCTTATCTTCACCTTCCCCGAGAACGGCTACACGGTCGGCGGGCGGCGCGAGCTCGCCAACCAGCAATTCTTCATCAAGCTGGGCCAGCGCATCATCAACGCCCTGCACCAGAGCACGGTCGACGGCCAGGTGTTTCGGGTCGACATGCGGCTGCGCCCCTTTGGCGACGCGGGGCCGCTCGCCATCTCCTTTGCCGCCATGGAGGATTACTACCAGCACCACGGCCGCAACTGGGAGCGCTACGCCATGGTCAAGGCGCGGGTGCTGGGGCCCCAGTGCGAACATGCGGTCGAGCTGGCCGAGATGCTGCGCCCCTTCGTGTTTCGCCGCTATATCGACTTCGGCGTCATCGACGGCCTGCGCCAGATGAAGGCGATGATCGCCGCCGAGGTGCGCCGCAAGGGGCTGGAGGGCAACATCAAGCTGGGGGCCGGCGGCATTCGCGAGGTGGAGTTCATCGCCCAGGCGCTGCAGCTGATTCGTGGCGGGCGCGAGCCGGCACTGCGGGTGCGCCATCTGCCGGAGGCGCTGGCCGCCATCGCCCGGTGCGGCGCCCTCGAATCCACCCATTGCGACCGCCTGCTGACGGCCTATCGCTTCCTGCGCCGGGTCGAGAACATATTGCAGGAGATCGGCGATCAGCAGACCCAGACCCTGCCCACCGAGGAGCGGGATCGCCAGCGGCTCGTCGCCGCCCTCGGCTTTACGGACTGGGGCGCCTTTATGGCTCATCTGGATGAGGAGATGGCTGCCGTCCATCAGGAGTTCGCCGCCGTGGTGGGGGAAGAGAAAGAGGCCCCCGCCCATCTGGAGCAGCTCTGGCTCGATCTGTGGCGCACCGAGCTCGACGCCGCCGAGCTGGAGCAACTGCTGACTGCGCAGGGGGTGGCCGAGCCCGCCTCGCTCTGCGCCGCCCTGCTGCGCTTCAAGGAGGAGTACAAGCGCCGTCAGGTCGGCCCGCAGGGGCGCATCGCGCTGGACTGGCTGATGCCGGAGCTGCTGCGACTGGTGGTCGCCAGCGAGCAACCTGCCCGCCTGTTCGAACGGGTGTGCGAGCTGCTGACCCGCATCTTCACCCGCAGCGCCTATCTGCAGTTGCTGGCGGAGAACCCGGGCGCCCTGCGCCAGCTGGTGCGGCTGTGCGACGCCAGCCATCTGGTGAGCGAGCAACTGGCCCGCTACCCCATTTTGCTGGACGAGCTGCTCGATCCCCAGCACCTCTACCACCCCACCCCGCTCGATCAGTACAAGCCCCAGCTGCGCCAGTTCCTGCTGCGCATCCCCGAAGAGGACGTGGAGCAGCAGATGGAGGCGCTGCGCCAGTTCAAGCAGGTGCAGCTGCTGCGCATCGTGGCGGCCGACATCGCCGGCGCCCTGCCGCTGATGAAGGTGAGTGACCACCTCACCTGGCTGGCGGAGGCGATCACCGAAGAGGTGGTCAATCAGGCCTGGGCCCAGATGAGCGAACGCTACGGGGTGCCGCCCGAGGTGGCGGTGAGCGGCCAGCGCGGCTTTGCGGTGGTGGCCTACGGCAAGCTGGGTGGCATCGAGCTGGGTTACGGCTCGGATCTCGACCTGGTGTTCCTGCACGGTGGCGACCCCAACAGCTACACCGACGGGCGCAAGCCCATCGACAGCCGCCAGTTCTACCTGCGCCTGGCCCAGCGGATCCTGCACCTGTTCAGCACCCGCACCCCGTCCGGCATTCTCTACGAGATCGACATGCGGCTGCGCCCCTCCGGCGACTCGGGCCTGCTGGTCTCGTCGCTGTCGGCCTACGAGCTGTATCAACAAAACGAGGCCTGGACCTGGGAGCATCAGGCGCTGGTGCGGGCCCGTCCCATCTATGGCGATGAGGCGGTGATCGCCGAGTTTGCCCGCATCCGCCGCGCCGTGCTGGCCAAGGAGCGCGAGCTGCCGACCCTGGCCCGCGAGGTACGCGAGATGCGCCACAAGATGCGGGATCACCTGCTCAAGGCGGGCGCCGGCGAGTTCGATCTCAAGCAGTCCCCCGGCGGCATGGTGGACATCGAGTTCATCGCCCAGTACCTGGTGCTGGCCCATGCCTGCGGTGAACCCGAGGCGCTCACCCGCTGGTCCGATAACGTGCGCATCTTCGATGAGTGCGTGCTGGCGGGAGTGCTCACCCTGGAGCAGGCGGAGGGGCTCAAGCACGCCTATCTGGAGATCCGCAACCTCGGCCATCGCCTCAACCTCTCCGAGGTCTCCCGCAAGGTGGGCGACGACAGGCTGCTGCCGGAGCGCGGCCATGTGCTGGCAGTCTGGCAACAGCTGCTGGGGGAATAAACAGCAGGGGCGCCGAGGCGCCCCTTGTTGTATCTATCATCGGGTCGGGGTCAGCGCCCGCCGGCCACGTCGATGAAGGTGCCGGTGACGTAGGAAGCCTCGTCAGACAGCAGCCAGGCGATGGCGGCAGCCACCTCGGCCGGCTGACCGCCCCGTTGCAGCGGGATCTGCCCCTTCACCCGGTCGACCCGACCTGGCTCGCCGCCGTCGGCATGCATGTCGGTGTAGATAAAACCCGGACGTACCCCATTGACCCGGATCCCCTGGGCCGCCACCTCCAGCGACAACCCCCTGGTCAGCACGTCGACGGCCCCCTTGGCGGCGGCATAGTCCACGTACTCCCCCGCCGAACCCAGCCGGGCGGCGGCCGAGGAGACATTGACGATGGCGCCCCCCGCCGTCATCCGGCGCACCGCCTCACGGCAGCAGAGAAAGCAGCTGGTGACATTGGTGGTCAGGGTCTGATTGATGCGCTCGGCGCTCATCTCCAGCACCCGCATCTGCGGTTGCAACCTGCCGGCGTTGTTGACCAGATGGGTGATGGGGCCGAGCCGTGCGTCCATCTCCTCGAACAGACGCACCACCTCGGCCTCCACCCCGACATCGGCCTGCACCGCGATGCAGCGGACCGGATAGTGGGCCAGGATCTCGGCCACCAGCGCCTCGGCACTGCCCTGGTCATGGCGATAGTTGAGGCACAGATGATAGCCCTGCCCCGCCAGATGACGGGCGGTGGCGGCGCCAATGCCTCTGCCGCCGCCAGTGATCAGCACCCGTTTGTTCATGGACTCTCCTGGTCTTGTGGCGCATGGTGGCACTGCGAGATGGATGGCAGCCGTGTCAGGCCGGGCCGTGATCCATCACAGTCTCCACCAGCACCTTGTTGAAACGCCGATAGCCCTGCTCATCGAGCGGGGCCGGATAGCTCAGCACCCGCAGCGCATGGCCTTGATGCTCCGGTTGATAGGGCGGGTGCACATGGTCATGATCGCTCAGGCAAAAACCTAGCGACTGGTAGAAGCGCAGCCGGCGCAGGGCGATCTCGTCCTCTGGCGGGTCTATCTCCAGGATGACCGGACGCCCCGCCGTCTCGCAGAAGGCGGCAAGCAGGCGTGAGCCGTGGTTCTGGCCGCGCAGGGCCGGGTTGATGGCCAGATGTTCGATGTAGATCTGCTCGCCGCAGTCCCACCAGAAGATAAAGCCGAGCAGCTGCTCGCCCTGATAAAAGAGCTGACAGTGAAAGCGGGAGTCTCCCATCTTGAGCTCTTGATGCTGCGGCTGACGCTGTTCGTAGCGGGGAAAGCTGCTGCCGTAGATCTGCCAGACCAGCGGCCAGTCCGGATGGGATGTCTCTCTTGCGATTTCACTTCGACTCATTCATCTGCTCCTTGGTAAAACCACAGTGATACCATCTTTGTCCAGCCCAAACACCCCTCTCTTTCGCTACCGACGCCGGCAGCATCCCGCTTAAACACCTTGCCAGGCAGCGACCCACAATGCACAGAGCCCGCACGGGGCGGGATCTGCATGGCGATAACACGAAAGGCCGGGGCTATTTGAACAAGCCCTTGAGCAGCTGATCGGCCACCCCCTTCACCCCTTCGTTGTCGGCCTTGTCACCCAGCAGCTTCTTGAGACCGCGCTCGGCCTCCTTGCGGGCCTTCTCCTCCAGCAGCTTGTTGTTGCTGAGCAATTCCTTCACGTCGAGCCGGTAGCTCGGCGCCTGCCAGTGGCCGCCGATGCGCACCGGTATGGTGATGTCCTTGAGCTCGTCCACGCTCTTGCCCCCCTGCCCCTTGCTGCTCTCCACCACCGAGGTGAGGAACAGGAAGTCGAGGGTCTCCGGCACCAGGGCTGTCTGGCCCTGCCCCTTCACCCGCAGGGCCGGGGCAAACAGCTGGATGTCGTCGCTCCTGGCAACCCCGTCGGCAATCTGGAAGCTGGCGGTGAGCGCGCTGAAGTCGGTTTTGCGCACCTCCTTCACCTGATCAGCCCCCTTGCCGGTCAGGGTGGCTCGCGCTTCACGGATCATCTCCGCCAGGTTGATGCCGTGCAGGGCACCGTCGCTCAGTCTGAGGCTCACCTTGCCCTGCATCCGGCTGCGCAGCGCCTGCTCGGAGAGTCCCGAGCCCTGCGCCTCTACCTCCAGATCCCCCTTGCCTTCCAGCAGGTCGGTCTGGGCCAGGGTCTGCAGCAGAGGCCGCACATCGACCCCCTGCACCCGCTTGTGCACCTGATAGCGGGCCGGCTGCTGACGGGCATCGAGCACGCCGCTGGCGGTCACCTGGCCGCCGGCCACCCCGGCGCTGAACTGCTTGAGGGTGAGCTGACCACCCGCCAGGGCCAGTTGCAGATCGACGGCGCTGAGATCCAGCCCCTTGAGGCGCAGGCTGCCCAGTTGCAGGCGGCCAGACAGGTCCACCGCCTTGAGGGCGGTCAGATCCGGTTCGGCCGTGGAGAGCGCCCTGTTGGCGGGCACGGCGGTCTGTGCCGGCGTTCCGGCCGGTGCAGCCGCTCCCGAGGTGGCGGCCACAGGTGCAGCCTTGGCCGGTTGACCGAGCCAGCCGTCGAGATCCAGCTTCTCCCCCTTGAGGTCAAAGTCCACTTTGGGAACGGCCCCCAGACGAACGGCGCCGCTGCCGCTCAGCAGCGCATCATCCACCCCCATCACCAGGTTGCTGAGGGTGACGGCCTGCTTGTCCAGCTCGGCGCGGGCAAAGCCCGCCAACTTCACCTGCATCTGCGGGCGCGGCAGGGCATCACCGCTCAGCTTGGCGGCCAGCACGGCATCCGATATCTCCAGCAGTTGCCGGTTTTCATCGAGCCGCGCCTTGAGGGTCCCCTCCAGCGTACCGGCCAGGGTCGGCTTGTCCGCCGCCCCCTGTGCCCCGCTGAGGCTAAGGCTCAGGCTGCTCCACTGCCCCAGTGCCAGCCGGTCGGCCTTGAGGGAGAAGGCATCCAGCCGCTGGGTCGGTTCGCTCAGGCTCCCCGCCAGTGCGACGTCTTTCAGCTCGCTGCGGCTGGCATCGGACGCTAGCTTGAGCTGGGCCGACCCCTTGAGATCAAACGCCAGCTCACCCTGGGCCCCCTTGGCGGCCAGAGTCACCGGTACCCATTGATCGACCGCCAGCTGGCCCAGGTTCAGGTCCAGCTGTTCGAGCCGGGAGACGGTACCGCTGCGATCGTCCCGCACCAGGGCGCTGGCATCCACCAGCGCGATGCCTTGCAGGCTGATCTGCCAGGGCTGCTTGTCACTGGCGGCTAGGGGCGTCGTTGCGACAGGCTCGGAGGCCGCCTCCTCCTTGGGGTCGGCGGAGGCCTTGAGCAGGTCACTCAGGTTGGAGCTGCCGTCAGCCCTGGTCTGGATAAAGAGATGGGCGCCGCTCAGGGTCACCTTGCCTATCTCAAGCTTGTGGGAGAGCAGCGGCAGCAAGCCTACCGAGGCCTCACCCTGCTCGAATCGCACCAGGTCGGGCTCGGCGAAACCGGCGGGGTTGCGCAGCGCCACCTGCTCGAGGGAGAGGCTGAGGCTTGGCCAGAAACGCCAGCCGATCGCCCCCTCCATCACCAGCTCGCGGCCGGTGCTCTTGCGCACCTGTTCCACCAGCTGGGGCTTGAACTGGTTGGGATCGATGAGGGACACCAGGGCGGCGATGGCCACCACGGCCGCCAGCGCCAACCCCAGCAGGATGTAGATGATCTTCTTCACGATGGACTCCTTGAATGCGGATCTTGTTGCTGACTATACCACCGGGGGGATGACAGATGGGGCCCGTCTGCCAAAACGGGCCAGCGGCGAGACAGGGATGGTCGCAGCCAGTGCTTCCAGCGCAAGCCTTCCAACCCGCGGCAATGAAAAGGGCCCCGCAGGGCCCTGATGATAGTGGATGGCTGGCGCCCCTCTCGCCCGGATCAAGGCTGACGCGGCAACTGCTGATAGCCCATCTCGTACAGGGTGAAGGCATAGATGTCCGCACTCTGCTCGATCAGCTTGGCCACCGGCGTGCCCGCCCCGTGCCCGGCATTGGTCTCGATGCGGATGAGCTGGGGATGGGGGCCCGCATTGTCGGCCTGCAGAGTGGCAGCAAACTTAAAGGAGTGAGCCGGCACCACCCGATCGTCGTGATCCGCCGTGGTCACCAGGGTCGAGGGGTAGCTGACCCCGGGCCGGACGTTGTGCAGCGGCGAGTAGCCCTTCAGGTAGTCGAACATGGCCTCGCTGTCGGCACTGGTGCCGTAGTCATAGGCCCAGCCCGCTCCGGCGGTGAAGGTGTGGTAGCGCAACATGTCGAGCACCCCCACCGCCGGCAAGGCGACCCGCATCAGATCCGGCCGCTGGGTCATCACAGCCCCCACCAGCAGACCGCCGTTGGAGCCACCGCGGATCGCCAGCCGCTCGGTGCGGGTGTAGCCCTCGGCCTTGAGATACTCGGCCGCCGCGATGAAGTCGTCGAACACGTTCTGCTTGTTCATTCTGGTGCCTGCCAGGTGCCAGGCCTGACCGTACTCGCCGCCCCCGCGCAGGTTGGCCACCGCATAGACGCCCCCCAGATCCAGCCAGTTGGCCACCGACACGCTGAAGCTCGGGGTCAGGCTCACGTCGAAGCCGCCATAGCCGTAGAGGATGGTCGGGTTGCTGCCATCGAGTTTCAGCCCCTTGCGGTAGCTGATGATGAGTGGCACCCGGGTGCCGTCCTTGCTCTGGTAGAAGCGCTGCTCGGAGACATAATTCTCTGGCTTGAACGGCGCCGCCGAGGCGCGATAGAGGCTGATGGCGCCGCTCTTTGGCTCGAACCGGTAGAGCGTGGGCGGCTGGGCATAGTTCTCGAAGCCGAAGTAGAGGGCGGGATCATCGTGCTTGCCGTTGAAGCCGCTGACGCTGCCAAGGCCGGGCAGCGCCACCTCGCGCACCTGCTTGCCCTCATAGTCGAACTGCTCGACCCGGGCGGTGGCATCCACCATGTACTCGGCGAACAGATAGCCGCTGCCGCTGTGCACCGTCAGCACCTGCTGGCGCTCGGGGATGAGATCCCGCCAGCGGGCCGGCCCCGGGTTGGCGACATCCACCGTCACCAGCCGGCGGTTGGGGGCGTCCCGGTTGGTCAGCAGGTAAAGGGTGCTGCCCTGGTTGTCCACCAGGCTCACATCCGCCTCCAGATCCCCCTGCACCGTCAGCAGCGGCGCGTTCTCCTGGCTCAGATCCTTGACATAGAGGCGGTTGCCGGAGGTGGAGTTCGCCGCCGAGATGAGCAGGAAGCGGTCATCTTCGGTGACGGTCGCCCCCACGTAGCGGTGGTGCTGGGCCGGGATGGCGCCGAACACCAGCCGGTCATCCTCCTGCGCCGTGCCGAGCCGGTGGAAATAGACCTTGTGCTGATCGGTCTTGGCCGACAGCTCGCTGCCATCCGGCTTGTCGTAGCTCGAGTAGAAGAAGCCCTCGTTGCCGAGCCAGCTGATGCCGCTGAACTTCACGTCCTTGAGGGGCGCCTCCAGCGGCTGCTTGCTCTGTACGTCCATCAGGTGGATCTCGCGCCAGTCGCTGCCGGCCAGCGACAAGGAGTAGGCCAGGATGCGGCCATCGCGGGAGAAACTCAGCTGATCCAGCGCCGTGGTGCCGTCGGGGCTAAGGGTATTGGGATCGAGGAACACCTCGGCCGGCTTGCCCTCCAGCTGGCGCCACAGCACGTTCTGGTTCTGCAGGCCGTCGTTCTTGAAGAAGTAGTGGTAGCGCCCCTCGCGAAACGGCGCCCCCTCCTTGGCGTAGTTCCAGGAAGAGGCGAGCTTCTCCTTGATGGCGGCGCGATACGGGATCTGTGCCAGGTAGTCCCGGGTCACGGCGTTCTGGGCCTTGACCCAGGCCTCGGTCTCGGGGCTGCGATCATCCTCCAGCCAGCGATAGGGGTCGGCCACGGCCTGGCCGAAGTAGTGATCCACCTGCTCACCCTCACGGGTGACGGGGTAGTGAAGGCGCGCTTTCCCTGACATGGCATCCTCTTTGGTTGACTGGCCACTGCACGCACACAGCAGTGACAGGGCCAGCAGGCTGACAATGGCTCGCATCGATGCGGCTCCCTGCGATTTCGGGTGAAGCGGGCAGGTTAGCAAAGAGTGCCGGACGGCCCAACCCCCCAGCGGGTGAACACGCGACATGAGCGGGAAGCCGCCACAACCCTGACCAATCGGAGTCATATGAATTTTTTCGCTTAGGTTTGCCAGTTTATTTTGTTTGTTATCCGGCACTTGGGTCACAGGATGGAATAAGCGACTGACCATCTCGACTCATTCAGGATAAAGCATGCCGTACAGCTACCTATCACACCTGCGTTGCAGCAAGACCGGCGAGATTGTGGATGCCGATCAGCCCCAGCAGCTGAGCCCGGTCGGCGCCCCCTTGCTGGCCAGCTACGACCTCGAGGCCCTGAAGCAGGCCTGGCATCCGGCCGCCCTGCTGGGGCGCCCCGCCAGCCTGTGGCGCTACCACGAGCTGCTGCCGGTGCGCGACCCCACCCAGGTGGTCACCCTGGGGGAAGGCTTCACCCCGCTGTTGCCGCTGCCGCGCCTCGGCAAGCAGGTCGGCATTCCGGATCTCTGGATGAAGGATGAGAGCCTCACCCCCACCGGCTCCTTCAAGGCCCGCGGCGCCGCGGTCGGCGTCTCCCGCGCCCGCGAACTCGGCGTCACCCACTTCGCCATGCCCACCAACGGCAACGCCGGTGCGGCCTGGGCACTCTACGGCGCCCGCGCCGGCTTGCGCAGCACCATAGTCCAGCCGCAGGCGGCCCCCGCCATCACCCGGCTGGAGAGCGCCCTGGCCGGTGCCCGCCTCTATCTGGTGGACGGCCTCATCAGCGACGCCGGTCGCCAGGTGGCCGAGGCGGTGGCGCAGCAGGGGCTGTTTGATGCCTCCACCCTCAAGGAGCCCTATCGCATCGAGGGCAAGAAGACCATGGGGTTTGAAATCGCCGAACAGCTCGGCTGGACTCTGCCGGACGTCATCCTCTACCCCACCGGCGGCGGGGTCGGCCTCATCGGCATCTACAAGGCGCTGCGGGAATTGCAGGAGCTGGGCTGGGTGCAGGGACCGCTGCCGCGCCTGGTGACGGTGCAGGCGAGCGGCTGTGCCCCCATCGTCCAGGCCTGGCAGCAGGGGGAGCGCGAATCGCGCTTCTGGCCCGACTCCCAGACCCTGGCGTTCGGCATCAACGTGCCCAAGGCGCTGGGGGATTTTCTGGTGCTGGACGCCCTCTATCGCACCGAGGGTTGCGCCGTCGCGGTGGAAGATGGCGCCATCCAGCGCGAGCTGCGTCAACTCGCCTCTCAGGAGGGCTGCTTCGTCTGCCCGGAAGGGGCGGCTGCCTTCGCCGCCGCCCGTCAGCTGCGGGAAGCGGGCTGGATCCAGGGAGGCGAGCGGGTGGTGGTGCTCAACACCGGCGCCGGCATCAAGTACCCGGACGCCATCACGGTCGTGCCCCAGCGGCTGCGCCGCGACGGGAGGATCCCGGCATGAGCTTCGACTGGTCTTTTGTTCTCACCACCCTGCCGGCGTTCGGCCAATCGGTCTGGGTCACCCTGCAGCTCGGCGCCATCGTGATCCTCACCTCGCTTGCCGTGGCGCTGCTCAATGTGACCCTGCAAAGCCTGCACAAGCCCTGGCTGAACGGGGTGATCCGCGCCTATGTGGAGCTGGCCCGCAACACGCCGCTCTTGATCCAGCTGTTCTTTCTCTACTTCGGGCTGCCGGCGCTCGGCCTGTCGCTATCGGGCTTTGCCACGGCGGTGATCGCCATGACCTTCCTCGGCGGTGGCTACCTGACCGAGGCGCTGCGGGCGGGCATTCAGGCGGTCCCACCCAGCCAGCTGGAGGCGGGGCGAGCCATCGGCCTCTCCCGCTGGCAACTGCTGCGCCACGTGCAGCTGCCCCAGGCCTGGCTCGCCAGCCTGCCGGCGCTGTTTGCCAACTTCATCTTCCTCTTGAAAGAAACCACGGTGGCCTCGGCGGTGGCGGTGCCGGAGCTGCTCTACACCACCAAGAACTACATCGCCCTCTACTACAAGACCTACGAGATGCTGGCGGTGCTGACCTTGATGTGCGTGCTGATCTTTCTGCCGCTGTCCCTTGCCCTGCGCGTCGTTGAAAGGAGGCTGCAACATGGTCAGTTCGGTCACTGAATCGCTGATGCAGGCATCGATCGTCCTGCTACCGCTATCACTCGTCACCGAGGTACAGGAAAGGAGGGATCAATATGGTCAGTCCGGTCACTGAGCAGCTGACGCAGGCGCTGCCGCTGCTGGCGGTGGGCGCGGGTCAGACCCTCGCCATCTCGCTGCTCGCCATCCTGTTCGCCACCCTGGGCGGCGTCGCTTACGGCGTGCTGGCCCAGCAGGGGGGAAGGCTGACTCGGGGAGTGTTGCGAGTCTATCTGGAGCTGTTTCGGGTGGTGCCCGTGCTGGTGTGGCTCTACCTCTTCTTCTTCGGTCTGCCGATCTTCTTTGGCGTAGACATCCCGGCCTTCTGGTGCGCCGTGCTGGTGCTGGCCCTCTGGGGCGCCAGCGAGGTGGGTGAAGTGGTGCGCGGTGGTCTCAAGTCCCTGGCTCGTGGTCAACAGGAGGCCGGGCTGGCGCTCGGGCTCTCGACCTGGCAGCTCTATCGCCACGTGCTGCTGCCCCAGGCGCTGCAACGGCTGACGCCGCCGACCATCAACATCTACACCCGCATCATCAAGACCAGCTCGCTGGCGGTGCTGATCGGGGTGGTGGAGGTGATCAAGGTGGGCCAGCAGATCATCGAGCGCACCTATGGCTCGCTGCTTATCTACGGTCTGCTGTTCCTGTTCTTTTTTCTGGTCTGCTATCCGCTCTCGCTCGCCTCGCGCCGGCTGGAGCAACAATGGGGTAATGCGGTATGACACCTCTGCTTGAGCTCAATGCTGTCAGCAAACAATTCGGCCAAAACCGGGTACTGGATGAGGTCAGCCTCACGGTGCACGCCGGGGAAGTGATCGTCATCCTGGGGCCGAGCGGCTGCGGCAAGAGCACCTTGCTGCGCACCCTCAACGGGCTCGAACCCATTCAGGGGGGCGACATTCGCTTCGATGGAGAGCGGCTGGATGCCAGTACCGACTGGCAGCGGCTGCGCCAGCGCATCGGCATGGTGTTCCAGAGCTATCACCTCTTCCCCAACCTGACGGTGCTGGAGAACGTGCTGCTCGGCCCCCTTCAGGTGCAAAAACGGGAGCGGCAGGAGGCCCTGCTGCAGGCGGAGCAGCTGCTGACCCGCATCGGCCTGTGGGAGCGGCGCCACGACTATCCGCGCCAGCTCTCCGGCGGCCAGCAGCAGCGCATCGCCATCGTGCGGGCGCTGTGCATGAACCCGCAGGTGATGCTGTTTGACGAGGTGACCGCTGCGCTGGATCCCGAGATGGTGCAGGAGGTGCTGGAGGTGATCCGCGATCTCGCCGGCAGCGGCATGACCCTGCTCATCGTCACCCACGAGCTGGCGTTCGCCCAGGCGGTGGCGGATCGCATCGTCTTCATGGACGGCGGCCACATCCTGGAGCAGGCCGCCCCCCATCAATTTTTCGAGAACCCGCGCAGCCAGCGTGCCCGCCAGTTCCTCGCCAAGTTTTCTTATACCAATGTCATCAAACGAAAGGAGTCAGCATGAAAAAAATCACCTCGGTTCTGTTCAGTGCCCTGTTGGGACTGGGTCTCGCCAGCGGCGCCGCCCATGCAGCGGACGGTTCCCTCGACAAGATCAAGGCGCGTGACAAGCTCATCGTCGGCGTCTTCACCGACAAGCCCCCCTTCGGCTATGTGGACGAGAAGGGCAACTACGTCGGCTTTGACACCGACCTCGGTCGCCGTTTCGCCAAGGACCTGCTGGGGGACGAGAATAAGGTCGAGTTCGTGGCGGTGGAGCCCGCCAGTCGCATCCCCTTCCTGCAGAGCGACAAGGTGGATCTCATCCTCGCCAACATGACGGTGACCCCGGAGCGGCGGCAAGTGGTGGACTTCACCAACCCGAACCTGCGAGTGGCGGTACAGGTGCTGGTGCCACAAGGGAGCCCGGCCAAGCAACTGGATGATCTGGCCAGCAAGACCCTGATCGTCACCACCGGCACCACGGCCGACATCTGGCTGACCCGCAACCACCCGGACTGGAAGGTGCTCAAGTTCGAGAAGAACACCGAATCCCTGCAGGCGCTGGCCCAGGGCCGTGGCGACGCCTATGCCCAGGACAACCTGGTGCTGTTCAGCTGGGCCAAGGAGAACCCGGGCTATCGGGTGCTGCCCGAGAAGTTGGGCTCGGAAGACCCCATCGCGCCGGCGGTGAAGAAGGGCAATATCGAGCTGCGTGACTGGGTCAACGATCGTCTCGCCAAGCTGGGGGAAGAGAAGTACCTGCTGAAACTCTACGACCAGTATGTGCGCGACAAACTGAGCGCCGATACCGATCCCAACGACGTGATAGTGGAAGGAGGCAAGTGGCAGGGCTGAGCCTGCCAGAAGTGCTGAGAGTGTGATGTGTGTGAAATCTTGGTTCCGTTGGTCCGCAAACCGCAAGGTTTGACCTTTCAGGCGTCCCCCTCGGGTGGCGCCTTTTTTTAGCATGGAAAAAAGAACCGGGCCAGGGGCCCGGTTGAAAACCCGCGCAGAGCAGGCTGTGTCACGTCGATGACACGGTTCAGGCTGCCGGACTGGCACAGAGTGCCGTCCGGCCAACTCGCCAGGCCACCGAAGCGGGATGAGCCCTCGGCAGCGCCGGCGAATGAGGTGGCGCTGCGGGCGCCGAAGAGGGTGCCTACTCCCGCTCCAGTGCGTGGATGGGGTCCATCCGCGCCGCCCGCCGCGCCGGGAAGAAGCCAAACAACACGCCGATCAGGCTCGAGCAGAAGAAGGCCATCAGCACGGCGTCCAGGGAGTAGCTCAGGGTGAACTGGCTGCTGAAGTGCTCGAACAAGACGCCGACCAGCAGGGAGAGCAGCACCCCGGCCGCCCCGCCCAGCAGACAGACCAGCACCGCCTCGATCAAAAACTGCTGCAGTATGTCGCCGGTTCTGGCACCCACGGCCATCCGCACGCCGATCTCGCGGGTGCGCTCGCTCACCGACACCAGCATGATGTTCATCACCCCGATGCCGCCCACCACCAGGGAGATGAGCGCAATCATGGCGATCAAGAGGGTCAGGGTGGCATTGGTGCTGGTGATCGCCTGGCGGATGCTGTCGGTGTTGAGCACGAAGAAATCCTGAGCGCCGTGCCGTTCACGCAGCAAGCGGCTGATGCCATCTTCGGCGGCGGCCAGCGCCACCTCGTCCTGCACCCGCACGCTGATGCTGCGCAGGTGGCTTTGGCCCAGCATCCTCGTCATGGCCGTGGTGTGAGGGATCCAGACATTGAGGTTCTCGTCGCTGCCAAAGCCGCTCTGGTTGCGGGCCACCACCCCGATCACCCGGCACGGCAGGCTCCCCAGCAGGATCACCTGACCGAGCGGCGACTCTCCTGCGGCGAACAGGCGCGCCAGGCTGTTCTCGTCGATCACCACCTCCTGCGCCAGAGCGCTCACGCTGGCGGCATCGAACAGCATGCCCTGCAGCAATCGGTAGCCGCGCACCTGGAAGAACTGCTCCCCCACCCCGTTCACCGAGCCCAGCACCGCCTGGCTGCCCCGACGCAGGGTGACGCTGGTGGCCAGACTGGGGGTCACGCTGTGCACATAGCCGAGCCTGGCGAGGGCCTCGGCATCCTCCACCCTGAGGGTCTGGACCGCCTCGGCCCGCCGATCGCCGAAGCCGCTGCCGGGGAAGATCTCCAGGGTGCTGGTGCCCATGGCGTTGATGTTGGCCAGCACCTGCTGCTGGGAGCCGCGCCCCAGCGCCACCACCGACACCACGGCGGCGATGCCGATGATGATGCCGAGCATGGTGAGGAAGGTGCGCATCCGCTGGGCCCGCATGGCCAGCAGCGCCATCTTGAAGGCGGCGCCGAGCCGCCCGGCCAGAGCGCCGCGTCCCCCGATGTCGGCACGGGGAGTGGTTGGCGCAGGGGACGGCAGTGCCGGCTCGCGGCGACGGTCGGCCACCACCGCTCCGTCTTTGAGCTCGATGATCCGCTCGGCCTGTTCGGCGATCGCCATGTCGTGGGTCACCAGCACCAGCGTGTGGCCCTGCCGATGGAGCGCGCCCAGGATGCCGAGTACCTCGACCCCGCTCTGGCTGTCGAGGGCGCCGGTCGGTTCGTCCGCCAGGATCACCTGACCGCCGTTGATGAGGGCGCGGGCTATGCTGACCCGCTGCTGCTGACCGCCGGAGAGCTGACTCGGCTTGTAGTCGAGACGGGCACCCAACCCAAGCCGCTGCAGCAGGGCCTCGGCCCTGGCCTTTCGCGCATCGCCTGCCAGTCCGGCATAGATGGCGGGCAACGCCACGTTGTCGCGGGCACTGAGATCCCCCAGCAGATGGTAGCGCTGGAAGATAAAGCCGAAATGCTCGCGGCGCAGGGCCGCCAGCGCATCCGCCGTCAGCCGGCCTGTCTCCTGCCCGGCGACCCGGTAGTGACCGCAGCTCGGTTGATCGAGGCAGCCCAGGATATTGAGCAGGGTCGACTTGCCGGAGCCTGAGGCGCCGACGATGGCCACCATCTCCCCCCGCGTTATGGTCAGATCGATCCCCTTGAGTACCTCGACGCGCCGATCCCCGTCGCCAAAATAGCGGCGGATCCCGCTCAGTTGCAGCAGTGGCTGGCTCATGATCACATCCCCATGGGCGGGCCCATGCGCCCGCTCTGCTGACTCTGGGCCGTCGACTGGCTCACCACCACGGATTCCCCGGCCTCGAGGCCGCTCAGGATCTGGGCATCCACCTTGTTGTTGAGGCCCACCTTCACCTGCCGCCATTGGGGCTGGCCCGCACCATCCACCACCTGCACCCTGTCACCGCTCAGGGCGATGGCCGGGATCACCAGGGCGTCGCGCTCGGTCGCCAGCACTATGTGCACCTGAGCCGTCATGCCGATGCGCAGGGCCCCTTCAGGGTTCTCCACCTCAAACAGGCCGTTGTAGTAGACGGCCGTGCTGGTCGAGCTGCTGCTGGTCGTGTCGTCATTGATGGAGTCGGGGGCGGGCTCGATGGCGCGCAACCTGGCCTGGTAACGGCGCTCCGGCGCCCCCAGCACGGTGAAGTAGATGGGCAGGCCAGCGCTGACCCGGATCACGTCCGCCTCCGAGATCTGCGCCTCCACCGTCATGGTGTCGAGCCGCGCCACCTTCACCATGGTCGGGGTACTCTGCACCGCGTTGACCGTCTGCCCCTGCTCCACCGGGATCGCCACTATGGTGCCCGCCATGGGGGAGACGATGCGGGTGTAGCCCAGATTCACTTTGGCGGTGTCGACCGCGATATGGGCCTGCACCGCTTGCGCCGTCAGCGCCCGGATGTCGGCGCGGGTAGCCGTCAGGGTCGCCTCCGCACTGTCGTAGTCGGCCTGGCTGCCCAATCCCCGATCCAGCACCTTGCGCTGACGCTCGAAGACCAGCTGGTTGTTGCGCAGAGTTGCCCGGCGCGAGGCCAGCTGGGCCTGCACGTTGTCGAGGGCGGCCTCGGCATCCTTGAGGGCGTTCTGCTGGGTGAGATCGTCGATCTCGACCAGCAGATCGCCCTGCTTCACCTCATCCCCCAGCACCACGTGCAGCGCCTTGATCTGCCCCGACTCCTGCGCCCCCACGCTCACCAGCTTCTGGGCCTGCAGGGTGCCATCCGCCAGCACGCTCTGCTCCAGATCCCGCCGCTCGACCGGGGCCGTGATGTAAGAGGCGGTTGGTGCCGCGGCGGAGGGCAGCAGCAGCCAGCCGGCACCGACCAGCACCAGGGCGGGCAGCAGCAGGCGAACAACGGGGAGACGGGTACGGGCCATCGCGGATATCCTTGGCTGAGACAGACCCGGGCAATCTACTCCAATGTCCGGTTAAGCCTCTTGCAGGGCAGTGTAAGGATTGCGTAAAAGCAGCTGTCAGGCGGAGACGGACACGGGAAAATGGCGCCAACCCGAGACGGAGAAGAGCGATGAAGATCCTGCTGGTGGACGACGATCTGGAGCTTGGCACCATGCTGAGCGAATACCTGGCTGGCGAAGGCTTTGCCACCACCCATGTGCTGACCGGCAAGAGCGGCGTGCAGCACGCCCTCTCCGGCAACTATGCCGCCGTGGTGCTCGACATCATGCTGCCCGATCAGAATGGCAGCGAGGTGCTGCGCCATATTCGCCGTGACAGTCGGATCCCCGTCATCATGCTCACCGCCAAGGGGGACAACATCGATCGGGTGATCGGGCTGGAGATGGGGGCCGATGACTATGTGCCCAAGCCCTGCTACCCGCGGGAACTGGTGGCCAGGCTGAGGGCCGTGCTGCGCCGGGTCGAGCCTGCCCCCGCCCATCCGGGCAAGGAGCAGGGCCTGCGCCTTGGCGAGCTGGTGCTCTCCCCCGTCAGCCGTCAATGTCACTGGCAGGCGCAGCCGCTGGAGTTGACCGCCACCGAGTTCAACCTGCTGGAACTGCTGCTGCGATCCCCAGAGCGGGTGGTCAGCAAGGATGAGCTCTCCCTGCACGGGCTCGGCCGCCCGCGCGAGCCCTATGATCGCAGCGTCGACGTGCACATCTGCAATATCCGCCAGAAGCTACAGGCGCTGGCGGGCGAAGCCATCGGCATCGAGACGGTGCGCAGCATAGGATACCGGCTGGCATGATCCTCAAGGGGCGCCTGTTCTGGAAGATCCTGTTCGGCTTCTGGTTCACCATCATCATGATGAGCCAGCTGCTGTGGGTGGCCTTCAGCCTCTATCGCCACGAAGGGCCGCCGGAGCAGCGGATGGCCAACCAGCTGGCCGAGCGTCAGCTGGCAACCGCCGCCAGCCTGTTGCAGCGGCGGGGACCGGCTGCGGTTGCGGCCCTGCAGGCCAGCTGGCCGGCCCGGGAACGAAGGCTGCTGCAGCTGGAACCGGTCGCAGCAGAGCCATCCACAACACAGGGCGGCCGCATCCTGTTGGGAGCCGATGGCCGGCACTACCGGCTCGACTACGACAGTGCCGGCCTGCAGCAGTTGCTGGCACCACCCCAGCCCCGCCGCAACTGGCTCAACATGCCACCCCCCATGTGGTGGATCGGCGGACTCGGCGGCCTCTTCTTCAGCGCCCTGCTCGCCTGGCACCTGACCCGCCCCATGAACCGCTTCCGGCAGGGATTCGAGCGCCTCGCCCAGGGGGATCTGGCAGTGCGTCTCTACCCCGCCATGCGGCGGCGCCACGACGAGATTAGCGATGCGGCCCGCGACTTCGATGCCATGGCCGAGCGGCTGCAACTGCTGGTGGAGAGCCGCGAACAGCTGCTGCACGACGTCTCCCACGAGCTGCGCTCCCCCCTTGCCAGGCTGCAGCTGGCCATCGGCCTGGCCCAGCAGGATCCGGCCAGGATCGAGGGGTCCCTCGAGCGGATCCAGCTCGAGACCCAGCGCATGGACAAGATGATCGGCGAGCTGCTGACCCTCACCCGTGCCGGCCATGGCGAGCGGGACAGCGAGGAGTATTACGATCTGCAGGGGCTGGTCGACGCCGTGGTGAGCGATGCCCGCTACGAGGCGCAGCACATGGGGGTCGAGATAAAAACCTGGGTGGATGAGACCCAGGAATACACGGTCTGCGGACAGGCGGAGCTGATCCGCCGGGCCCTCGACAACGTACTGCGCAATGCCCTGCGCTTCTCGCAAGCGGGCCAGACCATTCGCCTGACCCTGAGGCGGCAGGACGACGAGTTCATCGTCGAGGTAGCGGATCAGGGGATGGGGGTGGATGAGAGCAAGCTCTCCAGCATCTTCGATCCCTTCGTGCGGATCGGCTCCCCTGCGGCAGGCAAGGGTTATGGGCTGGGCCTTGCCATCACCCGCAAGGCGATCCAGGCCCAGGGCGGGCGGGTCGAGGCCAGAAACGGTGAAGAGGGCGGCCTGATCGTCACCCTCCATCTGCCAGGCTAGCTGCTCCGCCCTGTCATTACTGCTATCGGTTAGCCCCGCAGCCGCTGCAATTGACTGATGGCAGCGCCGGTAGAGCGAAAGGCAAACTCGGCAGGGGCAAGGCCGGCCAGCTTGCGCCACTCACAGGCGGCCACATCGTCGGCCGCCACCACCAAAGGCTTGTCTGCCAGCTCCAGCAGAAAGACGGTGTCGCAGGTGTGATAGGTCACCTCGTCATAGGGATAGGCGTTGGCATAGGAGCCCAGGTAGCGCGGCGTCTCCCCCGTCAGATCCAGTCCCAGTTCCTCCTTGAGCTCCCTTACCAAGGCTTCCTCCAGCGATTCGCCTGGATCGACGAAGCCGCCCGGCAGATCCAGCAAGCCCCGGCCGGGATCACGGGCCCGCACCGCGACCAGCAGCTCGTCCTGCCAGCACAGCGCCACCATCACGGCCGACGCCACATTCTGGAAATAGTGAAAACCACAGCCACAGGCGAACTCTTTCTCGCTGCGCTGTTGCAGCGATCCGGAACCACAAAGCGGACAAAACATAGGGGACTCCCTTCTGACACCAAAGGCGCATTGTATGACGAACCCCATCCCCGATGGAAAGCCTTGAGGCACAACCCCCCCATGAGGTGATAAATCAGCAGGATATAAAAGAGGGAAAGGGCAATTCAGGAGAAGTGAAACGAAAAAAAGCCCAGTCGTTAGACTGGGCTTCTTAAGTAGTGGCGGAGCGGACGGGGAGACGGACAGAGTCCGGCTCAAGCACAAAGGACAACAGACAGGGACCGAGTTGCCAGTGGCAAGTCGCAGCCCTCTCTGTGGTCCTTTGTTTCCTTATTTCATTCGCCAAAACCAGATAGCAAAAAGGCCTTCCCATCAGGGAAGGCCTTTCAAATTAGTGGCGGAGCGGACGGGACTCGAACCCGCGACCCCCGGCGTGACAGGCCGGTATTCTAACCGACTGAACTACCGC
>NZ_JAPCIT010000020.1:0-104497 GCF_027707385.1 Aeromonas sp. QDB54 | reverse complement strand
TCATGATGAACCCTGTTCCATGGCTCCAGATGACAAACATGATCTCATATCAGGGACTTGTTCGCACCTTCCCTAACTGGCAACAAAAACAACATATGTTGGGAGGTGTCATGCTGCTCAGTCAGCACTCCTCCCTGCACCGGCGTTATTCCGTCGCCGAGTGGCAGCAACGTATATTGCCAGCATTTGAATTGAACCAGTTCTGCTATTATGAAGACTCATGCGGACGCCCGGTTGCATTTTGCAACTGGGCGTTTGTCTCTTTATCCATTCGTGACACCTTGCTGGCCGCCGAGCGGGAGCTGATCCGTGAGGATTGGCAATCCGGCGACCACATTTTTATTCCGGAGATGATAGCGCCATACGGACACGCCCGCGCCGTGGTGAGCGATCTGCGTCGCCGGATATTCTTGCCATGGAAAGGGCAGCGGGTCTGCACAGTGCGCGGTCATGTTCATGCTGAACTTGGCCATTGTGTGCGCAGGGTGCAGTGGTTTTCCATTTAATCATAATGAGTTAATACATGGGAAAGAGTGTATGGAGAAGTATTGAGTACTTCTTTACCGGTAATTACACGGCAGATGACGGAAACAATGAGATCGATGCCTATGGCTTTGGCGGTGTCATCCGCGCCTATGGTGGTGACGACACCATCAGGGTCGGTTCCATCGGTGCCACCGTCTATACCGGTACGGGCAACGACAGCGTCTATGGCGGTGCCGCCTACCTCAAGGTGGTTGACGACTCCGGCAACCTGACCGTCAAGGGAGCGGCGGGCTATGCCGACATCAGCAAGTCCCAGTCCGGCAACGTCCACTTTGCCGGCGCCAGCGGTGCGACCAACATCGATCATCAGGGGCGTGACGGTGACATCCGCTATCAGGGAGCGGCGCTGGCCAACTTCCTGACCCGCAAGGGGATCAGCGGCAACGTCAGCTTCGAAGGGGCCGGTGGCTACAACAAGCTCTGGCACCAGACCGACCGCGGCGATCTGAGCTACAGCGGCGCCGGGGCGGCCAACAAGCTGGACCGCACTTGGCACAGCCAGTATCAGGGCTCGCAGGGCAACATCCACTTCTCGGGGGCCGGTGCGGCCAACATCATCAGCTCCCAGGTGGAGTCCGGCAACGTCACCCTGAACGGCGCCGGTGCCTACAACAAGGTGTTTCGCAAGGGGCGCGAGGGGGATATCAGCTTCAACGGGGCCGGCGGCTGGAACGAGCTCTCCCGTTTGCGCAACGAGCAGGATGAGTACCTGCAGACCCGTGGCGACATCCGCTTCAACGGGGCTGGCGGCTACAACCGGCTGTTGTCGGACGTGGCCGAGGGCAACATCCACTTCAAGGGGGCGGGGGGTTACAACCATCTCTCCCGCAAGGGCTCGGACAGCGACAGCTCCCCCTTCGCCGGCGCCCGTGCCGACGAGATCGCATTGACCACCGCCACCATGGGCGGCAGCTGGATCAACCAGTCCCAGGCCGTCACGGCCATCAAGTCCAGCCTGCAGCCCAATACCTACCTGTTTGCCTTCTTTGACGGCATGTACACCAAGGTCAACCGGGTTGAGCTCTCCAATGATGGCGTGAACGGTGCCCTGCGCTATCACGCTACCTCCTGGTACAAGGAGGGCAACCACCTCGATGGCTTGGCCGGTCGTCAAATTGATGCGGGCAACGGCTTCGTCTCGACGCAAACCGACGGCGCCTATCGGCTGAGCGATCTGGTGTTCGAGCGGCGTCAGCGCATCAAGCTGGAGGCGGTGGAAGCGGATCTGACCGAAAACAGCTGGATCAACTACGGTGGCGGGGTGAACGTGGCGGCTGCCGACGTGACGCTCTCCAGCGCCAAGATGAGCGGCTACGCCATTTTTGAGGATGGCACCAAGGTCGACGTGAACGCGGTGAAATCCCGGGCGCAGGCCAACACCTATGTGTTTGCCAAACAGCTTGGTCCCTACACCAAGATAGTGGTGGTGGAGCTGGCCAATGATCGGGA
Source organism: Aeromonas sp. QDB54 (assembly GCF_027707385.1). Classification (NCBI taxonomy): domain Bacteria; kingdom Pseudomonadati; phylum Pseudomonadota; class Gammaproteobacteria; order Aeromonadales; family Aeromonadaceae; genus Aeromonas; species Aeromonas sp. QDB54. Next base: position 102,502 of record NZ_JAPCIT010000020.1, on the reverse strand, counting down.
GACCGGGGCGCTCAAGTACCTCGCCAAGGCGTGGTACAAGGAGGGCAACCACCTGGCGGGGCTGGCCGATAAGGTCATTTCGGAGCATACAGGCTTCACCGCCATGGGGACGGGGGGCTACTCCCTGAGCGAGGTGCGCTACCAGCTCGATACCGTCACGGCCGTGTCGGATCGACTGCCGGCCACCCGCGAGTTCTCCAGCCAGCCGTTGCTGCCCCGCCAGCAAAGTGGCGGCAAGAGCAAGGGTGACATCTTCTTTGACGGCGCCGGTGGCGGCAACGTCATCGAGTCCGATGTGACCGAAGGCAACATCCATTTCAACGGTGCCGGTGCGGCCAACGTGCTGATCAAGCGCGGCCAGCGCGGCGACCTGGTGTTCCGCGGGGCGGGCCTGGCCAACGTGCTGGTTCATCAGGGCGCCCAGGGTCGGATGGATGTCTATGCGGCCGGTGCGGCCAACGTGCTGGTGCGCAGCGGTGACGGCGAGTACTTGGCCCGTCTGCTGGCCTATGGCAACATCTCGGTGCAGCAGGGCCGTGGCGACAGCCAGGTGGTCATGCTGGGCGGTTACAACAGCCATACCCAGCTGGGCGACGGCCGCGGTCTGTGGCTGGCGGGGGGCGGCTTCAACCTGCTGACCCAGGTCGGCAACGGCCGGCTCGACGTCCTGTCGGTGGGCGGTGCCAACGTGTTGACCAAGTTCGGTGCGGGCCAACTGACGGCCGGTCTGCTGGGCGGCGCCAACGTGCTGACTCACGTCACCCAGGGTGATGAGGCTGCCGATACCCGCGCCGTGTTGCTGGGCGGTGCCAACGTGCTGACCAGGAAGGGCAACGGCAAGGTGCAGGCCATTCTGGGGGGCGGCGCCAACGTGTTGACCCAGATTGGTCAGGGGGATACCCAGGCGCTGCTGCTGGGAGCTGCCAACGTGCTGACCCGGGTCGGTGATGGCGATCTCTCTGCGGTGATGCTGGGGGGCGCCAACGTGCTGACCCATGTCGGCAACGGCGACACCCTGGGTGTGATGGGGGCTGCCGGCAACCTGTTTACCAAGGTGGGCGACGGCACGGCGATTGCCGCCATGATCGGCGCCGGCAACCTGTTTACCCAGATAGGCCAAGGCGATGCCTGGGCCCTGATGGGCGGGGTGGCCAACGTCTTCACCAAGGTCGGCGATGGCAATGCACTGGCGCTAATGGTGGCCAAGGCCAACGTCTTCACCCATATCGGTGACGGCCTGACCGTGGCGCTGATGCTGGCCCAGGGCAACCTGGCGACCAAGGTGGGCAATGGCATGACGCAGGCCGCCATGGTGGGCAATGCCAACGTCTTCACCCACGTCGGTGCTGGCGAGACCTTCGCCGCCATGCTGGGGCAGGCCAACCTGTTCACCAAGGTGGGGGATGGTCTGACAGCCGCGCTGATGATCGGCAAGGCCAACGTCTACAGCCACATCGGCAACGGCACCAGCCTGGGGTTGTTTGCCGGCGAGCTGAACGTGATGACCAAGGTGGGCAGCGGCACCACGCTGGCAGCCCTGTTCGGCAAGGCCAACATAGTGACCCATGTCGGCAGCGGTCTGACCGGCGTACTGGCGCTGGGCAAGGCCAACATCATCACCAAGGTGGGGGATGACTTCCTCGGCGCCATCGCCAAGGCCGATGCCAACGTGTTGACCCACGTGGGCAATGGCACCACCGCCGGCGTGCTGTGGGGCAAGGGCAACCTGCTGACCAAGATAGGTGACGGCACCACGGTGGGTCTGCTCATTTCCGAGGTGGGCAACGTGATGACCCACGTCGGGGCCGGCAGCACCATAGGTCTGGCCAAGGGGCGCGCCAACCTCATCACCAAGGTGGGTGACGGGCTGGTGGTGCAGGGCGCCTGGGGCGACGTCAATCTGCTGACCCAGGTCGGCAACGGCGATCGTTACAGCTTCGCCAAGGGCCGCGCCAACGTGCTGACCAAGGTGGGGGATGGGCGTGAAGTGGCCGTGCTGCAAGGGGAGGCCAACCTGGTCACCCAGGTCGGCAACGGCGACGGCTACACCGGCGCCTGGGGCAAGGCCAACGTCATCACCAAGGTAGGGGATGGCCGTCAGGTCGTGCTGGCCAAGGGCGATGCGAACATAGTGACCCAGGTCGGGGAGGGCGAAGGCTATCAGGCGCTGCTTGGCAAGGCCAATATCGTCACCCGGGTGGGGGACGGCATCCAGGTCACCCTCGCCAAGGGGGAGGTCAACCAGACCACTACGGTAGGGGACGGTCTGAGCGTGACGGCCGCCTACGGCAAGTTCAACAACAACGTCAAGGTGGGTGATGGCACCACCGTCAACCTGGTGTGGGGTGATTACAACCTCAACACCAAGGTGGGGAACGGCCTCAACGTTGCTGTCATGAAGGGCAAGGGCAATGCCAACGTCCAGATCGGTGACGGACTGGACATCACGGCGGCCTATGCCCGCCACAACGTGGCCATCAAGATCGGCAACGGCGATTTCTACAGCCTGGCCATCGCTAGCAGCAATACCAGCAGCAACAAGCTCGGCACCCTGTTTGACAACATCAAGCAGACCCTGCTCGGCAGCGCCGGCAACCAGGCCATCAACTATCTGGTGCAGGGGGACGAAGAGGGCCCGCTCAAGGCGCCGCAAGCGGCCAGCCTGGGCGAGGTGCAGGGGCTCAGCGGCTTTGGGCTGGACGAGATCAGCGAGGTGAAATCCTCCCTGGCCGGCAGTCTGACCGGCAAGGTGAGCCAGGCCGGCGAGCGCGACGAGCAGGCCATGGACAAGGCGCTGCAGCTCGATGAGCAAGGCCTGGCAAGGGGCGGTGAAAACCTCATCGTCAACGGCGATTTCGAGCGGGGCGCCCACGGCTGGCAGCATGCCGGTGACGGGATCGAGGCAGATTTTTCTGCTGCCACCTACGGGCTGGCTGCTGACGGGCACGGTGCCCGGGTCAGCGAACTGTCGACTGACCGCAATACCCAGATTTCCCAGGATCTTGCCGGCCTCAAGGCGGGCGAGACCGTCAACCTGACATTTGATTTTGCCCGCCGGGCCAATATTTCCCTGCAACACGGCATCGAGGTGTTGTGGAATGGCGAGCGGGTGTTTGCCAGCGAAGGGGATGCCAGCAGCTGGCAGAGCAAGGCGCTGACGCTGACGGCCCGCGAGGGTCGCAACACCCTGGCGTTCCGCGGTATCGGTGAGAGCAACGGCCTTGGCTACCTGCTCGACAACGTGGAGGCCACCGCCTCTGGCAAGGCCGAGATAGGCCAGGTCAGCGCCCAGCTGGTGCAAGACGACAACGCTGCCCGGGCGAGAGGCGATCAGGCGAGTGCCGATGCCGACAAACAGCGGCTCGAGCAGGAGAAGGCGCAGCAGCTGGCCGCCATCGCCGGGAGCCAGTCCCAGCTGGAGGCTACCGACCAGCAGAAGCTGGCGGAGAATGGCCAGCAGCAGCGTGCCGCCATCGAGGCGGAAGCCGGCGACATGACGGCGCAGCTCGATACGCTGGCGCGCCGCTTCGAGCAGGTCAGAGCGTCCGACGCGGCGAGCGAGCCATCCGGCCAGCATTGGCGCACCGGCTTTGCCGATCGTCTGCTGAGCACGGTCCAGGAAGATCTGGACGATGCCGGCAACACTGCTGGCACGGCGATCGAAGAGGCCAGATCTCGCCATGAGGCGCAGCATCAGCAGGTCGATAGCGCGCAGGCCAAGTCCAAGACGGGTCAGCAGCGCAGTGAACAGCTGCAAGGTGACGCCGAGGCGGCTGGCCAGCAGCGGGCCGCCCAGGCCGAACAGCGCCGTCTCGACGCGCTGGCTCGCCAGGGGGAGGCAGCATCGCGGCAGCAGCAGGGCGAAGCGAATGCCAGCCAGGCGCAGCTCGCCGGCGAGCAGGCGGCCAGCCAGGCCGGTTTGCAGGCCAACCAGGCCAAACAGAATGCGGCGAGCCTCAAGCAAAGCGGCGACAAGCCGAACCGCCAGGGTGCCCAGCCCGGCCAGCCCTCGGCCACCGCACAGCCCCTGCCGCAGGCCGGCGAGCTGGATGTGCCAGCCGTCGGCACCGTATCTGCTCCTGATGAGGTCCAACCCTCGGCCATCGACACTGCCACCGGGCTGAGCGAGCAGGAACAGTCCGCCCTCGACGGGGCGCTGGCGGCGGTCAACCGGCTGCAGATCAATGCCGGGATCCGTCAACCGGCGACACCACCGGTGGCCCCGACCCCAACGCCGAGCCAGGTGCAGCAGGAGGTGCAGGCGACAGCCACGGCGACCAAACCGGTGCAGCAGCATGAGGTACTGGCCACGGCGGCCGTGGATCTCACCGGTCTGCATGGCCCCCGCACGGGCAGCAAGGCCGTGCCTGAGTTCAGCAGTCACTTCGACGGCTCTTCCATCGGCATCGAGAACGAGCTGACTGGGTTGGTGGTGGCGCTGCCGAAGAACTCGGCACAGAAGTTTGGCTACGTGCACGATGCGGCAGGCAACCCGCTGTTCATGCTGACCAAGGACATGAACCAGGGGGGGTACACCAATCCCGCCGGGATCAGCGATGTCAAAGGGATCAACCAGTGGCAGACCCATACCATCGAGCTGGTGACCTATCCAAGCGAGATGCAGGATCAGCAGGCGGTGGAAGCTCGCAAGGAGGCCATGCTCTGGCTTGCCAGAGAGTTCACCCAGCACATCGGCCAGACCAATCACACCAGACTGTCCGATCTCGTGAGCGAGGATGGCCGTTTCACCCTGGTCATCTCCAATGCCAACCACGTGATCGCGGCCGGTAATGGCGCCGCCCGTGACGGTCAGGGGCAGACCATCGGCATGACGCCGAGCGGCCAGCAGGCGACCGTGGCGGTCAGCGCCAAGGCGTTTGGTAGCGGCTCTTCCCAGGAGATCCGGCTGCTGGAGTCCGCTCCCTGGTATCACCCCGAGCTGAAGGAGCTGTTGCTGTCCAACACGGCCAATGTGCAGTGGGAAGATGCGGCCACCGCACAGAATGTGTTTGCCTACCTCACTTCCATTTATGGCAAGACGGCCGATCTGGCCCGGGAATACGGCATTCACATCAATGACTGGGATCCGCTGGCCGAGGGGATCACGCCCAACGCCCAGGGGTTGACCGATCCCAAGGTCAAGAATGCCTGGGAAATCTTGCCAAGAACCAAGCCGGTGGCCATGTTGGCCCTGCTCAGTGCCCATGACCGCAAGCTGGTGTCCGAGCAGATCCTGGCGACCCTCAAGTCGGCCTATTCACCGGCGCTGGCACAGAACATCTATGACTACTTCAAATTTGGTGGCGAGGTAGCCGGGCATGGCATCAACAATGCGACCACGGGGGACAGCAAGCACCCCGAGCCGGCCATCCTGTTCGAGTTCCGCCAGGTACCGAACGAGCTGAGCCAGTTTGTGCCGAAGTCGGAATCGACCGCCAGGGTGGAGGTGAAGACCCTCGACCAGTTCGACCCGGTCAGTCGTCGTACCATAGTGGCGGCGGTCAACCATCTGGTCGAGCAGAGCGCGGACTTCGACAGCTGGTATCAGGCCTATCGGGAGCGCCAGGGGCTGCCACCGGTCAAGAATGCCAAGAAGGTGGCCTCTGCCAACCACAAGGCCGAGTGGGTGATGGCCAACCATGCCGAGGCATGGAGCCAGCTCACCGCCGAGCATCAAGCAGAGGTGACGAGCGGACTGCAGGCCCTAGGCGGCCACAAACCGGGAGACCAGAGCCCGGGCGTGGCGAATGCTGATACGGCCCCGCTGGACCACCCTGTGCGGGGACCGGCCGTCGCCGTTCCCGAGACCGCCGGTTTTGCCTTCCAGCTGCTCAAGAGCGGAGACAACGGCTTCATTGACTCCACCCGTCGCCAGCTGGGCAAGCTCTCCATCGATCTGCCAAGCGAGCGCCTCAAGGCGGTGCGTGAGGCCGTGGTGCGGGTGCAACAGCAACCATCGGAGGCGAATCTGGGGTTGCTGGAACAGAGCCTGACCCAGTGGCAGGCGCGTGACCCCAAAGAGTTTGCCCGGCGCGGCGAGCAAGTGAAGGCGCTGCGTTTCGAAGCGGCATCCTTGCTGAGCCATACGTTTGCCTCCCGAGCCAAGAGCGCTGGCGTGTATGGGCTGGCCTTGCCGCCGGAGCAGGCTGCCCGCTTTGAAGAGCAACTGGTATTCGATGGCATCGGCCGGATTATCGGTGCCGTGGGCGAGCTCAGTGCCACCGACATCGCCAAGGTGAGCGAGCTTGGTATCCGGTCACTGACCGAGACCAACTCCCGCGCCGAGCGACAGGCGCCGCGCACCGAGCATGACAGTCTGATCGCATTTGCGCACCAGCTGAACCAGTTCGACACGCCGCAAACCCGCCAGCTGGCCGCAGAGATCAAGTCCCTCTGGCTGTCTGGCGACGTGCGGGGGCCGCGTACCATCGCCCTGTTTGAAACCGCCAGCAAGACGCTGGGGGATTATCCGCAGTTGCAGGTGCTGGCCCAATCGCTGCTGGCAGATGCCCAGCGCAGCAAGGCGACCGGCCAGTACATCGACAACCTGTTTGGCCGTCGCTTCGATTCGGAGATCGCTCATGGGCTGGTGACGGCACCATCGCAGGCCGCGCTCGATACCTCGGCACAGCTGGGATCCAAGCTGGTGAAGGAGTTTGATGACTGGATCCAGACACTGCAACTGGATGAGGCCACCCGCACCCAGCGCATCGACAAGAAAATGGCGGCATTCGCCGAGGCCATCAAGAAAGACACCCGTCCCTGGTTCAGCCGGGTGCCCAGTCTGACCGAGTTCCTGGCCGAGCCTACCTTTGCCAACTTCAAGCAGATGATGACCCGGGTCGACAACGGTTTCGATGTCATCAAGGTCCCCTTCCTGGCGGTGAAGATGGCCACCCACCCCGAGCTTGGGATGGACACGGCCAACTGGAAGAGAGAGGGCGATCGCTTCTACGGCAGCGTCATCACCAAGGCGCGCTCGACCAGTACCGAGGTTGCTTCGGCCAAGGATGGTCTGCTGCAGGTCGACCTGCCTGGCCGTACCACCAGCGACTATGGCACCGGTCTGCACTACCAGCCCGGTGGTGACAAGTACGAGGATTTCCTGAACGGGCGCAGCGTGGCGGATGGCCGCATCCTGACACCGGGCAAGGAGACCACCTTTGAGCGCAATGCGCTGGACAAGGGGCTGTCCGTGGTGACAGGTGCTTCCGGCTCGACCAACATCATGGTCCACCTGAACAACTATCTGGCGGCCAAAGATCCTGCTTACTCCCCAAGCCAGGCTTACCTCAACACCCTTGCCTTCCTGGTATTCGATGGTGGTCACTCGGTGAACGAGAGTCTGACGGTCTATCGAGCGCTGCAGGAGAGCGGGGATGCGCGCAAGCAGGTGCTGGAGAGCTATACCGCCAACTACCGGGATCTGATCGATCTGGCTGGCGAAGACAGCAAGGTGTCAGTACAGGCTGCCCTCGATGGTGCCTTCGGCCGTACTCTCGAGTTCTATCAGCAGCATGCCTATACGGCGCAGCTCGATGAGCTGGTCGCCCTTGGCACGCCACGCAAGGGCGATACGCTTGCCGATGGTGAGCTGTCAGCAGGCTCCGGCAAACCCGTCTCCGTGGCGAACGATGGTTCGGCCCCGCTGGACAAACAGCCACTCAATCCGCTGACCCGCTTCCTCAACGACAACCTCTACGGCACCCGCGATGAGCGGCGCCAGGTGGGCGACATCACCCGCCAACTGCTCGACCATGCGGTGAGCAAGGGCGAGGCCGAGCCGGTGACCCTGCAAGGGGATGCCGGCCGTCTGTCCGGTTACCTGCACAAGGGGGCCGAGCGGCCAGGGACGCCGCAGGATGGCAAGCCCGAGGTGGTGCTGTTCCTGCATGGTTCGGGTTCTTCCGCCGAGGAGCAGGCCGATGCGGTTCGCAGCCACTATCAGAAGCAGGGCGTCGACATGCTGGCGGTCAACCTGCGTGGCTATGGGGCCAGCGATGGCGGACCCAGCGAGCAGGGGGTCTACCAGGATGCCCGCACCATGTTCCGCTATCTGGTGGAAGAGCGCGGGGTGGCGCCTGGCAAGATCCTGATCCATGGCTACTCCATGGGCGGGCCCATCGCCGCCGACCTGGTCCGTTATGCCGCCGAGCAGGGCAAGCCGGTGGGCGGGCTGCTGCTCGATCGCCCCATGCCCAGCATGAGCAAGGCGATCACGGCCCACGAGCTGCCCAACCCGGGCGGTCTGGTGGGGGCGCTTGCCAAGGCGGTCAACGGTCGTTTCTCGGTGGAGAAAAACCTCGACGGCCTGCCCAAGAGCACCCCCATCATGCTGCTGACCGACAACGAAGGGCTCGGCAGCGAAGGGGAAAAACTGCGGGCCAAGCTGGCCGTGGCCGGTTATCAGGTCAGCGGCGAGCAGACCTTCTATGGCCATCTGGCCAGCAACCGCCTGATGAGTCAGTACGCCGAGCAGATTGTTGGCGGCTTGTTGAGCCGCACGCCGGCGGCGCTGGATGGCGCGGATCAGCCGGTTCGCAACCAGCGGGTCGAGCAGTGGCAGCGACCTGAGGTGGTGCCGGGCAGTGAAGGGGGCGAGACCCGCTTCACCAGCCAGATCATCATTCAGACCGAAGATGATCCGGTGGCCGCCAAGGCCGCGGCCAGCCTGGCTGGCAAGCACCCAGACCGCAGTCTGGTGGTACAGCTGGATGCGGATGGCAACTATCGGGTGGTGTATGGCGACCCTGCGCAACTGGCGGGCAATATCCGCTGGCAGGTGGTGGGGCATGGCCGCGATGCGGACGGGCAGAACAACAGTCGTCTCAGCGGCTACAGCGCCGACGAGCTGGCCGGTCATCTGCGCCGCCTGGGCGATCGCCTGCAGCAAGAGGCTGGCGTGACCACCAAGCCGAGCCACATCAGTCTGGTGGGTTGCTCCCTGGTGAGCGAGGACCTGCAGACCGGCTTTGCCCGCCGCTTTATTCAGGCGCTGGATGGCGAGGGGATCCGTACCCAGGTATCGGCCCGCAGCAGTGAAGTGGCGGTCGATCAGGGCGGGCGCAAGCATACCCGCGATGAGGCGGATGTCTGGGCTCGCAAGGTGGCAGCCAACAAGGTGGTATTGACCCTGGATGACGCCGGCGAACCTGTGGCGCACAACGAGCGGGTGCGCGGCGGTGTGGCTGAAGGGGATATCGTGCTGGCCAAGGTGGGCGAGGGCGAAAGCCGTGCCCGGGGCGCCATTGCCGACAACGACGAGACCTTCGTCGCACCCGACAAACAGCGCCAGCCGGAAACGGCCTCGAGCCAGGCCGACAATGCGGTCAGCTACTCGGGCAACATCCAGGTCAACGTGGGGGATGGCGAGTTCACCGCCCTCAACTGGGGGACCACCAACCTGGGTGTCAAGGTGGGCACGGGCGGCATGAAGTCGCTGGCCTTCGGCGACAACAACGTCATGGTGCACATCGGGGATGGCGACAGCAAACACAGCGTCGACATCGCCGGCTACCGGGCGCTGGAAGGGGCCCAGCTGTTCGTGGGGCAACGCAATGTCAGCTTCAACCAGGGGCGCAGCAACGATCTCATCGTGATGCTGGAAAAATCCATCCCCACTCCGCCGCTGGTCAACCCGTTTGGCGGGGCGGCCCGTATTGCCGGTGCCCTCCAGCAGATCGCCGGTGACGGTGCCAAGCCGGATTGGGTGGCCAGCCAGTGGGATCAGTGGACCCTGGCCGGTGCCAACAAGTTCGTGGCCGACATGGCCGGGCTGGATCAGACCAGCAGCATCGAATACGGCTCGCTCACGCGTCTGGACAGCGACCATGAGCGCAGCAGCCGCGGGCTCAAGAGCGATCTGGAGGCAACCCTCAACAAGGAGTTCAACAAGCGGATCTCGGGCGGCGGCCAGGGGGAACAGGGACCGTTGAGCCGGGCGGACAAGCTGCGCCAGGCCAACGATAAGCTGGTCTTCAACTTCGCCGTGGCCGGTCAGGGGGCCGACATCCAGGTCACCACGGGCAACTGGAACTTCGTGTTCGGTGACAACATCCAGGCGATCTTGGACACCAACCTGGGCTCCTTGTTCGGGCTGATGACCCAGGAGTTCACTGCCAGCGGGCAGGCGAAAACCACCTTTACCTTCACCCCGACCGATCTGCCGCGCCAGCTGCAGAACCGGTTGCTGGGACGCCTGGCCGGGGTGGGGGCCGATACCACGCTGGCGGACATCTTCGGCGTGGATTACAACGCCCGTGGCCAGCTGGTGGCCCGCGATGGGGCGGCCATCGATGCGCCGGCCCTGTTGCAGGAGATGCTGGGCGTCATCGCCGAGTTTGGCGGCGATCAGCTCAAGAGCCTGACCGATCCGGCCAAGTGGCTCGATCAGCTCAAAGCCGGGCTGGATCTGGGGGAAGATGCCCTCAGCAGCTTTGCCCGCAGCCACGGTCTGCAGGATGAGGCACCCGAGGAGGTCAAGTCCGGTACCGTGACGGTGCAGCAGGGGAGCGACGCCAAGCCGGCGGCGCTGCCAGCCGCCACCGAGGAGCGTGCCTTCGGCTTCAATGCGCTGAGTCTGCCCAACCTGTTTGCCACCCTGTTCAACCGGGACAAGCAGGCGGAGGTGGTGGCGCTGGCCAGCAACCTCAAGCAGAACCTGACGGCCGATCTGCTCAACATGAAGGAGCAGACCTTCGACTTCCTGCGCAACAGTGGTCACCTGCAGGGGGATGGCGACATGCATGTCTCCCTTGGCAACTACAACTTCAACTGGGGAGGAGACGGCAAGGATCTGGGGGCCTACCTCGGCGACAACAACAACTTCTGGGGTGGCCGCGGGGACGATGTCTTCTACGCCACCGGGACCTCCAACATCTTCACCGGCGGTGCCGGTCAGGACACCGGGATCATGATGGGTCGGGAGAACATGATGTTCGGCGGGCAGGGTGACGATGTCGCCGTGCTGGCCGGCCGTGTCAACCGCGCCTTCATGGGGGAGGGCAACGATCAGGCCTTCATCTTCGGGGAAGAGGGCATAGTGGAAGGGGGGGCCGGCCAGGATTATCTGGTGACCTCCGGCAACTACAACCAGATAGACGCCGGCGCGGATCAGGACTTCACGGTGACCATCGGCCATCACAACCAGATCCGGCTCGGAGAGGGCGACGACTTTGCCATGGTGTTTGGCAATCACAACCGTCTGCTGGCCGAACATGGCAACAACCAGGTCAAGCTGATGGGCTATCACGCCACCATTCGGGGCGGTGACGGCCAGGATCGGTTGATCGCCGATCAGGTCGCCAAGTTCAGCCAGCTCGATGGCGGCGTCGGCGATGACCTGCTGGTGCTGGGGGGTTATCAGAACCAGTTCAGCGGTGGCACCGGCGTCGACAGCTTCGTGTTCAGTGGCGCCGTGATAGAGAATCTGGTGCAGGACATCGGCAAGGAGGACTTCATCGTCTTCAACGACGTCAGCTGGCGGGATCTCTGGTTCAAGCGCAGCGGCTACGATCTGCAACTGCTGGTCAACCGTCATACCGACGGTACCAGCGAGCAGGGCAAGTTCGAGCAGCTGGGCAGTGCCACCTTCAGCAACTACTTCGCCGACAACCGGGCCCAGCTGGTGATCGGGCTTGGCGAGCAGCAGGCTGACGGCGAGCGCAGCTACAGCGCGCTCTCCCATCAGGCGGTGGACAAGCTGATCCAGGCCATGAGCAGCTTCGCCCCAGAAGCGGGCGACATGGGCCTGCTCAACCGGCTCGACAGCCAGGCCAACAGCCTGGTGCAGTCGGCCTGGGGTGATGTGATCCAGGGCAAGGGCCGGGTCGCCTGAGCGATCTGACTCCCATCCCGTTAGGTAAAAACCTGCTCTTCGGAGCAGGTTTTTTTATGGGAAAACGGTGGGCGTGAGCGTCCTTGGCGGTGCGTGACGACGGGAAGGCGCGCCTGGGCTACCGGCTCCTTAGCGCAGCCTGCTCGCCGCTCATCACAGGCTCTGCCAATGGCTGAGGCCGCACTTGCCTTTTCAGGCATGGCCAGCTTCCGCTCCCCGGCTGGTTATGATATCCATTCGGTAACCTGGTCTGGGGCAGACGAGTCCTGGAGACTCGCTGCCGCCGAGGCTGACGTCCGCTGGCGCGACTCTGGGTTTCGCCTCGCCCTGTTCATCCCTCCCCTGCTGGTCAGGGGTCATAGACAAAAGAGGATTTTATGGAGTTGGTGTTACTGGCGGATGCGCCATCTGCCGCAGGCGTGGTTGCCTCATGGTATTTTGACGAATGGTGCCGCGACACTGGTCGCTGCACGCAAGACCAGGTACTGGCCAAGGTCACGGCGGCCACCCAGGTTGATCGAGCTCCGCTGATGGTACTGGCCCGCCAGGCCGGTGAATGGGTAGGGGCTGCCGAGCTGAAGATCCGCGAAATGGCGATGTTTCCCGAGTACGAGCATTGGTTGGGTGGGGTCTATGTGGTTGAACAAGCGCGCGGGCAGGGGGTCGCCTCCTTGCTGGTAACAGAGATCCTCAGCCGTGCCCGCAGGGCGGGGATCAGCAAGCTGTACTTGCAAACCGAGAACCTGACCGGTGGCGTTTATTGCCGTCATGGTTTCAAGGCTCTTGAGGAGGTCCATTATAAAGGCCTTCATGTGCTGGTGATGGTGGCGGATACCGGCGTCCCGTCCTCGTCAGAAAAGGTGGTCCAGTGATGCTTGATACTGCTGCTCTGCCTGTATAGCCAGTTCGCGCAATCAATAAAAAAGCCAGTCAGGGTCACTGACTGGCTTTTTTGTTGGCGCTTGTCGGGGATCAGTCGATGAGACTGGCCCACAGGTCGTACTCGTCCGCTTCATCGATGCGGACCTTGACCATGTCGCCGGGCTTGAGGCCGGTTTCACCGTTCAGGTAGACCAGGCCGTCGATCTCGGGGGCATCGGCGGCGGAGCGGCCGGTGGCACCCTCTTCGTCCACCTCGTCGATCAGCACCAGCATCTCCTTGCCGACCTTGCGGGCGAGCTTGCGGATGGAGACCTGCTGCTGCAGCTCCATGAAGCGCTGGAAGCGCTCTTCCTGCACCTCTTCCGGCACCGGATCCGGCAGCTCGTTGGCCTTGGCGCCTTCGACCGGGCTGTATTTGAAGCAGCCGACCCGATCCAGCTCCGCCTTGTCGATGAAGTCCAGCAGCATCTGGAACTCTTCTTCGGTCTCGCCGGGGAAGCCGACGATGAAGGTGGAACGCAGAGTGATCTCGGGGCAGATCTCGCGCCACTTCTGGATCCGCTCCAGGGTGCGCTCGACGGTGCCCGGGCGCTTCATCAGCTTGAGGATGCGCGGGCTGGCGTGTTGCAGCGGGATGTCGAGGTAGGGCAGTACCTTGCCGTCGCGCATCAGCGGGATGACGTCATCCACGTGGGGGTACGGGTAGACGTAGTGCAGGCGCACCCACATGCCGAGCTTGGCCAGCTCTTCGCACAGGGCCACCATGCTGGTCTTGACCGGCATGCCGTCGTAGAAACCGGTGCGGTGCTTGACGTCCACGCCGTAGGCGGAGGTGTCCTGGGAGATCACCAGGATCTCTTTTACGCCGGCCTCTTTCAGACGCTTGGCCTCGGCCAGCACTTCGCCGATGGGGCGGCTCACCAGATCCCCGCGCATGGAGGGGATGATGCAGAAGGTGCAGCGGTGGTTGCAGCCTTCGGAAATCTTCAGATAGGCATAGTGACGGGGGGTCAGCTTGACGCCCTGAGCCGGCACCAGGCTGGTGAAGGGGTTGTGGGTCGGCTTCTCGACGTACTTGTGCACGTGGCCCAGCACCTCTTCATAGGCGTGGGGACCGGTGATCTCGAGCACCTTGGGGTGGATCTCGCGGATCTGGTTCTCTTTGGCACCGAGGCAGCCGGTGACGATCACCTTGCCGTTCTCGGCCAGGGCCTCGCCGATGGCTTCCAGGGACTCCTGTACCGCGCTGTCGATGAAGCCGCAGGTGTTGACCACCACCACTTCCGCATCGTCATAGCTGGGCACCACGTCGTACCCTTCGGTACGCAGCTGGGTCAGGATGCGCTCGGAATCGACCAGATTTTTGGGGCAACCCAAGGAGACGAATCCTACTTTGGGGGCCTGTTTTGTGTTGGACATCGCTCAATCACTCTTAGGTGGCTCTAGTTTTAGGGCGCGGATTTTACCGGAATGGCTAACCAAAAACTATACAGCCGGCACGGCGGAATCGAACAATATCTCCGGCGAGGCAGGATTGTGCCAAGGCAGGCCCGTTTTGAGCCGATACGGGCCGATGGCGGCACCCTTGCCTCGTCAGCTCGCTGGCTGTTGAGTTTCAACTCAATTTTGCGAGAGCGGGAAGACGGGTGTCACTATACTCCCTGCAGGCAGACTGGAAGGAAGGACGGGATGGACAGCTCATTTGGCGAGAGAATGCAGAACGTGCACGCCACGCTCAGGCAGCGGTTTGACAAGTTGAGCCGGGTGGCCATCGCGATTTATGACCAGCACACGGACAGGCTCAAGACCTTCGCCCACAGCACCGAGGGAAGTTCCCCGCTGGTGCAGTACGAGGTCAAGCTGAGCGAGGTCCCCTCCCTGCGCTATCTGGCCGAGCATAAACAGCCCCGCGTGCTCGACACGCTGGACTCGCTGCTTGGCTCCCCCTCCGAGCACAGCCGCAAGCTGCTGGCGGCCGGTTACGAGTCCAGCTACACCGAGCCGCTGTTGTTCAACAGCAAGCTGTTCGGTTTTCTGTTTTGCGATGCCAGGGAGCCTGGTTACTTCGACCCCGCCATCCGTGGTGAACTGGCGGCATACGCCCAGATCCTGGCGGCCATCATAGCAGTGGAGTTTTTCTCGATTCAGACCCTGAGCGGCGCGCTTACCACGGCGCGGGAGTTCAGCCGCTACCGGGATGAAGAGACCGCCAATCACCTGCACCGGATGTCGGCCTATTCACGGCTCATCGCCCGCGCCGTGGTCACCCGTTATCCCTTGAGCGACGAGGAAGTGGAGTTCATCTATCTCTTCTCCGAGCTGCACGACATCGGCAAGATTGCGGTGCCCGACGCCATCTTGCTCAAACCCGGCAAGCTGACGCCAGAGGAGTATGGGGAGATGAAGATTCACCCGCTCAAGGGGCGGGAGATGATCGCCCTGATGATCAGCGAGTTTGGTCTCGACGGCATCCATCACACCGACATGCTCAAGAACATCATCGCCTATCACCACGAGCGCTTCGACGGGCGGGGTTACCCGGAAGGGCTGGCGGGGGAGGCGATCCCGCTGGAGGCCCGCATCGTCGCGGTAGCCGACGTGTTCGATGCACTCACCAGCGAGCGGCCCTACAAGCAGGCCTGGACGTTCGAAGCGGCCTTTGCCTACCTCGAAACCCACGCCGGCAGCCAGTTCGACCCCGCCTGCGTCGCGGCGGCGCTGTGCAACAAGGAGGCGTTTCGCGCCATCCATCAGCAATACCGAGAGCCCGCCGCCAGCTAGGCGGTGGGCCGTGTCATTACTTTCGCACTCCCGCTCTGCCCTGTTGCGGCGCTGCATGATATAGCGTGAGAGCGGCGGCGGGCTTTGCCCCGTCGAGGTCGCCAATCGGATAGAGCCCATCATGACGAGCGTCACTGATTGACCCGCCTCTTGTCCTTAGGCTTATCCGGCTTAGGCCATATCTGCTACTGTGACCATCAACTCATCACAAAGGGTGGAGTACAGCATGAAGATTCGATTCCTGGTGATAGCAACGGCCATGGTGCTGGCATCGGCCCCCAGCCTGGCTGACTGGGCCAAGGTGAAGGCGGCCGCGAGCGAGCTCGGCAGCGCGGTGAGCGACACCAGCAAGGAGGCGTGGCAGAGCGTCACCGATTTCTCCAAGGCGACCTGGGCATCGGTTTCCCAGTGGGGTTCGGAGGCGTTCAACACCGCCGGCGCCTGGACCGACAAGAGCGTGGCCACCGGCAAGGAGTGGCTGACGGTGGCCGACAAGAAGCTCGACCAGATGCTGGAGCCCAAGACGGCCGACGAGGCGCGGCTTGCCCTCGATACCATGGCCGACACCGCCCTGGTGCGGCTGTTCAACCAGCAACCCTCAGCCAAGCTGTTGTTTGACAAGGCTTATGGCTATGCGGTGTTCGACTCGCGCAAGTTCTCCCTGATGCTGCACACCAACCAGGGGGCCGGGGTGGCGGTCAACCGCACCAGCGGCAAGCACACCTACATGAAGATGTTCGGTGCCGGGCTCGCGGCCGGGCTCGGTGGCAAGTTCTACCAGCAGGTGATCCTGTTTGAAGACAAGGCCAGGTTCGATGCCTTCGTGAGCCAAGGCTGGGAGGCCACCTCCGAGATGGGGGCCGTGGCGGGCAAAGAGAGCGCCGAGCTCAGCGCCAAGTACAACGGCGGCATGGCCATCTACCAGATCGGCGAGAAAGGCTTGCTGCTCGATGCCAATATCTCTGGCTCCAAGTACTGGGTGGACAAGGATCTGACCCGCTAGTCACCCGCTTTCCGGCCTTTTCCGTCGGCCCGCATCTTGCTGGCTGACGGGAAGGTCTGTCACCTGACGAAGAATCTGCCCTCGCATCGCCTGTTACGGGCTGCTTACCCCCCCTCACCCCGCTTGTATTGTGGTTTCCTACTTGTTGGCACCCTAATTGCTTACACCCTGACAGCGTCAATGATTTGTCTGGGGATGGAATATGGAAATTAGTGCAAGCAGCCTGATGCAAGAGATGCAGGCACTCAAGGTCGAAGCCGGCGCCACGCCGCTGACCCAGCCGGGCCGCCAGGTCACATCCGACTTTGGCCAGTTGCTGCAACAGGCCCTTGGCAACGTCAACGAATTGCAGGGGGCCGCCAACGATCTGCGTACCCGTTTCGACATGGGCGACAACTCGGTCGACTTGTCCGAGGTGATGATCGCCGGGCAGAAATCCTCCATCGCCTTCGAGGCGACGGTGCAGGTACGCAACAAGATGGTTGATGCCTACAAGACCATCATGAACATGCCGGTATAAGCGCGCTCACCATGGCAACTGAACATCATGAACATGTCAGCAATAAGGACATAAATCGTGGCTAATGACCAAAACGGCGAACTGCTGATGAACGATGAGGGCAGTGCCGCCCTCGATGAGAATGAGCAGAAGAGTTCAGCACTCGGCTTTCTGTCCAACACGGATGTGCTGCGTCAGATCACCCTGATCCTGGGGTTGGCCATCTGTCTGGCGATCGCCGTTTTCATCCTGCTGTGGGGCAAGGAGCCGGACATGCGGCCCCTTGGCACCTACACCACCCAGGAGCTGGTCAAGACCCTCGACTACCTCGATCAGCAGAAGATCCCCTATCAGGTGGATGGTAAGAGCGTGCTGGTCAGTGCCGAGAACTACTCCAGCATCCGGCTGGCGCTGACCCGTGCCGGCCTGGCCAATGCCACCGACACCACCAGTGACGGGGAAGACATCCTGCTCAAGGACTCCAGCTTTGGCGTCAGCCAGCGCATGGAGAGCGAGCGTCTCAAGCTGAGCCGCGAGCGCCAGCTGGCCAGCGCCATCGAGCAGTTCCAGAACGTGGCCAAGGCCCAGGTGCTGCTGGCTATCCCCAAAGACAACGTGTTTGCCCGCAACGAACGCAAACCGAGCGCGACCGTGGTGCTGAGCCTCAAGGGCAATGCCCTCGGCCAGGGTGAAGTGGACTCCATCGTCGATATGGTCGCCTCTGCGGTGCACGGTCTGGAGCCGACCCGCGTCACCGTGACCGACCAGAACGGCCGCCTGCTCAACTCGGGCTCCCAGGATCCCGTCTCTGCCCAGACTCGCAAGGAGTTTGCGATGCAGCAGAAGCAGGAGCTGGAATACAAACAAAAAATTGACGCCATCCTGATCCCGGTGCTCGGCGCCGACAATTATACGGCGGAGGTCGATCTCTCCCTCGACTTCTCCCAGCAGGAGCAGACCCGCAAGACCTACAACCCGGACTTGCCGGCGGTGCGCTCCGAAATGACCATGGAAGAGAACAGCGCCAACGGCAGCAACGGCGGTGTGCCAGGCGCCCTCTCCAACCAGCCGCCTGCCGCCTCCAACATTCCGCAGCAGGCGACCGGCCCCAATGCCGAAACGACCGCCTCCTCTTCCGGCCGCTCCCGCAAGGAGGCGACCCGCAACTTCGAACTGGATACCACCGTCAGCCATATCCGGCGCCAGATGGGTGGCATTCGCCGCATGACCGTCTCGGTGGCGGTGGATTACAAGGCGTCTACCGCTGCCGATGGCAAGGTGACCCGCGAGCCCCGTACCCAGCCCGAACTCGATACCCTGCGTCGCCTGCTGAGCGGTGGCCTTGGCTTTGATGTGACCCGTGGTGATACTCTGGAGGTGGTCGCCATCCCGTTCAACCGGCCCGAGCTTGAGAGCGTGGCCGAAGCGCCGCTCTACGAGCAGCCCTGGTTCTGGCGTGCGGTGCGCATCGCCGCCTCCGTGCTGGTCATCATAGTGTTGATCGTCACCGTGGTGCGGCCCATGCTCAAGCGCCTGCTCTATCCGGATGCCAAGCCGGAAGGGGAACTGGACTTCGACAACCACACCGTCTTGGGTGGGGATGACGAGCTCAGTCTGCTGGCGGCTCAGGCTGAATCCGAGCCGGTGTTCGGTGTACGTGATGGCCATCTGAAACTGCCGGATCTGCACCGTGACGAGGACTTGCTCAAGGCGGTACGTGCGCTGGTGGCGAACGAACCGGATCTGGCCGCACAGGTCATTAAAGAATGGGTAGCGAACAAAGATGGCTGACGAAAACAAGACACAGGTCACCGGCAATGACATCACCGACAGTCAGCGCCAGATCCTGGATCAGATGAGCGGGATGGAGATGGCGGCGGTATTGATGCTGAGCCTCAACGAAGAGGATGCCGCCCAGATCTTCCGCCATCTCGAGCCCAAGCAGGTGCAGCGGCTCGGCATGTCGATGGCCTCCATGTCGGATTTCAGCCACGACCGGGTGGCGGCGGTCCACCGTCAATTCATCGACGACATCCAGAAGTACACCAACATCGGTATCGGCAGCGAAGACTTCGTGCGCAAGGCGCTGGTGGCGGCCCTTGGCGAAGACAAGGCCAGCAACCTGGTGGACCAGATCATCCTGGGTTCAGGTGCCCGCGGCCTCGACTCGCTCAAGTGGATGGATGCCCGCCAGGTGGCCAGCATCATCCAGAACGAACACCCGCAGATCCAGACCATCGTCCTCTCCTATCTGGAGCCGGAACAGTCGGCCGAGATCCTGAGCCAGTTCCCGGAGCAGGTGCGCCTCGACCTGGTGATGCGTATCGCCAACCTGGAAGAGGTGCAACCGGCGGCGCTGCAAGAGTTGAACGACATCATGGAGAAACAGTTCGCCGGTGCGGCGGGTGCCCAGGCAGCCAAGATGGGCGGCCTGAAGGCGGCAGCCAACATCATGAACTACCTCGACACCAACATCGAAGGCCAGCTGATGGACTCCATCCGCGAGTCGGACGAGGAGATGAGCCAGCAGATCCAGGATTTGATGTTCGTGTTCGAAAACCTCATCGATGTGGACGATCGCGGCATCCAGACCATGCTGCGGGAAGTGCCTGGCGATCTGCTGCAACGGGCGCTCAAGGGCTCCGACGATCAGATGCGCGAGAAGGTATTCAAGAACATGTCCAAGCGGGCCGCCGAAATGCTGGCGGACGATCTGGAGGCCATGGGGCCGATCCGGGTCTCCGAAGTGGAAGCTGCCCAGAAGGAGATCCTCTCCATCGCCCGCCGTCTGGCGGATGCCGGCGAGATCATGCTGGGTGCCGGTGGCGGCGAGGAGTTCCTCTGATGAGCGGTCACGTCGGCGTGAATAGCAGAGCGGGCAGCGTTATGGCGAGGAGTGCGGCAGACAGATGAACAACAACAAGCTGCGCGGTTATGTCAGACCCGACGGGGATGAGAGCCAGGTCCAGACCTGGGGCTGGCCCGAGATGGAGGTCGAGGCCGAGGTCGAGACCAATGCCCTCGGGCTGACGCCGGACTGGTATCGGCAGGAAGAAGAGGTCCCGGTCGAAGAGCCGGTGGAGGAGCCTGCCCCCAGCATCACTGCCGAGGAGCTCGAAGCGATTCGCCAGGCCGCCTGGGAAGAGGGAATGGCCGAGGGGCGTGACGCCGGTTACGCCAAGGGGCTCGAAGAGGGCAAGCTGGAAGGCCTGCAGCAGGGCCATGCCGCCGGGCTGGAGCAGGGCAAGGAGGAGGGGCTGGCCCTCGGCCGCGAACTGGTGGATCAGCAGATGAGCCACTGGCAGGGACTGATCGATCGCCTCGCCAACCCGCTCAAGGAGCTGGACGGTGCGGTAGAGCAGCAGCTCATCGCCCTGGTGATGCAGCTGGCCCGCGCCCTCATCCGTCACGAGGCGGAAACCTCGCCCCGGTTGTTGCTCGAAGCGCTCAAGCAGGGGCTGGCGCTGTTGCCGGCCGCCGAATTGGGGGTCACCCTGATGTTGCACCCGGACGATCTGGCCCGGGTCGAGCAGGCGTTTGGCGCCGAGGAGTGTGCCAAGCGCCACTGGCGGCTGCAAAGCGATCCCACCCTTTCCCCCGGCGATCTGCAACTGGCCACCGAACTCTCCAGCATCGATCTGACCCTCGCGGGGCGCATCGATCAGCTGCTGCGCAACTTCCTGCGCGACAATGCATCGCAGGATGCCCGCGGCTAAGGGCGTGCGGGCCGCCAGGGTGCGGCCCGTCTGCTTTCTCTACTCATTCAACGTCATATCTCAGGAGGCCGGATGAGCGGCTCGTTACTCAATCGGTTGCAAGGGTATCGGGTACGCGATATCGCCCCCAAACCGCCGGTGGCCGGCAAGCTGACCCGGGTGGTGGGGCTGACCCTCGAAGCCATCGGCTGCCGTGCCGCCATCGGAGCGCTCTGTCGCATCGATACCCAGGATGGTTCGCTGGAGGCCGAAGTGGTCGGTTTCTCCGGCGATCGGCTGTTTCTGATGCCAAGCGAGCAGCTCAAGGGGGTCATTCCGGGTGCCCGGGTGGTGCCCATCACCGAGGAGCACGGCATCCCGGTCGGCATGAACCTGCTGGGGCGGGTCATCGACGGCATCGGCCAGCCGCTGGACGGGCTCGGTCCCATTCTCTCTTCCCAGACGGTGCAGTTTGCCCAGCACCGCATCAACCCGCTCTCCCGCCGTCCCATCCATCAACCGATGGACGTGGGGGTGCGCGCCATCAACGCCGTACTGACGGTAGGGCAGGGCCAGCGGATGGGGCTGTTCGCCGGCTCCGGCGTCGGCAAATCCGTGCTGCTCGGCATGATGACCCGCGGCTCGGTGGCCGACGTGGTGGTGGTCGGGCTCATCGGCGAACGGGGCCGCGAGGTGAAGGAGTTCATCGAGGAGATCCTGGGGGAGGAGGGGCGTGCCCGTTCCGTGGTGGTGGCGGCGCCGGCCGATGCCTCGCCGCTGATGCGGCTCAAGGGGTGCGAGACGGCGCTGGCCATCGCCGAGTATTTTCGCGATCAGGGGCTCAACGTGCTGCTGCTGATGGACTCGCTCACCCGTTACGCCCAGGCCCAGCGCGAAATCGCCCTGGCGGTGGGCGAGCCGCCGGCCACCAAGGGCTATCCGCCCTCGGTGTTCGCCAAATTGCCGGCACTGGTGGAGCGGGCCGGCAACGGCAGCGACGGGCAGGGCTCGATCACGGCTTTTTTCACCGTATTGACGGAAGGGGACGATCTGCAGGATCCCATCGCCGATGCGGCGCGGGCCATCCTCGACGGCCACATCGTGTTGTCGCGGGAGCTGGCCGATGCGGGCCACTACCCGGCCATCGACATCGAAAAGTCCATCAGCCGGGTGATGCCCATGGTGACCTCGCCGGAACACATGGAGCTGGCGCGCACCCTCAAGCAGTTCTATTCCCTCTACCAGCAGAACCGCGATCTCATCACCATCGGTGCCTACAGCCAGGGCTCCGACCCCCGCATCGACCGCGCCATCATCCAGAAACCCTATCTGGATCAGTTCTTGCAGCAGGGCATGCGCGAGGTCATTCACTACGATGCGGGCCTGCAGGCCCTGCAGCTGGTGGCCATGCCGCTGATGCGTTGACGAGAAGATAAGAGGGAGGCGTGCCCATGAGTAAAGGCTTGGTAATGTTGTCGGAGCGGCTGGTGGAGGCCGAACAGCAGGCGGCGCTGGCGCTGGCCAAGGCCCAGCAGGACTTGAAGATCTTCATGGAGCAGCAGGACGCGCTCAACCAGTACCGCCAAATTTACCACCAGCAGTGGACCGACCGCGGCCTGCAGGGCATAGGTGCCCAGCAGAACAGCCAGTATCATGCCTTCATCAACAAGCTCGAGCAGGCGGCCACCCAGCAGTACGAAGGGGTGTTGCAGGTACGCCAGGCGCTGGAACTGCGCCGCGAGGAGTGGCTGGCCGCCCAGCAGCGGCGCAAGGCGGTGGAGTTGCTGCTGGCCAAGCAAGCGGGACGCGAGCAGCAGAAAGCCCAGCGCCAGGAGCAGAAGATGCTGGACGAGTACGCCATGCTGCGCCGTTTCCACCATTCTGGCCTGTAACTTGCTTTCTTCTTGCCATCCCGTGTGTGCCTCACTTCCCCCGGGGAGCTGAGGATAAACCCGAAGCCGAATGTCGCCAGGAATCTTCACCATGATGCAGACACTGTTAACCAATTCTCCCGCCGCGCCGACCGCTGCCGCTGCCGACAAGAGCGATGTGCTGACGGCGAGCCAGGATGGCGGTGAAGGGGCCCTGCAGAGCGACGGCAAGGTCGGCTTTTCCGAGGTGATGAACCGGGTGCAGCAGGCAGACAAGGTCAATGCCAAAGCCGACGGCAAGGTTGCCAACGCAGATGGCAAGGCCCCCAATGCTGATGGCAAGGCTCCGGCGCGGCCCGGCGCCGAGCAGGGAAGCGCGGGTGCATTGGAGAGCAACAAGCCGGTGCCGACCGCCAAGAGCGAGGTTGCCAAATCTTTGGCGAATGAGGCCGAAGAGGCCGGTAGCGCCGACGACAAACCACAGAAGGGGAGCGAGCCCGACCCCGCTCTCACCCCGAACGATTTCTTGCAGCGTCTGCAGGATGCCCTCAAACAGGACACCTCCCTGGTCGCCCCGCCGGCCATCAATCTGGTCGTCACGGCTCCCGTCGTCGAGACGGACGGCAAGATGTTGCCGCAGAAGGGCGCGGACGCCGAGTCGGCCGAGGCATCGGCCACCCTCACCCAGCCGCTCGCTGGCAGCGACAAACAGGGGGCGACGACCAGTGCCGCCGCGCTGGCCCGCCAGGCTGCCAGCTTGCTCACGGGCGAAACCAGTGTGCCGGTTGATGCGAAGGCTGCGCAGCCGGATGCCGTCATGACGGATGACGCAGCCTTGGCGGCTCAGCTGCAGGGAGCCGGGAAAGAGAGCGGTGGCAAGGAGAGCGGTGCCGGCGCCAATGCCGACCAACAGGCCGATAACAGTGGCAAACAGACCAAGGGGAGCAAAAACGAGCTCTCCGCCGCCGAGCGGGCGGCCTTGTTGAGCAAGGTGCCCGCCGCCGCGTTAAGCGAACAGGGTGAAAATGACACCAAGATCCAGCTGGAGGGCGCCGACAAGGGGGCCAAGCCTGTGGTGCCGCCCATGGCGGGCAAGGAAGAGCCGGTAAAAACCGCTCCGCTGCAGGCCACCCACCAGGCCGTGGCCACTCAGCCCGGCGCCGCCAGAGCGTTTGAAGAGGGGGTGACCCGCACCGATGGCGGCTCGAGCAACGTTGCTGCTGACAAGGCGCCAACGCAGACCGCCACTGAGGGGGACGGGCAGCCCAAGCCGGTGGCCGCCAAGGCCGAGGGCCAGCCTGCTCCTGTCGCCAGCAGCGGCGCACCGGCGCCTGCCACCGCCAGCGAACCCGTGCTGGTCGCGCCGCAACAGGTGCTGGCCAGCAGCGAGCCGCAGGGCCCGCAAGCGTCCCTGGCCAGCCTGTCAGCCGGGCTCAAGCAGATGGAAGCCACCGAGCGCAGCGACGCCCCCAGGGCCCGCAGCGAGGTGAAAGTCGACGTGAAGCAGAAGGTGGCAGAGCTGGCTCGCGGCGGCGCCCAGGAGAGCAGCGAGACGACCACCACCCCGGAGAGCAGCCGCAGCCAGCAGGTCCAGCAGAACAGCCAGCCCCAGGCGGTGGGTCATGACAACCGACCGGCGGCCACCGAAGCGGCTGCGCGGCGCGAGCCCGCCAATCTGCCCCATCTCAAGCTGGCCGATCCGGAGGCGCCGGCCCAGTTGCATCAGAAGGTCAATCTGATGCTGGCGGACAAGCTGCAGCAGGCGGAGATCCAGCTCGATCCCCTCGGCCTTGGCAAGATGAAGATCCAGATCCAGATGGGGGCAGACAGCCAGGCCAACGTCCATTTCGTGGTGCAGCATGGCCAGACCCGGGAAATGCTGGAGCAGGCCATGCCCCGGCTGCGTGATATGCTGGCCGGGCAGGGCATCCAGCTGGGCCAGACCCTGGTGCAACAACAGCCGCAGCAGCAGTCACAGGGCCAGTCGGCGTTTACCGGTCAGGGCCAGCAAGGCCAAAAAGGCAGCGGATCTTTTGCCGAAACAGGCCAAACTGAGGCAGAGGTCACGGGCGCCGGCATGCGTTTGTCGACGGAATCGACAAACGACAGCGGAATTGATTTCTATGCTTGATGCCAGCCCGAGTAAGTTTATGATATCGAACAAGTTTGAGACTAGGGTGGACAAGGGATGGCAGACGATAACGAACTGACGCTGAAAGATCCGGCGGCAGGCAAGAAAAAGAAGCTGATCATGATTATCGCCCTGGCCGTGATTGTGCTGGGTGGTGGCGGGGCCGGCGCCTGGTTCATGCTGTCCGGCGGCGACAAACCGGCGGCCGAGGCCGCAGGGGAGGGCAAGGATGCCAAGCCCAAGGAGGCTGCACCCCAGCCTTCGCTCTACGTGGGTATGCCGCGCCCCTTCGTGTTCAACGTCTCCGGTGGTCAGCGTGACCGGCTGGTGCAGATCAAGATCCAGCTGATGGTGCGCGGCACCGCCGACGAGACGCTGGCCAAGCAGAATATCCCCCTCATCGAAGGCACCCTGCTGCGGGTCTTCAGTGCGGCCACCAGCGAGCAGCTGATGACCTTCGAGGGCAAGGAGAAGCTGCGCAAGGATTCACTGGAAGAGTGCCGTCGGGTGCTCAATGACCTGGTCTCTTCCCCCGTTATCGAACAAGTGCTGTTTACCGGCTTTGTCATGCAATAAGGGTGAAGCGTGAGCGATCTGTTAAGTCAGGACGAAATTGATGCCCTCTTGCACGGGGTCGATGATGTCGAAGAGGAAGAGATAGGCGCGGCGGGGGATCCCGGCGTTGCCCAGTTCGACTTCTCCTCCCAGGACCGCATCGTCCGTGGTCGCATGCCGACCCTGGAGCTGGTGAACGAGCGTTTCGCCCGCCACATGCGGATCAGCCTGTTCAACATGATGCGCCGCACCGCCGAGGTCTCCATCAACGGCGTGCAGATGCTCAAGTTTGGCGAGTACGTGCACACCCTGTTTGTGCCGACCAGCCTGAACATGGTGCGTTTCCGTCCGCTCAAGGGGACGGCGCTCATCACCATGGAGGCGCGGCTGGTCTTCATCCTGGTGGAGAACTTCTTCGGTGGCGATGGCCGCTACCACGCCAAGATCGAGGGACGCGAGTTCACCCCCACCGAGCGGCGCATCATCCAGATGCTGCTCAAGCTGGTGTTCGAGGACTACAAGGACGCCTGGGCGCCGGTGATGGACGTGGGCTTCGAGTACCTCGACTCCGAGGTGAACCCGGCTATGGCCAACATCGTCAGCCCCACCGAGGTGATCGTGGTCAGCTCGTTCCATATCGAGCTGGATGGCGGTGGCGGCGATTTTCACGTGGCCATGCCTTACTCCATGCTGGAGCCTATCCGCGAGCTGCTGGACGCCGGCGTGCAGAGCGACAAGGGTGACACCGACGTGCGCTGGAGCAAGGCGCTGCGCGACGAGATCATGGACGTTAAGGTGGAGCTGCGGGCCAAGTTGCTGGAGACCGAGCTCACCCTGCGCGAGCTGATGGAGCTGCAACCCGGCGACATCATCCCGGTGGAGATGCCGGAGAACCTGCTGGTGTTCGTGGAGGACTTGCCCACCTTCCATGCCAAGATGGGGCGGACCAAGGACAATGTGGCGCTCAAGATCACCGACAAACTCAAGCGCCCGGAAGGGGTCAAGACCGAGATGCATCTGGTGACCCGGGGCGGTGTACGCATCGATGGTGAGGCAGAGCTGGAAGAGCTCGAGCGCAGCATCGAAGATCAACAACGATAAACGGCGATCTGCGCTGGCAGGCCGTCAAGAAAGCAGCATAAGGAATTCAAGATGAGCGGAACTGATGAAGAGGATCTGATGGCGGACGCCTGGGCAGCCGCGCTGGAAGAGCAGGTGACTGCTGAAGCCAAGCCCGCTCCCCTCGAAGAGCTCAAGGATGATGCCCCCATCAGTGCCGAGGAGCGGCGCAAGCTGGATACCATTCTGGATATTCCGGTGACCATCGCCATGGAAGTGGGCCGCAGCCAGATCAGCATCCGCAACCTGCTGCAGCTCAACCAGGGCTCGGTGGTGGAGCTGGATCGGGTGGCGGGCGAGCCGCTCGACGTACTGGTCAACGGTACCCTGATCGCCCACGGCGAGGTGGTGGTGGTGAACGACAAGTTCGGCATCCGGTTGACCGACGTCATCAGCCAGATCGAAAGGATCAAGAAGCTCAAATGACCAGACTCATAGTGTCACCGTTTGAGGGGGCCCGGATGCTGACCAAGAAGTTCGGCATCCCTTCTGTGTTGGCCGACGTCATCAGTCAGATTGAAAGGATCAAGAAACTCAAATGATCCGCGCGTTCCCGTTACTGCTGTTGTCCCTCCCTGCACTGGCCGAACCCGGTGCGGGCGCCAATCCGCCCAGCCTCACCTCCTGGCTGCTCTCCAGCCTGATGGTCATCGGCCTCATCCTGGTGCTCGGTTTCCTGCTCAAGAAGAGCAAGATTGCCACCGCCATGGGGGGCGGCCAGATGCGGGTCATCGCCAGCCTACCGGTGGGCTACAAGGAGAAGCTGCTGGTGGTCAAGGTGGGCGAACAGCAGCTGTTGCTCGGGGTGACGCCGCAGCAGGTCAACTTTCTCTATCGCCTGGAAGAGCCGCTGGACGAGAGCCAGCCCCAGGCGTTCTCCCAGCAGCTTGGCAAATTGATGGGCAAGCATGAAAAAAGCTAACGGCTCACGGCCGCACGGTGGGCTGCTGGTCGGCCTGTTATCCCTCCTGATCCTCTGCTCACCGCTGGCGCTGGCCCAGGACGGCATGTCGGCAGTCACCATCAAGACTATGGCGGACGGCAGCCAGGAATACAGCCTGACCCTGCAGGTGCTGGCGCTGATGACGGCGCTCTCCTTCCTGCCGGCCATGGTCATCATGATGACCTCGTTTACCCGCATCATCATAGTGCTCGGCATTCTGCGCCAGGCCATTGGCCTGCAGCAGAGCCCGTCCAACCAGGTGTTGATCGGCATCGCCCTGTTCATGTCGTTCTTCATCATGTCGCCGGTGCTGGATCGCATCAACAACGAGGCGCTGCAACCCTATCTGGCCGAGACCATCCAGGCCAAGGAGGCGCTGGAGAAGGCCGAGCTGCCCATCCACCAGTTCATGCTGGCCCAGACCCGGATCAAGGATCTCAACACCTTCATGGAGATAGCGAACGTGCAGGTGGACAAGCCCGCCGACGTGCCGCTGCGGGTGCTGATCCCGGCGTTTGTCACCAGCGAGCTCAAGACCGCGTTCCAGATAGGCTTCATGCTGTTTCTGCCGTTCCTGGTGATAGACCTGGTGGTGGCCAGTATCCTGATGGCGATGGGGATGATGATGTTGTCGCCGATGCTGGTCTCCCTGCCATTCAAACTGATGTTGTTTGTCATGGTGGATGGCTGGAACCTGATCCTGGGATCCCTGGCCAACAGCTTCGGGCTGGGCGCCGGTGGTTAAGGGCGAGCAACGCAAGGAGCGAACGGCATGAGTCCTGAAACCTTTATCGACGTGTTTCGCGAGGCGCTCTGGCTGGTCACCATCATGGTGTGTGCCGTGATCCTGCCGAGCCTCTGTGTCGGCTTGCTGGTGGCCATCTTCCAGGCGGCCACCTCCATCAACGAACAGACCTTGAGCTTTTTGCCCCGCCTCATCGTCACCCTGTTTGCACTGGGGGCGGGGGCGCACTGGGGCTTGCAGAGTCTGATGGACTTCTTCCTGCTGATGGTGAGCCAAATTCCGGAGGTGGTGGGATGAAGGGCTCGCTCGAGCAGAGCGGCCTGCTGCGCCCGTTGCCGGCCTCGATGGCCCGCAAGGTGCCGGGATGACCTACACAACCGCTCTCATCATGGAGTGGTTGTCTTCCATCGTCTGGCCGTTGGCGCGGGTGAGCGGGCTGCTGATGGTGATGGCGGTGTTTGGTAGCCGGCTGACGCCGGCTCGCGTGCGCATCAGCCTGGCGCTGGCGCTGACCCTGATGATTGCCCCTTTGCTCCCCCCTATGCCCAAGATCGAGCTGTTCTCGGTCGGCAGTTTTCTGGTGCTGGGCCAGCAGTTGCTCATCGGGGTCGCGCTCGGCCTCATGACCCAGTTTCTGATGGAGAGCTTCGTGATGGCTGGCCAGATCATCGCCATGCAGACCAGTCTGGGTTTCGCCACCCTGGTGGACCCCATGAACGGCCAGTCGGCACCGGTGGTGGGCCAGTTCTACCTGATGCTGGCGACCCTGGTATTTCTGGCGGTGGATGGTCACCTCATCATGTTGCGCATGGTGGTGCTGAGCTTTGATACCCTGCCGGTGTCGGACAGCGGCCTCAGCCTGCCCTCCATTCGCGATCTGATCGGTTTTCTCGGGGTCATGTATCAGGCCTCGCTGGTGATGGCGCTCTCCGCCATCGTCGCCCTGCTGCTCATCAACTTTGCCTTCGGCGTCATGACCCGTGCCGCACCCCAGCTCAACATCTTCAGCATCGGCTTTGCGGTCAGCATGATGTCGGGCCTGCTGATCCTCTGGTTGACCATAGGTGGCTTCCTCGGCCATTTCGACAGCATGTGGGAGCGGGTGCAGGAGACCAGCTGCACCCTCATCGGCACCCAGTGCCTGGGGGGCCAGTAAGATGCCGGCGGCAGGCTGTGGGCTCCCTTGCCCGAGATTGATTGCCTGGACCTGCCCTGTTGGCATGGTGCAACTGAACAACGGCGCTCAGGCGGCTTTGATGCCTGATTGCCTCGACCTGTGCGGGGGTCAGCATGGCTGATACCGATCAGGAACGTACCGAACAACCCACGGGCAAACGACTGCAACAAGCCCGGGAAAAAGGGCAGATTGCACGATCCAAGGAGCTGGGTACCGCCAGCGTCCTGCTGGCGGCCGTGTTTGGCCTGCTGATGGTCAAGGAGAGCCTGGCCGGTGCCATGGTCAAGGTACTCACCATGGGCTTCACCCTGGATCGGGATCAGGCGTTCGATCCCAATGCCATGATGACCATGCTGCCTGCCCTGCTGCGGGAGCTGCTGCACCCCCTCGGTCTGCTGTTCATGCTGGTGGCCATCGCCGCCTTCGTGGGCAACACTCTGATGGGGGGGATGAACTTCTCCTCCGAGGCCATGCTGCCAAAGTGGAGCAAGCTGAGCCCGCTCAACGGCATCAAGCGGATGTTCGGGGTGCAATCCCTGGTCGAGCTGGTCAAGTCCATCGCCAAGGTGGTGTTCATCTCCCTGTTCGCCTGGTGGATGCTCTCCAGCCAGTTCAACCACCTGCTCAATCTCTCCCTCGAGGGTTACCCAGGCGGCATCATAGACGCACTGGATCTGCTGCTGTGGATGCTGATCATCCTCTGCTGCGCCCTCATTCCCATCGTGGCCATCGACGTACCGTTCCAGCAGTGGAACCACATGCGCCAGCTCAAGATGACTAAGCAGGAGGTCAAGGACGAGTTCAAGGACAGCGAAGGCAAACCCGAGGTGAAGGGGCGGATCCGCCGCTTGCAGATGGAGATGGCGATGCGCCGCATGATGGGGGATGTGCCCAAGGCGGACGTGGTGATCACCAACCCGACGCACTACTCGGTGGCACTCAAGTACGATACGGCCAAGCCGGGCAGCGCGCCCAAGGTTGTGGCCAAGGGCACCGATGAAATCGCGATGAAGATCAGAGAGATAGCCAGGGAGTACGAGATCCCGGTGATGCCGTCCCCGGCGTTGACCCGCGCCATCTACCACGCCACCGAGATTGGTCACGAGATCCCGGAAGGGCTGTTTGCTGCCGTGGCCCAGGTGCTGGCCTATGTCTATCAGCTCCAGAAGTTCCGTCGTGGCCGTGGTCGCCGCCCCAATCCGCTGGCCAAGGATCTGCCCATTCCAACCGAATTCCGCAAATGACAAACTTCTGACACAGTAAAAATAAAATCATTGTATTTCAATATCTTGTATTATTGGCTTGATGTTTGCTTTAATCTGGCATCAGCGGTTTGAGATTGAGAAAAACGATGAAACTCCAGGCATCATTGGGCCGTATCAAAGAGTACAAGTGGCTGTTGACCAAGGGCGTGGGGACGCCACTGCTGGTGCTGGCCTCTCTTGGCATGGTGGTGCTGCCCATTCCGCCGCTGATGCTGGATATCCTGTTTTCTTTCAACATCGCGCTCTCCATCGTGGTGCTGCTGGTGGCTGTCTACACCCGCCGCCCGCTTGAATTTGCCGCCTTTCCAACCGTCTTGCTGCTCGCCACCTTGCTGCGGCTGGCACTCAACGTCGCCTCTACCCGGGTGGTGCTGCTGGAAGGCCACAACGGCAGTGCGGCGGCCGGCCACGTGATCGAAGCCTTCGGCAACGTGGTGATCGGTGGCAACTACACGGTCGGCATCATCGTCTTTACGATCCTGATGATCATCAACTTCGTGGTGATCACCAAGGGTGCAGGGCGGATCGCCGAGGTGAGCGCCCGCTTCACCCTGGATGCCATGCCCGGCAAACAGATGGCCATCGATGCGGACTTGAACGCCGGCCTCATCAATCAGGAAGAGGCCAAGAAGCGCCGCCAGGACGTGACCCAGGAAGCCGACTTCTACGGCTCCATGGACGGTGCCTCGAAATTCGTGAAAGGGGATGCGGTGGCGGGGATCATGATCCTCTTCATCAACATCCTGGGCGGCTTCATCATCGGCATGGTGCAGCACCAGCTCACCTTCAGCGAAGCGGCCCAGATCTATACCCTGCTCGCCATCGGTGACGGTCTGGTGGCCCAGATCCCGTCGCTGCTGCTCTCCATCGCTGCCGCCATCATAGTGACCCGGCAGAACACGGATCAGGACATGGGCACCGCGGTGCTGGGCCAGTTGTTCGACAATCCCAAAGCCCTGATCATCTCGGCCGGTATCTTGCTGATGATGGGGTTGGTACCCGGCATGCCGCACTTTGCCTTCCTGAGTCTGGGTGCCATCGCCGCCGCCGGTGCCTGGTGGCTGCTGCGCCGCGAGAAACAGCTGGCGGCCAAGGTGGCCAAGGGTGAGCTGATGCCGGCGAGCTCGGAGCAGACCCACGAGCAGAAAGACCTGAGCTGGGACGACGTGATGCCGGTGGACATCATCGGGCTGGAGGTGGGTTATCAACTCATCCCGTTGGTGGATCGCAACCAGGGCGGTGAGCTGCTCAACCGGATCAAGGGGGTGCGCAAGAAGCTCTCCCAGGAGCTGGGTTTTCTGGTGCCTGCGGTGCATATCCGCGACAACCTGGATCTTGCCCCGAACCAATATCGCATCACCTTGATGGGAGTCAGCACCGGCGAGGCCAATGTTTACCATGATAAGGAAATGGCCATCAATCCGGGCCAGGTGTTCGGCCAGATCCAGGGGGTTGCAACCCGGGATCCCGCTTTCGGACTGGAGGCGGTGTGGGTTGCCAAGGAGCAGGTCTCCCAGGCGCAGACCCTTGGCTACACAGTGGTGGATACCGCGACCGTGGTGGCCACTCACCTGAGCCAGATCCTCTCCAACCATGCCGCCCTGCTGCTGGGCCATGACGAAGTACAACAGTTGCTCGACATGATTGGGAAGCACCAGAACAAGCTGGTGGAAGGGCTGGTTCCTGAGGTCATCAGCATGGGTAACCTCGTGAAGGTATTGCAGAATTTACTCAATGAAGGCGTGCCAATCCGCGATATGCGCACTATCCTGCAAACCCTGGTGGAATATGCCCCGCGCAGCCAGGATCCGGAAGTGCTGACGGCGGCCTGCCGTATCGCCCTGCGCCGGCTGATCGTGCAAGAGATTGCCGGCCCGGATCCCGAACTGCCGGTGATCACCTTGGCGCCGGAATTGGAACGTATATTGCATCAATCCCTGCAGGCAGGGGGTGGTGATGGTGCGGGCATCGAGCCGGGTCTGGCGGAGCGGATGCAACGCTCGCTGGTGGAAGCCACTCAACGACAAGAACTGGAAGGCCAACCGGCCGTGCTTCTGACATCAGGGATACTGCGCAATACCCTGGCGAAATTTGTCAAGAATGCCATTCCTGGATTGCGCGTTCTGTCTTATCAGGAAGTGCCTGATGACAAGCAAATCCGCATCGTCAGTGCGGTAGGACAGAACTAGTTAGCGGAGATGACGGGTGAAGATTAAGCGGTTTTTTGCCAAGGACATGCGAACGGCTCTGGCCGAGGTCAAGGAGACTCTCGGGCCCGATGCCGTCATCATGTCCAACAAGAAGGTCACCGGTGGGGTGGAGATAGTCGCCGCTGTCGATTATCAATCCCAGGTTCCGGGACCCAAAGATGCGCCGGTTCGCCGTCAGTTGAACGATGAGAGCGTCAATATCTCGTCTGCCGGACGGCAGATGACCCGCCCTGCACCGAGTCCGGCCCAGGAGCAGAACGAACATTATGCCGACACCTTGGCCGCCCTGCTGGCACGCCAGCAGAAGCTGAACCCGGCCCAGAACGGTCAGGCGGGCCAGAGCGGCGCCCCGTCGGCTGCTGCCAGCGGCGCGCCCCGCACTCTGGCCGAACAGGGACAATGGGGAGCAGCTCCCGAGCCCGCCAAACCGAAAGCGAGAGCCACCGCGCCTGGCCGTGCTCCCCAATCCCCCCAGCGGGATCAGGAGATGGAGGGGATGCGCAAGGAGATGGCCAGCATCCGCAAGCTGCTGGAGCACCAGATCTCCGGCCTGATGTGGCAGGAGGTGGAGCGTCGCGAGCCGATGCGTGCCCTGCTCATCAAGGAGCTCAAGAAGATAGGGTTTGACGATGCCTTTGCCGATCAGCTGGCTGGCCTTATCCCCGAGGATATGTCGATCCATCAGGCCATGGCCCAGTTGGCCGAGGTGTTGACGGCCCAGCTCAAGATCAGCGAAGACGAAATTCTGCGGCAGGGCGGGGCGGTTGCCCTGCTCGGGCCGACCGGGGTGGGCAAGACCACCACCATTGCCAAGCTGGCGGCGCGGTTTGCCATGAAGTATGGCGCCGAGCAGGTGGCGCTCATCACCACCGACAACTACCGGATCGGTGCCCATGAGCAGTTGCAGACCTATGGTCGCATCATGGGCTGCCCGGTGCGGCAGGTGCGGGATGCCGAGGAGCTGGCCAATGCGCTCTATCAGTTCCGCCACCGCCGGCTGGTGCTCATCGATACCGCCGGGGTGGGGCAGCGGGATATTCGGCTGACCGAGCAGCTCGATACCCTGGTCAAGAATGCCAAGGTGCGCATCCGCAGTTACCTGGTGATGTCGGCCACCTCCCAGCGTCGGGTGATGCAGGAAGCGGTGGACCATTTCCGGCGTATTCCATTGAGCGGCTGCATACTTACCAAATTGGATGAGAGTCTGAATCTGGGCGAAGTGATTAACGTGTGTATCCAGAATGCATTGCCCATCAGCTATATCACTGATGGACAAAGGGTTCCGGAAGATATTCAGGTCGCCAATGCGGCACAGCTCGTCGGCGCTGCCATGGGCTCGCTGGAGCGGGAAACAGAAGAACCCTATTTCTGGGGCACAGGCTTTGGCGAGGCCGAAGATTCGGAGTTTTATGAGTAACATGTATATGGATCAGGCGAGTGGTCTGCGCAAAATGCGTCAAAACAATCGAGTAAAAGTGATCGCCGTGTCTGGTGGCAAGGGGGGCGTCGGCAAGACCAACGTGACCCTGAACGTGGCGGGAGCCATGGCCGCCCAGGGCAAACGGGTGATGGTACTGGACGCCGACCTTGGCCTGGCCAACGTGGACGTCATGCTGGGGCTGCGGGTGCATCGCAACCTGTCCCACGTGCTGGCCGGCGAGTGCACCATCGACGACATCATCGTCGAGGGTCCTTACGGCATGATGATAGTGCCGGCCACCTCGGGTACCCAGTCCATGGTCGAGCTCTCGCCGGTGCAACACGCCGAGCTTATCCGCGCTTTCAGCGAGATGAAGACCCAGGTCGACATCCTGCTGGTGGATACGGCTGCCGGCATCTCCGACATGGTGCTGAGCTTCACCCGTGCGGCCCAGGACATCATGGTGGTGGTGTGCGATGAACCGACCTCCATCACGGATGCCTACGCCCTCATCAAGATCCTTTCCAAGGAGCACGGCGTCTTCCGCTTCAAGGTGGTGGCCAACATGGTTCGATCCTTGCGTGAAGGGCAGGAACTCTATGCCAAGCTGACCCGGGTCACCGACCGTTTCCTGGATACCTCGCTGGAACTGGTTGCCTGCGTCCCCTACGACACCAATCTGCGAGCCGCCGTGCGCAAGCAGAAGCTGATTGTCGAAGCCTTCCCCAAGTCCCCGGCCGCGCTGGCGTTCAGAGCGCTGGCCAACAAGGCGGCAAGCTGGCCCATTCCTAACCAACCCGGCGGTCATCTCGAATTTTTCCTGGAAAATTTGCTGCAAAAGCCGGTCATAGCACAGGAAGGTTCCCGTGAATAAAGCCCAAGCGTACTTGCGTCATCAGGATTCCTATGTGCTGGTCGAGCGTCATGCTCCGCTGGTGAAACGGATCGCCCAGCATTTGTTGGCTCGCCTGCCAAGCAGTGTCTTGCTGGATGACCTGATCCAGGCAGGTATGATTGGATTGCTCGAAGCCTCCCGCAATTTTGACGGCAGCAAGGGGGCGAGCTTTGAAACCTACGCCGGGATCCGCATCCGCGGTTCCATGCTCGACGAGATCCGGCGGGGTGACTGGGTGCCGCGTTCGGTCCACCGCAACAGCCGTACCATCGCCGAAGCCATCGAAAATGTTGAACAAGCCCATGGCCGTGATGCCCGCGATAGCGAGGTAGCCGCCCAGATGGGGGTCAGCCTTGGTGAGTATCACGCCATGCTGCAGGATGTCTCCTGCGGCAAGATCATCGGCATCGAAGATCTTGGCGTCAGCGAGGATGTCATTGGCCACCCCGATGACGAGCCGGGCAGCAACGGGTTTGATGAACTGGCCGCCGAGCGTTTTCAAGGGGCGCTGGCCGAACACATTGGCCGCTTGCCGGAGCGGGAAGCGCTGGTGCTCTCCCTTTACTACGATGAAGAACTGAACTTGCGTGAAATAGGCGAGGTATTGAACGTCAGCGAGTCTCGCGTGAGCCAGATACACAGTCAGGCGATGCACAGATTACGCGCGCGTTTAAGAGATTGGCATGTATAAGTGTTTGTACTGGCTACACTGAAACAAAACTCTAAGGCATAATCCGCAAAACAAAACCTGCGATCTGCATCATGTAAGTGAGCCGCTCTGGCGGCTATTTAGGAGGGAATTTTGGACAAGAACATGAAAATCCTCATTGTTGACGATTTTTCAACGATGCGCCGGATTATCAAGAACTTGCTGCGTGACTTGGGATTCAACAATACCCACGAAGCAGACGATGGCAACACGGCCTTGCCAATGTTGAAAAATGGTGATTTTCAATTTGTCGTGACCGACTGGAACATGCCGGGCATGCAAGGTATAGACCTGCTCAAGGCTATTCGTGTCGATGACAAACTCAAACACCTGCCGGTGCTGATGGTGACTGCCGAAGCGAAACGCGAGCAGATCATTGAAGCTGCCCAGGCCGGCGTCAATGGCTATATCGTCAAGCCTTTCACTGCTGCAACGCTCAAAGAGAAACTCGACAAAATCTTTGAACGAATCGGCTAAGGAGCAGCAGGGATGAAGGCCAAAACGAGTGCAATGATTTCGCTCGATCAGGCAAGGATGCTTGTTGCCCATCTTGAGCAAGGTGAATTTGAACAGGCCGACACTCTCATCGCCGATGCGTGTGCTCCCAATGCGGCGGCCCTGTTTGACAAAGTGGGTCAGTTGACCCGACAACTGCATGATTCCCTACAAGATTTTCGGCTAGATCCACGGATCCCCGATCTGGCCACCCATGAAATCCCCGATGCGCGGGAGCGACTCAGTTATGTCATCGACATGACGGACAAAGCGGCCAATCGCACCATGGATGCCGTGGAAGCCAGTCTACCGATTGCCGATCGACTAAATGACAATATTCAGCTTGTTCTGCCCAACTGGAATGCCCTGATGAGCAGAGAGATGAGTGTTGGGCAGTTCAAGTCTTTGTGTCACCAACTGGATGATTTCATTAAGGCTTCTGAATCTGATGCCGATAAATTACGGCAACTGCTGACAGAAATCCTGATGGCGCAAGATTTTCAGGATTTGACCGGCCAGATGATCCGCAAGGTCATCAAGTTGGTTCAGGAAGTTGAAACTAAATTAATAGAAATGCTGACTATGTTTGGTGAGGCATCTGCTGAGCACTCTTCTCGCAGCCTTCCTGTAAGCGGGATTGAAGCTGAAGGCCCCATCATGAACCCTGAGACTCGTTCCGATGTGGTCAATGGTCAGGATGATGTGGACGATCTGCTGTCTAGCCTGGGATTTTAATGGAGTGACGCATGGCCTTCGAAGTTGATGAAGACATACTGCAAGACTTTTTGGTCGAAGCATCCGAAATATTGGAACAGTTGTCTGAACAACTGGTCGACTTGGAAAAGCGGCCCGATGACAAGAATCTGTTGAATGCCATATTTCGCGGCTTCCATACCGTCAAAGGCGGTGCCGGCTTTCTCTCGCTGACCGAATTAGTGGATGTTTGTCACGGTGCCGAGAACGTGTTCGATATCTTGCGCAATGGCAAGCGGACCGTTACCGCCGAGTTGATGGATGTCATTTTGCAGGCGCTGGATGCCATCAATGTGATGTTTGCCCAGGTGCAGAATCGCGAACCGCCAAGCCCGGCTTCCGCTGAAATCCTGCACGACCTGCATGAGCTCTGCAAGCCTGAAGGGGAAGAGCAGCTGTTGACCGCCTCTGCGGGTGGCAATGCGGCGTCCGAAGAGATGGCCCCTGCCGTTGAAGAGGTGGTCGAGGTGGCCGCAGTCATCCCGGAACCTGTCGCCGATCCCGTCCCCGCGTCTTCCGTGGTCAGTGGTGGGGGATCCATCGACGAGATCTCCGCCGATGAATTCGAGCGCCTGCTCGATGAACTGCATGGGGTGGGAGGCGCACCAACGGCTGCCGCCAGTCCTGTGGTGGCAAGCTCTGGTGATATTACCGACGATGAATTCGAGGCTCTGCTCGATCAGCTGCATGGTCAGGGCCAACATGGCGGTGCCCCCGAAAGCAACCCATTGAAATCAGTACAAAAAGAAGTCGATGAACTGATCGATGACGATGAATTCGAGCGTCTGCTGGATGAATTGCACGGTCGTGGCCAGGGGCCGCAAACCAGTATCATGCCGCCGCCAGCCGCGCCAGTGCAGGCCGCGGTAGCACCCGCTGCCGCCACGCCAGCTCCGACCGCCAAGCCAGCCCCGGCACCGGTCGCAGCCAAACCGGCTGCTGCACCGGCAAAACCGGCACCAGCCCCTGCGCCAGCCAAGCAACCGGCCCCTGCGCCTGCTGATAACGCAGTGCAAAGCGATACCACCGTTCGGGTGGATACCAAGACGCTGGACGTCATCATGAACATGGTGGGTGAGCTGGTATTGGTGCGCAACCGTCTGGTCAGTCTTGGTATTGCCAGCAACGATGAAGACATGTCAAAAGCGGTTGCCAACCTGGATGTGGTGACGGCAGATCTGCAGGGTGCGGTGATGAAAACCCGCATGCAGCCCATCAAGAAAGTGTTTGGTCGCTTCCCGCGCGTTGTTCGTGATCTGGCTCGTACCCTCAAGAAAGAAATTGAGCTGGTGATGGTCGGGGAAGAGACAGATCTGGACAAGAACCTGGTTGAAGCGCTGGCTGACCCGCTGGTTCACCTGGTGCGCAACTCCTGTGACCATGGCGTTGAAATGCCGGATGTCCGCGAGAAAGCTGGCAAGCCACGGCAGGGTACCATTACCCTGAGCGCTTCCCAGCAGGGCGATCATATCTTGCTGTGCATCGAAGATGATGGTGCCGGTATGGATCCCGAGAAGCTCAAGTCCATCGCCATCAGCCGTGGTGTGCTGGATGCCGATACGGCGGCTCGGATGAGCGACAACGATGCCTACAACCTGATCTTCGCCCCCGGTTTTTCTACCAAGTCCGAGATCTCGGATATCTCCGGCCGTGGTGTCGGGATGGACGTGGTGAAGACCAGTATCGTCAGCCTCAATGGCTCGGTGCATATCGATTCGACCTGGGGCAAGGGCACCCGTCTTGAAATCAAAGTACCGCTGACCCTGGCGATTCTGCCGACCCTGATGGTGGAAGTGGGTGAGCAGACCTTCGCGTTGCCGCTGGGCTGCGTGAACGAAATTTTCCACCTGGATCTCAAGAAGGCCAACATGGTGGATGGGCAGCTCACCATCATAGTGCGCGAAAAAGCCATCCCGCTCTTCTATCTGTACAACTGGCTGGTCAGGGGCAAACACAAGAAATCACGGCAGGATACGGGTCATGTGGTCATCGTGCAGATTGGCACGCAGCAGATCGGTTTTGTCGTGGATAACCTGATTGGCCAGGAAGAAGTGGTGATCAAGCCGCTGGACAGCCTGTTGCAAGGTACCCCAGGCATGGCGGGAGCCACCATCACCAGCGATGGCGGTATTGCACTCATTCTCGATGTGCCGAGTCTGCTCAAGGCGTATGCCCGTAGACATTGATAGCCCAGGCCCAAGGAGTTAGAAAAATAACAATGGCAGTCAAGGTATTAGTTGTCGACGATTCGAGCTTCTTCCGTCGTCGGGTCAGCGAGATCATTACTCAGGATCCCATGCTGACGGTGATCGATACGGCTCAAAATGGACGTGAGGCCGTGGACAAGGCGATCCAGCTGCGCCCGGATGTGATCACCATGGACATCGAGATGCCCGTGATGGATGGCATCAGTGCCGTACGCGAGATCATGGCCAAGTGTCCGACTCCGATCCTGATGTTCTCCTCTTTGACTCATGAAGGGGCCAAGGCGACGCTGGATGCGCTGGATGCCGGGGCGCTCGATTTCCTGCCCAAGAAATTTGAAGATATCGCTCGTGACAAGGATGAAGCCGTTCGCCTGTTGCAGCAGCGAGTCAAGGAGATTTCTCGCAAGCGTTTCCTGATGGCGGCACCTGCTCGTCCCAAAGCCCCTGAACCTGCCGCCCGTTCCCCGCTGGGCAGCTCAATCGCCCGGCCGGCAGAGCGTCAGGCCGAGCCGCCGCGCGCCATGCCTGTGGCTGCCTTCAAACGCAGTGGCAAGAGCTATCAGCTGGTGGCCATCGGTACCTCGACGGGTGGCCCGGTTGCGCTGCAGAACGTGTTGACCAAATTACCCGGTGATTTCCCTCATCCCATCTTGTTGATCCAGCATATGCCGGCAACCTTTACCGCCGCGTTTGCCGCTCGACTCAATGGTCTGTGCCAGATCGGAGTCAAGGAAGCGGAAGATGGCGATGTACTCAAACCTGGCCATGCCTACCTGGCTCCGGGCGGCAAGCAGATGCTGCTGGAGGGGCGTGGTGCGGGTGCCCGCATCCGGATTGTCGATGGCAATGACAAGGTGAATTACAAGCCATGTGTCGACATCACCTTTGCGTCTGCTGCCAAAACCTATGCCGACAAGGTGCTCGCCATCGTATTGACCGGGATGGGGGCGGATGGTCGGGATGGTGCGCGTCTGCTCAAGGAGCAGGGCTCTACCATCTGGGCACAGGACGAAGCCTCCTGCGTGGTATATGGCATGCCACAAGCGGTTGCCAAGGCCGGCATCGCCACGGAATCACTGCCGCTTGATCGGGTTGCACAACGAATCCTGGTTGAGCTGGGCCGCTAACGATGGGCATGTTCGGCCTGATCCTGGCACTGGGAGCCATCGCCATTGCCCAGTTATGGCATGGCGGCAACCTGCTCACCCTGCTTGATGGGCCTGCTTTCGTCATCGTTGTAGGAGGAACCTGGGGGGCTGTCATTTTGCAGACGCCACGCAAGTTTCTGCTGGAAGCGATAAGACAGACCCGTTGGATGCTGTTACCTCCCGCCTGGGATCTGGTCGCCCAAGCTGAACGACTGCAAGCCTGGGCCGTGTTTGCACGTCAGCAAGGGTTGCTGGCGCTGGAGAACCAGGCTGATCAGGAGAGCGACGAATTTACCCGGCAGGGACTCACCATGATCGTTGACGGGGTGTCGATAGATGATATTCGCATGCTGCTGGAAGCAGATATCGATATCGAGCAGGAGCGAAACGAACACTCCGCCAGAGTCTTTGAAGCCATGGGGGGTTACAGTCCGACCATAGGTATCATCGGTGCCGTGATTGGACTTATCCAGGCCATGTTTCATCTGGAAGAACCCGCCTCGCTGGGTGCCGGTATTGCCGTTGCGTTTGTCGCCACTATTTACGGGGTTGGCTTTGCCAATCTGCTATACCTGCCGATTGCCAACCGGTTGCGGGCTTTTCACTATCATTACGCCCTGTTTCAGGAGATGACGCTGGAAGGCTTGATGGCAATCGCCCACGGCGAAAATGGTCCTCAGGTTGAACGGCGGTTGAAGGCTTATCTGAAGGGAGAATAGCCATGCGCAAGCGCTACCGTTTGCATCTGCAAGGTCGGGAACATCTCGATCGCTGGCTGGTTTCCTACGCCGATTACATGACGCTGATCTTCGCCCTGTTTGTGGTGCTCTATTCGGTGGCACTGGTCAACAAGGACAAGTATCGCGCGGTCATCGATGGCATGACCCAGGCATTCAACGTCATGCAGCCACGTAGCGACGGTTTGCTGGAAGGGCAGGGAAAGTCGTTGTTGAACAACGAGGTATCTGCCGCCTCCTCGGTTCTGGAGAGCGCCACAGCCCGCTCACCCTCTTTGGCTCCCATCTCAGGTGTTCCCATCGCGCAAGATGGTATGACTCTTGCGAAGATCGATACGCAATTGCAGGAGAGCATGGGTTCTCTGGTCGATGCCGGGGTAGTCAAGTTGACGCTCAATGACAACTGGTTGACGGTCGAGCTGAGCTCAGGTCTGTTGTTTGGCAGTGGCAGCGCCTTCATGAGTACCAATGCCGATCCCGTGCTAAATACTCTTTCAAGTATTCTGAAGCAGGTCGATAACTATGTAAGAGTGCGCGGTTATACCGATAACCAGCAGATAAATAATGAAATTTTTCGTTCCAACTGGACGTTGTCTGCGGCAAGGGCGGAAGCCGTGCTCACCGCACTCATCGCCAAAGGGATAGCGCCGCAGCGGTTGGCCTATGAAGCTTACGGGGAGTTTTCTCCCTTCACGGACAACAGTACCGAGCAGGGACGTTTACAGAATCGCAAGGTGGTGGTCGCTATTTCCAAGTTCGCCTGGGTGCCACCCGTGCCGGTATCAACTCCCTCGGTGCAGCCTGTAACGGAGACACAAGTGCCGGCAGTGCAACAGGCGGTTGAGGCAGGAGAGGTCAAGGTGATCACGCTGCCAGGTGGTGGCATACGCATAACAACGAGGCAGGATTGATACAGTGATTGTTTGGACGGTTGCCAACCAAAAGGGTGGGGTCGGTAAAACCACCACAGTGGTCTCGCTGGCCGGTATTCTGGCCCAGCGCGGTCAGCGGGTGCTGTTGATTGACACCGACCCTCATGCCTCCCTGACCTCTTATCTCGATTTTGATTCCGACCGGCTGGATGGCACTCTTTATGAGCTGTTTCAGGCGGTCAAACCAACGGCAGAGCTCGTCAATAAACTGACGCTGCGCACCAAGTTTGACAACATTCATCTGTTGCCCGCGTCAATCACTCTGGCGACCCTGGATCGGGTGATG
The DNA here is from genome assembly GCF_027707385.1 of Aeromonas sp. QDB54. Taxonomy (NCBI): domain Bacteria; kingdom Pseudomonadati; phylum Pseudomonadota; class Gammaproteobacteria; order Aeromonadales; family Aeromonadaceae; genus Aeromonas; species Aeromonas sp. QDB54. The sequence goes on along the minus strand of NZ_JAPCIT010000020.1, from coordinate 60,208 downwards.
GGCAACCGTGAGGGGATGGGGCTGGTACTCAAGCGAGCACTGCTGCGCATTCAGGATCAGTACGATTATGTGCTGATCGACTGCCCGCCCGTCTTGGGGGTCATGATGGTCAATGCGCTGGCGGCGTGTGACCGGATCCTGGTACCGGTGCAGACCGAGTTTCTGGCGCTCAAAGGGCTGGAGCGGATGATGAAGACGTTTGAAATCATGCAGCGTTCCAAGCGGGAGAAGTTCCGTTATACCGTCATTCCCACCATGTTTGACAAGCGAACCCGTGCCTCGCTGATGACTCTGCAGTCCATCAAGGAGCAGCACGGCAATGCGGTATGGAATGCCGTCATACCCATAGATACCAAGTTCCGGGATGCCAGTTTGCTTCACATTCCCCCCTCCATCTATTCGCCGAGCAGCCGTGGCACCTATGCCTATGAGACCCTGCTCAACTATCTTGATGCGCAAGAGCGTCAGCGTGCTCATGAGGTGACATCATGAGAGATACCACCCAAGTTCGGGCCATGGATGATTACTTCCACTCCCTGTTGCTGGATGATGCGCTGTTGCTGGATTCGTCCGATGAGCCTGACTCTGCCCCCGTCATACAGTTGCAGCGTCAGCCCCAGCCGGTTGCCGATAAGGTGGCGCAACCCTATCTGGAAGCGGATCAACGGCTGGAGCAGTTGAGTGAATTGCTGGCTCAGGTCGGTCAGGTGCAGTTTGAAATCGACGCGCTGAGCCATGAAGAGGTCGTCAGCGAGCCGCTCCAGATTGAGGCAGAAGATGCCCTGCTGCCCGTCGAGCCAGTCTGGCCCGAAGTGATGCCCGAGCCTGCAGCTGCGGATCCTGCCACGCTGGTGGTGACGGAGACAGAAGTTGCGCTGGCGCCACAGGAGGAGGTTGCACCCTCCACCTGGGAGAATATCGATACCGGCAAGGAGTTTCAGGCGCTGTTCTTTGAGGTCGCCGGTGTCACCTTTGCGGTGCCGTTGACCGAGCTTGGCGGCATTCATCAATTGGGAGAGGTGAACACCCTGTTTGGTCAGCCAGGCTGGTACAAGGGGATCATGACTTCCCGCGAACAGAAGATGAACGTGGTGGACACGGCGCAGTGGGTCATGCCCGGCCAGCATCTGGAAGTGCCTGATTACAAGTATTTGATCATGCTGGGTGAATCTCCCTGGGGACTTGCCTGCCATCATCTGAAGGGAACGGAGTTATTGCATCGTGACCAGGTCAAATGGCGCCATCAGGAAGGTAAACGCCCCTGGCTGGCGGGCATGGTCAAGGAGAAGATGTGTGCCCTGCTGCACGTGAAGGAATTGCTCCTGTTGCTGGAGCGCGGGGTCAACATAGAAGGTCGCTGATAACTTCTGCACTCGGGCTGTTTTATTGCTAGTTTTACCAGTAGACGTTTTCATAAAAGGAATAAAAACATGACAGAAAAGCGCAATATTGCACAGAATCTGGCCGAAGATGAAGTGCTGCAATGGGTCACCTTCCAGCTGGAAAATGAAACCTACGGCATCAACGTGATGCAGGTGCAGGAGGTGCTGCGCTACACCGAGATCGCCCCTGTGCCCGGTGCACCCGAGTATGTACTGGGCATCATCAACCTGCGCGGCAACGTGGTGACCGTCATCGATACCCGTTCCCGTTTCGGCCTGCCCTCCGGCGATGTGAGTGAGAACTCGCGTATCGTCATCATCGAGGCGGAGAAGCAGGTGATCGGCATCATGGTCGACAGCGTGGCCGAGGTGGTTTATCTGCGCTCCTCCGAGATCGACGCGGCCCCGGCGGTGGGTACCGAAGAGAGTGCCAAGTTCATTCAGGGTGTCAGCAACCGCGATGGTCAGCTGTTGATCCTGGTCGATCTGAACAAGCTGCTCTCCGATGAAGAGTGGGAAGATATCGGTTCCCTCTGATAGGAAGATAATGTGTTGATGATTGAAATTGCCGCCTTGGGGTTGTCCTTGCTGGCGTTGGTGCTGGCCCTGTATGGGGTGATTGGCAGCCGACGTGGCCAGCGAGAGTCCGAGGCCAGGGTGGAGACGCTGCAAGGGCAGCTCGAGAGCCTGCGCAAGCAGATGATGGAGCTGCATACCGGGGCCATCGGCATGGGCCAGCGTCTGCAATCCGTCGAAGGGGCCATGCAGCAGATCAACGATCGCCAGCAGGAGCTGACCCTGCAGGATCCGGAACGCCGTCTGTACAGCCGCGCCGCCAAGATGGTGGAACTCGGTGCCGACCTCGATGAGGTCATGAACGAATGTGAATTGCCTAAGGCCGAGGCTGAATTGTTGATTTCATTGCGAAAAGGCCGCTCATGAATGTTCGGGAAGGCATCCGCCTTCCTGATTTTCTTCCCCCCTCTTCAAGGCGGGATCTCCCCCACAAATCCTGCTGATAATTGGCATCTTTGAAAAGACGCTTCCCGATACTGTGTTAATATGCAGGCCGCTTCTTTTCACTGATTACATCCTCATGCTGCTTCAAATTCACAATCTGAGCTGCGTGCGTGAAGATCGCACTCTGTTTGAACATCTCTCCTTTGCGGTGGCTCCCGGTGATCTGGTGCAAATTGAAGGCCCCAACGGGGTAGGGAAGACCAGCCTGCTGCGCTTGCTGACCGGCTTGTCGCAACCCTTTGCCGGTGAAGTGTGCTGGAATGGCGAAAATATCCGCAGTTGCCGCGATGAATATCACGCCAATCTGCTCTATCTCGGTCACCAGCCTGGCGTCAAGGCTGCCCTGACACCGCTCGAAAACCTCGCCTTTTACCAGAAACTGCACCATGCGGCCGATACCAGCGTGGATCTGTGGCGGGTGCTGGCCCAGGTCGGTCTGGCCGGGTTTGAAGACAACCCCACCGGTCAGCTCTCTGCCGGCCAGCAGCGCCGTGTCGCGCTGGCCCGCCTGTGGCTCAGCGACAAGCCGGCGCTCTGGATCCTGGATGAGCCGTTCACCGCCATCGACAAGCAGGGGGTGAAGGTGCTGGAACGGCTGTTCCTGACCCACGCCGAACGAGGGGGCATGGTGATCCTCACCACCCATCAGGACATGACCCTGATGCAGGGACGGTTGAAGACCCTCTCTCTCACGCCCTTGCTGCAGGAGTAGTTCTGATGTTGCGCGCCGTAATGCACCTGATCCACCGCGAGTTATTGATGGCCCTGCGCCAGCGCTCCGACATCCTCAACCCGCTCTGGTTTTTCCTCATCGTCATCACCCTGTTTCCGTTAGGGATCGGCCCCGAGCCCAAGCTGCTGGCCCGCATCGCTCCCGGCATCATCTGGGTGGCCGCCTTGCTGGCGGCCATGCTGTCGCTGGAACGGCTGTTTCGCGACGACTTCGGCGACGGTGCGCTGGAGCAGATGATGCTGATGCCCCATCCGCTGGGCTTGCTGGCGCTGGCCAAAGTGATCGCTCACTGGTTGCTGACTGGCCTGCCACTGCTGCTCATCTCTCCGCTGCTCGCCATTTTGCTGTCGCTGGACATGAACACTTATCTGGCGGTGGTCGCCACCCTGGCGCTGGGGACGCCCGTGCTGAGCCTGCTCGGGGCGGTCGGCGTCGCCCTGACGGTCGGTTTGCGCAAGGGGGGGGTACTGCTCAGCCTGCTGATCCTGCCGCTCTATATTCCGGTACTGATTTTTGCCACCTCCGCCATCGATGCGGCGGGGATGGGGCTGCCCTATTCGGGGCAGCTGGCGATTCTGGGGGCCATGCTGGCCGGTGCGCTGACCCTGACCCCGCTGGCGGTCTCGGCGGCGCTGCGAGTCAGCGTGAATTGACGAAAGCGTCTGAAAAAGTGGCCATGGAAGGGCCGTTATAAAAAATATAATTGAGATAGATCAAGAGGATGGCTGCTTATTGCTTTCGGGGGATGTGATGTTTTCCGGCAGTGGGTATGGTAGGCCTCGCCACGATATTAATAACAGAAAGGTTTTGTGAGCTATGTGGAAATGGTTGCACCCTTACGCTAAACCCGAGCGCGCGTACCAGTTGGCAGGGACCCTGCTGCCCTGGTTTGCCGTGACAAGCCTGCTGGCATTCATCATCGGCACCCTCTGGGGGCTGGCCTTTGCACCTGCGGATTATCAGCAGGGCGACTCCTTCCGGATCATCTACATCCATGTTCCGGCCGCGATCCTCTCCATGGGGGCCTACTCCACCATGGCGGTGGCCGCCTTCATCGGCCTGGTGTGGCAGTTACGGATGGCGGACATGACGGTGGCCGCGGTCGCGCCGGTCGGCGCCGTGTTCACCTTCATCGCACTGTTTACCGGCGCCGCCTGGGGCAAACCCATGTGGGGCACCTGGTGGGTGTGGGATGCACGACTCACCTCCGAGCTGATCCTGCTGTTCCTCTACCTCGGTGTCATCGCCCTCTACAACGCCTTCAGCGACAAGGTGCTGGCCGGTCGCGCCGCCGGCATCCTGGCGCTGGTGGGGGTGATCAACCTGCCCATCATCCACTACTCGGTGGAGTGGTGGAACACCCTGCACCAGGGCGCCAGCATCACCAAGTTTGACAAGCCTTCCATCTCGCCCGAGATGCTGTGGCCGCTGCTCATCATGATCCTGGCCTTTGCCGCTTTCCTCGGGGCCCTCTCCCTGATGCGTTTTCGAAACGAGCTCTTGATGCGGGAGTGGCACCGCCCCTGGGTCAAAGAGATAGCCGAGCAGGAGAAGTAAGCATGCACTTTGCCTCATTCAGTGACTTTCTGGCGATGGGCGGTTACGCCTTCTACGTCTGGCTCTCTTTCGGTCTGACCCTGCTCTGCCTGGTCGGCATCGTCATTTCCACCCGTATGAAAACCCGCGCCCTGCTCGGTGAACTGCGCAACAAGCAGGCGCGCGAGGCCCGCCGCAAGGCGGCCCAGCAGATGGAGAACACCCTATGAACCCGAGACGCAAGAAACGCCTCACCATCATCCTGGCGATCAGTGCCGGGCTTGCCGCGGTGATCGGCCTGGTGCTCTATGCCCTCAGCCAGAACATCGATCTCTTCTACACCCCGAGCGAGCTGGTGGAGGGCAAGGGCCCGGACAAGATCAAGCCGGAAGAGGGACAGCGCCTGCGCATCGGCGGTCTGGTGGTACCGGGTTCGGTACAGCGGGATCCCCAGAGCCTCAAGGTGGCCTTCAAGCTGGTGGACAACGGCGGGCATCTGGTGACCGTCGAGTTTGACGGCATCCTGCCGGACCTGTTCCGTGAGGGGCAGGGCATCGTCGCCCAGGGCACCCTCAAGGATGCCACCACGGTCGCCGCCTTCGAGGTGCTGGCCAAGCACGATGAGAACTACATGCCGCCGGAAGTGGCCGATGCTACCAACGGCATGCACTTCAAGCCGGAATATACCGAGGCGCAGCTGAAGGGGAGCAAGCAATGATCCCGGCAGCATTCGCACCGTTTTCACCTTTTCAAGCCGGTTTACAGGGTCGTGCTGCGGCTCATTTGAAAGGAGTTCAGCCATGATCCCTGAATTGGGACAGTTTTCACTGATCCTGGCCTTCGCCACCGCCCTGCTGCTGGGCAGCTATCCGCTGCTCGGAGCCAAATGGGGGCGCCTTGGCATGATGTCGGCGGCCCGTCCGCTCGCCTATGCCCAGTTCCTGCTGCTGTTGCTGTCGTTCCTGTGCCTGACCTGGGCCTTCATCGACAACGATTTTACCGTGCAGTACGTGGCCACCAACTCCAACAGCTTGCTGCCGCTGGCCTATCGCATCTCCGCGGTGTGGGGTGCCCATGAAGGCTCTCTGCTGCTGTGGGTGCTGACCCTGGGGGGCTGGACGGCGGCGGTCGCCATGTTCAGCCGCCGCCTGCCGCTCGACGCGGTGGCGCGGGTGCTCGGCGTGCTCGGCCTCATCTCGGTCGGTTTCACCGCCTTCGTGCTGTTTACCTCCGACCCCTTCACCCGCACCTTGCCCTACTTCCCGGTGGATGGGCGCGACCTCAACCCGCTGTTGCAGGATCCCGGCCTCATTTTCCACCCGCCGATGCTCTACATGGGCTATGTGGGCTTCTCGGTGGCCTTTGCCTTCGCCATAGCGTCCTTGATGACCGGTCGGCTCGATGCCACCTGGGCGCGCTGGTCGCGTCCCTGGACCATGGCGGCCTGGGTCTTCCTCACCCTGGGTATCGTGCTGGGCTCCTGGTGGGCCTATTACGAGCTCGGCTGGGGTGGCTGGTGGTTCTGGGATCCGGTAGAAAACGCCTCCTTCATGCCCTGGCTGGCGGGCACCGCCCTGCTGCACTCGCTGGCGGTGAGTGAAAAGCGCGCCACCTTCAAGGCCTGGACCGTGCTGCTGGCGCTTTCCGCCTTCTCCTTGAGCCTGCTCGGTACCTTCCTGGTGCGCTCCGGCGTGCTGGTGTCGGTGCATGCATTTGCCTCCGACCCGACCCGCGGCCTGTTCATTCTGGGCTTCCTGCTGGCGGTAATCGGTTCATCCTTGCTGCTGTTTGCCTTCAAGGGCTCCCAGGTGAGAAGCCACGGCAAGCATGAACTGTGGAGCCGCGAGACCCTTCTGCTGTGCAACAACATCATGCTGGTGGCGGGTCTGCTGACCGTGCTGCTCGGCACCCTGCTGCCGCTGGTACACAAGGAGCTGGGGCTGGGCAGCATCTCCATCGGTACTCCCTTCTTCAACCACATCTACAGCTGGCTGATCATTCCGTTCGCCCTGTTGCTGGGGGTCGGCCCGTTGTTTCGCTGGCGTCGCCAGGAGCTGGGTGAGCTCAAGGGCAAGGTGGTGCTGGCGCTGGTATTGAGCCTGGCCGCCGCCATCTTGCTGCCGCTGCTGCTGGCCGAGGAGTTCAAGCCCTGGGCTGCGCTCGGTATCGGGCTTGGCGCCTGGATCATCGTGACCAGCGTGCAGGAGACCTGGGTGCGTGCCACCCACAAGCACAGCTTCGCCGTCGGCGTGCGCCGGCTTGGCAACAGCCACTGGGCGATGATCCTGGGCCACGTGGGCCTCGCGGTCAGCATCATCGGCATCGCCTGTACCCAGAACTACAGCATCGAGAAGGATCTGCGGATGCAGGCCGGCGATCGGGTCCAGTTTGCCGACTACGAGTTCGTCTTCACCGGCATCAAGGAGAAGAACGGCCCCAACTACGACGGCTTCAAGGGCGTACTGGAAGTGCACAAGGACGGCAAGCAGGTCGCCCTGCTCAAGCCGGAGAAACGCATGTACAAGGTGACCCGGATGCCGATGACCGAGGCGGCCATCGATGCCGGCTTCACCCGGGATCTCTACGCGGCACTCGGTGAGCAGCTCGACAGCGGCGCCTGGGCGGTGCGGATCTACTACAAACCCTTCGTGCGCTGGATCTGGTTCGGCGGCGTCTTCATGGCCATCGGCGGCGTGCTGGCGATGCTGGACAAGCGCTACCGTTTCGGTCGCCGTGACGAGGAGGCCAAGGCATGAGCAAGAAGACCTGGTTGTTTCTGATCCCCTTCATCGTGTTTCTGCTGGGGGCCGTGTTTTTGTTCAAGGGGCTCTACTCCGATCCTACCAAGCTCGAGTCCGTGATGGTGGGCAAGGAAGTGCCCGTGTTCACCCTGCAGGACATCTACGACCTCAATAAGCAGCATGACAGGAGCATCCTCAAGGGGCGCCCCATGCTGCTCAACGTCTGGGCCACCTGGTGCCCGACCTGCTATGGGGAGCACACCTACCTCAAGCAGCTGGCGGGGCAGGGGATCTACATCGTCGGCATGAACTACAAGGATGAACGCGCCAAGGCCATCAACTGGCTGGCGGAGCTCGGCAATCCCTACCAGATCAATCTTTATGATCCCGACGGCATGCTGGGGCTGGATCTGGGGGTCTACGGCGCGCCGGAGACCTTCTTCATCGACAGTCAGGGCATCATTCGCTATCGCCACGTGGGGGACGTCAACCCCGAGGTGTGGGCCAGCACCCTCAAACCCATCTATGACGCCATGAAGTGAGGGAGAGCCTGATGAGAATGTTTATTGCGTCCCTGCTGCTGCTGGCAGGACTGGGCGGGGCGGGCCAGGCGCTGGCCGCCATCGATGTCTACACCTTCGACAGCGACGCCCAGGAGCAGACCTTTCGCGAGCTGACCAAGGAGCTGCGCTGTCCCAAGTGCCAGAACCAGGATATCGCCGACTCCAACGCGGGCCTGGCCAAGGACTTGCGGGACAAGACCTACCAGATGGTGCGCGAGGGCAAGGACAAGCAGGAAGTGGTGGATTACATGGTCGCCCGCTACGGCAACTTCATCCTGTACAACCCGCCGCTGATGGCATCGACCCTGATCCTCTGGCTCGGCCCTCTGCTGGTGATCGTCATCGGTGTCGTCATGGTGGTGGTGCGCAGTCGCCGTCGTCCCGCGGCTGCCACGCCGGCGGATAGCGCCCTGAGCGCGGAGGAGCAGCGTCGTCTGGCTGCCCTGCTCAAAGAGGAAAAGAAACAATGACCGCATTTTGGATAGTGATCGCGGCCCTGCTGGCGCTGGTGAGTCTGGCACTGGTGCTGCCGTTGTGGCGGGGTGAGGGCAAGCAGAGCATCAGCCGCTCGGCCCTCAACAAACAGCTCTATCGCCAGCGTCTGCTGGAGATCGGGGAAGAGCGCGAGCAAGGGGTGCTGGCGGAAGAGCAGGACTCCCTGATCGAGCTGCAACGCAGCCTGCTGGACGACATTCCCGACGTGGAGCAGACCGCCCGCGGTGGCAAGAGCATGATCTGGATCCCGGGTGTGCTGGTGCTGCTGGTGGTGAGCCTGGGGCTCTACTACAAGCTCGGCTCCTGGCAGGAGGTCAGCCGCTGGCAGGATGCCAACAGCCGGCTGGGCGAGCTCAGCAACCGCATTCTGGTGGAGCGGGACGCCGAGGTCACCGAGCAGGATCTGCTGGACTTCACCCTGGCCCTGCGTACCCGCCTGAAGGACGAGCCGAACGATTACCGTGGCTGGCTGCTGCTGGGTCGGCTGTCGCTGGATGGCAATGATCCCGAGATGGCCCGCGAGGCGCTGGAGCGGGCCTACGGGCTGGCCCCGCAGAAGGCGATGGTGGCGGTGCCCTACGCCCAGGCGCTGATGATGACAGGGGATGACGCGCAAGCCGATCAGCTGCTGCGGGTGGCCATTGCCCAGGATCCGGCCAATATCGAGGCGCGCTCCGTCTACGCCTTCATGGCGCTGCAAAAAGAGGACTTCAAGACCGCTCTGCAACGCTGGCGCGAGATGTTGCCACTGATGGAGAAGGGCTCGACCCGTTACACCATGGTGGAGCGCTCCATCGACTATGCCGAGCAGCAGTTGAAGAAGCGCGGCATGGCCAGTGTGGCCGTGCCGGCTGAGGCGAGCGGGCAGAACGCCGCCTCTGACCAGGTGCTGGAGGTGAAGGCTGGCGAGTTCCCGCTCAAGGTGACGCTGGCCGATGGCATTGCACTGCCGGAAGATGCCCATCTGTTCGTGTTTGCGGTGATCCCCAACGGACCGCCCATGCCCATCGCGGTGAAGCGTATCCCGGGGCCGCACTTCCCGCTGACCCTGTCGCTGGGTGACGGTGACGCCATGATGGAAGGCAACAAGCTGGCTGCCTACCCCGAACTGCAGTTCAAGGCGCGCCTCTCCCGTGGCGGCAACGTCATGAACAAGGAAGGGGCGTTTGAAGGTGTCTCCGTTCCGGTCGCCACTGGTTCGATTCCTTCAGCGCCGATTGACATCCGCATCGATCACGCCCTCTAATACGCCTTTGGCCCGGCCCCTCGATGGGGCCGGGCTGCCTATAATTCAGATTAATCACAATAAAAAGCTAGGACTTCCATATGTATGTGCGTGTAGGGGCATTGATGGTGGCCTTGTTGCTGGGGGGCTGTGCTGGCGGCCCGCCCAAGCAGGGGCCCGAGAGCCTTGACCTCAAGGAGACGCCGAGCCGGCCCGGTGCGACCAGCACGGCCAGCGATGGTCGTGACCCGTTTCAGGGCGCCAACCGGGCCATGTGGGCTGTTAACTACGATGTGCTGGAGCCCTATGTGGCCCGTCCCGTGGTGCATGGCTATGCCCGCTATATCCCGCAAGGAATGAAGGACGGCATCGAAAACCTGGTGGAAAACTTCAACGAGCCGAGCAGCATGGTCAACCATCTCATCACCGGCGATTTGAAGGGGGCGGGTACCAACCTGGGTCGCTTCACCCTCAACACCACCGTGGGTCTGCTGGGTATCTTCGACGTGGCCAAGCATGCCGGTCTGGCGCGCAACAAGCTGGAGCTCAATACCGTGCTGGGTCGCGCCGATATCGGCGATGGCGCCTACCTGATGGTGCCGGTCTACGGCCCGACCACCACCCGCAAGCTGGTGGGGGATACCATCGATACCATCTACTTCCCCTATGCCTTGCTGACCCTGCCTCTGCGCATCACTCACTGGGCGCTGGATGGTCTGGGTACCCGTTCCAAGCTGATTGATCAGGAGCGGATCATCGACAACGCGCTCGATCCTTACGCCCTGACCAAGGACTTCTATCTGCAGTACAACCAGAACAAGGTGACCGGCCGTCAGACCGAGCTCAAGCAAGAGCAGCAGGAGAAGCAAGACGACAGCAATCTGGATGACTATCTGGATGAAATCGACCAGTGATGCCAGCGCATCCGGCTCGAGTAACGTAACAAAGGCGCCTGCGGGCGCCTTTTTCGTCTCAGCTGTTGCACAGGCATAAAAAAACGCCCCGCAAGAGCGGGGCGTTTTGGCAAGAACGGGGGCTATCAGGCAGCCAAGTTCTTGGCCACAAATTCCCAGTTGACCAGGGTCCAGAAGGTTTCCATGTACTTCGGACGCAGGTTGCGGAAATCGATGTAGTAGGCGTGTTCCCACAGGTCAACGGTCAGCAGCGGAGTGGTACCGGCTTCGGTCAGCGGGCAACCGGCGTTGGAGGTGTTGACGATGGCCAGGGAGCCGTCAGCCTTTTTCACCAGCCAAGTCCAGCTGGAGCCGAAGTTGCCGATGGCGGACTTGGTGAACGCATCCTTGAACTCGGCGAAGGAGCCAAAGGCCTTGGTGATGGCATCGGCCAGGGCGCCAGTGGGCTCGCCACCGCCGTTCGGGGAGAGGCAGTGCCAGTAGAAGGTGTGGTTCCAGATCTGGGCGGCGTTGTTGAAGATGCCGCCAGTGGAGGTCTTGATGATCTCTTCCAGAGACTTGCCTTCAAACTCGGTACCCGGCACTAGGTTGTTCAGGTTGACCACATAGGTGTTGTGGTGCTTGCCGTGGTGGTATTCCAGAGTTTCCTGGGAGATGTGCGGTTCCAGAGCATTGATTGCATAGGGCAGAGCGGGAAGTTCGAATGCCATTTTCTACTCTCCATTGGCTGGCCGTGCGAAGGCGACGGTTGCAAGACATTGCGTACTCTTTTCTATCTTGAAAAGAATTGTTCTTGAAATAAGGGGGCCAGATGGCCCAAAGCCCATCGATTGTACCAGCATCAAAGATGGGCTAACAACTCTTGATTCTCGCCATGATCCGGATCAAGCTGCGGCGTATTGATTCATCACTTCTTGCATCCGAGGTGGTTTGCCAGTTTGTGGTCTGCCCGGATTGCAGTAGAATGGCCGCCGAAATCGCTCTAGTGAGGCACCTATGGAAACTATTGAAAAGATCAAACAGCAGCTGGCTGAAAACCCCATCATCCTGTACATGAAGGGCTCCCCCAAGCTACCCAGCTGCGGTTTCTCTGCCCAGGCCTCCCAGGCCCTGATGTCCTGTGGCGAGCCGTTTGCTTACGTCGACATCCTGCAAAACCCGGATATCCGCGCCGAATTGCCGAAGTTTGCCAACTGGCCGACCTTCCCCCAGCTGTGGGTGGAAGGTGAGCTGGTCGGTGGCTGCGACATCATGATCGAGATGTTCCAGGCCGGCGAGCTGCAGACCCTGATCAAGGAAACTGCCGCCAAACACAAGCAGGATGACGCCGCCGCCGAATAAGGCAGCATCCGCATCATGCAAAAAAGGGGAGCCAGTGGCTCCCCTTTTTTATTTCACAACTTTATGTCACAACAGGCATCAGGCGATGCGTTCGATGCGTGCCATGTAGAAGCCATCGAAGCCGGTAGCGGCCGGGCTGACGGTGTGGTCATCCCGCAGGCGGTAGTTTTCATTGGCGGCGAGGAACTTGTCCACCTGCTGACGGTTCTCTTCCGGCAGGATGGAACAGGTTGCATAGACCAGCAGACCGCCCACCTTCACCATCTGGCTATAGCGCTGCAGGATCTCCGCCTGCAGGGCAACCAGTACCGGCAGCCGCTCCGCGGTGTCGCGCCACTTGGCATCCGGATTGCGCTTGAGCACGCCGAGGCCGGAGCAGGGCACGTCCAGCAGCACGCGATCGGCACTCTCTTTGAGGCGTTTGACGGTCTTGCTGCTGGTGATCACCCGTGTCTCCACGTTGTGGGCCCCGGCGCGGCGGGCGCGCTGCTTGAGGTTTTCCAGCTTCCACTCTTCCACATCCATCGCCAGCAGGCGGCCCTTGCCCTCCATCATGGCGGCCAGATGCAGGGTCTTGCCGCCAGCCCCGGCGCAAGCATCGATGACGCGCATGCCGGGGCTCACTTCCAGCGCGGCCGCAACCTGCTGGGAGCCGGCATCCTGCTGCTCGAACCAGCCATCGGCAAAGGCCTTGGTACGAAACAGGGCGGCATCCGAGGTCACTTGCAGGGCTGAGTCGACCCCTTCCACTGGAATGGTGGTGACCTGCTCTTTGGCCAGTGCGGCCTGCAGCTCTTCACGGGTGCACTTGAGGCTGTTCACCCGCAGATAACGCTTGGGCATCCAGGCCAGCGCGGCACGTTCGGCAGGCCAGGCTTCGCCCAGTTGCTCGCTGCCGAGTTTTTCCAGCCAGGTCGGGCAGCCATCCATCAGCACCGGGTTCTTCTTGGCTTCGGTCAGACGGCGACGAAACGCCTCTTCATTGAAGCGATCCAGTGTCGGATGGTTGGGTTGGGCTATCTTGTGAAAAGCGTGCCAGCTGTGCAGCAGCGGCCAGACGTTCTTCTCGGCCTGACGGACCTGGATGCCGGTCAGGGCGCAATAGAGGCTGAGGCGACGCAGCAGATCGCCGGTGACCAGGGCAATCCTTGCCTGTTCTTGCGGTTTGAGTTCGATGCCGGAGAAGTGACGGGCATAGGCGCGGTCCAGGGTGAGACCCTGGCCCAGCACATCGTCAACAATGGCAACGACCAGGTCCCCGAAACGGGGCAACAGTGGGGATTTGAGCATGAGATTAACCTTGGTCAGATAAAGACGAACCGTCGTCATGGTGACGCGGCTCAAAAACTGATAAATCCGCGCAATGATAGGGGCTAGACAGGGTTGGTGCAACACTCCCCATTCGGGGAATATCCGCTAGCTGGTGCTGGACTAAGCAGGGCGGCAGGCGAATGATGCCAGTTGCAGTTTGGGTGAGTGCATTTAAAAGGACTAAAAAGATGCAGTTGATGAAATTTTCTCCCTTGGCGCTGGTGGTAGCCAGCCTGATGAGCTCGGGTGGCCTCGCGGCCAAGGAGTGGGACACGGTGGCGGCGCGCGCCAGCGCCGCCGACGGCTATGAAGTGCGGGCCAACCAGTTTCGGGTCGCCAAGGTCCCCATCGATTATTTTGCCGGCCTGCAGGCCGGGGCCCGTTCGCTGACCCTGCCGTTGCCCGACGGGGGAGAGGTGACCTTCACCCTGCAAGCCTATGATCTGCTGCCGGCCGATCAGGCGGCCAAATTCCCCGAGATCCTGACCTTCAAGGGCCATAACCCGGCAGCACCGGTAGAGACGGGACGTTTTGACCTGGGGCCGCTGGGCTTTCACGCCATGTTCACCCATCAGGGCAAGACGGTGTTCGTCGACCCGCTGCGCAATGCCGACGGTTATGCCGTCTATTACCAGCAGGATGCCTACAGCCGGCTGGAAGAAGAGGCGGACAAGGTTATCGGTAGCGAGGCCAGTAGGGCGCTGGCGCACAAGGTGCAGGTGGATGGCAACGTGCGCAAGCGTTACGTCATCGCCATCTCGGCGGCGGGGGAGTACACCCAGTTCCACGGTGGCTCCAAGGTGCTGGCCACTGCGGCCATCGCCACCCTGCTCAACCGGGTCAACGAGGTGTACCAGCGCGATGTGGGGGCCGAGTTTCAGCTGGCCAGCGGCAACGACAACATCATCTTTACCGATCCGGCCAGCGATCCCTTCACCAATGGTGATGCCGACGTCGACATCAACAGCGCGGTACAGGCCAATGCCCAGACCCTGCCCAGCGCGCCGCTTGGACAGTTCGACATCGGCCATGTGGTCAATACCGGGGGCGGTGGGCTGGCCAATCTCGGTGCGCTCTGTACCGCCACCCGTTCGCAGGGCATGACCGGCTCGGCCACTCCGGTGGGGGATGCCTTCTTTATCGACTACGTGGCTCACGAGATCGGCCACCAGTTCGGCGCCGACCACACCTTCAACGGCACCACCAACAGTTGTGGCAGCGGCAATCGGGAGGCGACCCAAGCCTGGGAGCCGGGCAGCGGTACCTCCATCATGGCCTATGCCGGGATCTGCGGGGACGAGAACATCCAGCCCCACAGCGACCCCTATTTCCACAGCAAGTCCATCGAGCAGATGCGAGCGCACATGGCGACCGTGCCGGCCTGTGGTACCACCCTCAACCTCGTCAACAATGCGCCCCAGGCGGCGGCCGGGGCCAGCCGCATCATCCCGGCCAACACGCCGTTCGTGCTCAAGGGGGCCGGCGTCGATCTGGACGGGGATCCCCTGACCTACACCTGGGAGCAGATCGACCTGGGCACGGAGTCGAGCAGCCCGGCCACCATGGTGGACGACGGCAGCCGGCCGCTGTTTCGTTTCGTTTCCCCCACCAGCTCGGCGGAGCGGATCCTGCCGAGCCTGCCCTCCCTGCTCTCGGGGACGCTCGCCAAGGGCGAAGCCTGGCCCACCACCAACCGGGATCTCAACTTCCGGCTGACGGTGCGTGACGGCAAGGGCGGTGTCGCCAGCGACGACATGAAGGTCCAGGTGGTCAACACCGGCAGCGCCTTCCGGCTGACCGCCCCGCTTGGGGTGGCGTTGACGCCGGGGGCAAGCCTGGTTGTCGGCTGGGATGTGGCCGGCACCACGCTGGCGCCGATCAGCTGCAGCAAGGTGGATCTGTTCATCACCCAGAACGAGGGGACCAGCTGGAGCAATCTGGCGGTCAGTCAGCCCAACAGCGGCGCCGCCACCGTCACCCTGCCGGCGGATCTGGCCAGCGCCGCCCGCCTCAAGGTGGCCTGCAGCGACAACATCTTCTTCGCCATCAGTCCGGCCAAGCTGCCGGTCGTCCAAAGCGGCGGCAGCTCGGGCGGTGGCGGCGGTGGTGCCCTCGGTCTCTGGACTCTGGCGCTGGCCCTGCTGGGTTGGCAACGGAGGCACGGATGAGGGCTGGCTGGCTGGTGCTGGTGGCCTTGCTTGGCGGCTGTCAGGCCGACGCCGATACCCTGGAGCAGGCGGTCAGCGCCAGTCTGGCCAAGCAGGATTACCGGCTGATCGTGCGGGCCGGGCGCGGTGAGGTGGCGCCCGGCATCGCGCCGGAGCAGCAGGCCTCGGCCAAGGCGCGCTGCGGCGTGCGCTACCTCGATGGCCTGGGGGATGTCATCAAGCCCGGGCAGGAAGAGGCCCAGGCCAAGCTGGCGGCCTACGCGGCCGATTACAACCGGCGCATGCTGGCGCATTGTCCCGCTGTTGCTGGCAAGCAATAAGCCTGCGCGTACCAAGAGCGTACGACTGGCATACCAAGGGAGGCGTGAGCCTCCCTCTTTTTTTACTGCCGCCATTTGCCGGTCACAAGGCTTGTACCCATGGCGTGCTCGTCGCACAATGCCAGCACGCATGGCCGCATGGGCGGCAAAGAGAGAAGGAAAATCAAGATGATGGATGTAGCCGATCTGCGCCGCGAATACACCCGGGGTGGATTGCACCGGGCCGATCTGCCGGCCGAGCCCCTCGCCCTGTTCGAGAAGTGGCTGGCCCAGGCGTGCGAAGCCAAGCTGACCGATCCCACCGCCATGGTGGTGGGCACCGTGGATGCCGACGGCCAGCCCTGGCAGCGCACCGTGCTGCTCAAGCACTACGATGGCGAGGGCATGGTGTTCTACACCAACATGGGCAGCCGCAAGGCGCATCAGCTGGAGGGCAACCCCCGCATCAGCCTGCTGTTTCCCTGGCACACGCTGGATAGACAAGTGCATGTGACCGGCCGGGTGGAGAAGATGAGCACCTTCGAGGTGATGAAGTACTTCCACAGTCGCCCCAAGGACAGCCAGATCGCCGCCTGGGTTTCCCAGCAGTCGACCCGCATCTCGGCGCGCGGCGTGCTGGAGGCCAAATTCCTCGAGCTCAAGCAGAAGTTTGCCAATGGCGAAGTGCCGTTGCCGAGCTTCTGGGGCGGTTTTCGGGTGCGGATCGACACGGTCGAATTCTGGCAGGGGGGCGAGCATCGCCTGCACGACCGTTTCTACTACACCCGCGAGGGGGAAGGCTGGCACATCGAGCGGCTGGCGCCCTGAGTGCCCGCTGCCGCTGACAAGGAGTCTGTATGCGTCTGTATGGCGATCTGAAGTCCGGCAACTGCTACAAGCCCTGGCTGCTGGCCCGCTGGCTTGAACTGCCCCTCGACTGGGTGCCGGTGGATGTGCTGGCGGGGGAGACCCGTACCCCCGATTTTCTGGCCATCAACCCCAACGGCAAGATCCCGGTGCTGGAGCTGGCCCACGGCGATACCCTGGCGGAATCCAACGCCATCCTCTTCTATCTGGCGCAGGGCTCGCCCCTGTGGCCGACCGAGCCGCGTCAGCAGGCCGAGGTGCTCAAGTGGCTGTTCTTCGAGCAGTACAGCCATGAGCCCTATATCGCGGTAGCCCGTTTCATCGTGCACTATCTAGGGCGGCCGGAGTCTCAGGAGGCGCGCCTTGACGGGCTCAAAGCCGGCGGCGAAAAGGCGCTGGCGGTGCTGGAGCAGCAGCTCAAGCAGAGTCCCTACCTGTGCGGTGATTCCCCGACCATTGCCGACATTGCGCTTTATGCCTACACCCATGTGGCGGAGGAGGGGATCTTCTCGCTGCAGGGCTGGCCAGCTATTCGCGACTGGATCGCCCGTATCGAAGCCCATCCCCGTCACCTGAGCCTGCCGGCTGCCTGTCAGGCCGGCTGATGGAGCTGCTGATCGAGCGGGCCCTGTGGCAGCCCCACTGGGCGCCGGTGCTGCAGGCCTGGCAACGGCAGGGCGGTCGCTGGCTGCTGCTGCAGAGCAAGGCCGATGAGCGTTTGCCGAGCGACACCGGCGGACTCTGGTCCAGTTGTCCGCCCGATGGCGTGCGTTCGGCCAGCGCGCTGCTGGCCACCTGGCTGGATGGTGACTTGCCTGCCCAGCCCGCGAGGGATCCGAGCCGCCAGATCCTCATCAGCGGCTCGGCCTCCCTGCTGACCCTGGCCCAGGAGGAGGGGCTGTTGACGCTGGGGCCACAGGGCGCCGATCTGACGCTGACGGCGCAAGACGATCTGGGCGCCGTGCTCAACCGTCTGCTGGCCCGCCGCCTGACGGTGCCGGTGCTGGTCGAGCCCGCCTCGCCATCGGGGCCTGCCCTGCAACTGCGTCCTTTGTTGGCGCAGGACGAAACCGACGCGGTGCGTTATTGCAGCGATGCGGCGCTCGCCCGCTACACCCTCAACATCCCCCATCCCTACCCGCCGGAGGCTGCCCGTGACTGGTTGGCCGGCTGCTGGCGCAAGGCGGCGCTCGGGCTGGGCTGGAGCTGGGCGCTGACCCTGCCGGCGGGGGAGGGCCAGGCGCCGCTGGTGGGGGTGATCTCGCTGCACTGGAATGGCGAGCTGGCCTGGTGGGTGGGCGTGCCCTGGCAAAATCGCGGGCTGGCGACCCGGGCCGCCCGGCTGGTCAAGGCCTTTGCGTTTGACCGGCTGCAACTGCCGGTGCTGACCGCCCGCCATATGCCAGGCAATCTGGCCTCCGGCCGGGTGATGGCCAAGCTTGGCATGCGCTATTGCGGTCGGCGTGAGCTGAGTGGTCAGCCGCCGTGCGAGGTGAGCTACTGGCTGCTGGAGCGAAGCCAGACGCTCGCGGCCCCGCTGACACGGCAGTTGGCTCCTCTGCTGGCTGACGAACAGGTGGTGGCGGCCATCCTGCAAGCAGGCGCCGAGGAGGGGGAACGGAGGCGGCTGGCCCTCTTTCTGGCGCAGTCGGGGGAGCCAGGCTGCGGACCGGATGTCGACTCCCTGCCCGAGCAGGAGGACGACGGGCCGCTGGCGCTGGAGTATCACGATCAGGAGGTGCTGGCGCAGGCCGAGCCGGACCAGCTCTATCTGTATCGGGGGCTGCTGCTCAAGGACCATGAAGAGCAGGGGTTAGCTTATCTGCAGCAGCTGGCCAGCCTGCAGCGTCAGGGGCCGGCACCGCTCACGCTGGCGGAGCGGCGTCAGCGACTCGGCTGGCTGGGTACCTTGGCCCGCCGGGCCAGCGGCGAGAACACACAGGGGGAGGGTGTCAGTCGCCGTTATCACCAGCTCTGGCTGCTGGTGGAGTTGCCCGCCCTCATCGACGAGCTGGCCGGACGCTGGCATCGCGGACCAGACCCGACGCTGGGCTGGCTGGAGCAGACGGATGCCGAGCTGTTTGCGGCCTATCGGGCGGCCATCACCACCCTGCAACCGAGCGATCTGCAAGCACTGCTGCGCCTGCTGGCCGTGCGGTTTCCTGAGTCCACCCTCCCATTTCTCGACAAAGGTGCTCAGGGCGGCGGTCAGTTTGTGGAATAATGCCCGCTCTGCTGTACGAGGAGTAACGCTGTATGCTGAGAACCGAGCGCCCCGGCGACATGCTGCCGGTCTATGACCTGGTGAGCGCCGCCTTTGGCCGTTCCGACGAGGCCGAATTGGTCAACCGCCTGCGCGAATGTGGCGCCGCCGTGGTGACCATGGTCGAGGAGGAGGAGTACGAGTTCATGGGGCACCTGATGCTGAGCCCGATCACCATTAACGGCATGGAAGGGCCCTGGCTCGGTCTTGCGCCCGTGGCGGTCCATCCCGATTGGCAGGGGCAGGGCATAGGGTCGGATCTGGTACGCGAGGGGCTGGATACGGCGCTGGAGATGGACTGGAAGGCGGTGGTGGTGCTGGGTGACCCGACCTATTACAGCCGCTTCGGTTTTCGCCCCGCCAGCGAGTTCGGCCTGCACTGCATCTACGAGGTGCCCGCCGACTGCTTCATGGCGATGGAGCTGCAGGAAGGCGGCCTGAGCGGGATGCAGGGCGAAGTGCTCTACCACCCGCTGTTTGACGAGCTTCCCGAAGAACAATGAGCAACGCAAACGGCAGCCTGCGGGCTGCCGTTTTGTTATCTGCATGAGCATTAGGTGCTGCGCCTTTCCCCTTGAATAAGCGATGAGTCGTTGTGCTCCTCCGCTCCATCATC
Organism: Aeromonas sp. QDB54; assembly: GCF_027707385.1. NCBI lineage: Bacteria > Pseudomonadati > Pseudomonadota > Gammaproteobacteria > Aeromonadales > Aeromonadaceae > Aeromonas > Aeromonas sp. QDB54. The sequence goes on along the minus strand of NZ_JAPCIT010000020.1, from coordinate 40,734 downwards.
CTGGGCAGTATCCACGCCCATGCCATTGAGCAAACACCTCTTGAATCCGTGTCGGGATATATGGAGCGCGCCACCATATTCTCTGAATATGGGGTCTGCTGCCTGAGGGCTGGCCGTTGCTTTTTCCGGAGGTATTCTGTTGCAATGTCTTGTTACAATTTTTTTATCGGAAAGATCTGCTTTTGTCTAACGGGTAACATTTTTTGGTTTGACCTCATTATTGATGTTTGACTCAAATGAGGATGTAAAGGTAGGTTGTTGAATATATAAACAAGGGGGCCTGGTGCGATTGCCATGGCTTTAATTATTCATGCCCGCCCTTGTCTTATATATCGATAGCGTTGCTCTCGTTTGCATATAAATAATGCTGACGCGGTAACCTGTCTTCATCTTACACCCAAGAACAACCACCATATGCTCGGTCATGATGATATGGCCTGCCCAGCTATTGTCTGAAAATATCGGGCAATCTGGAAGAAATTGAGCACTGATAGGGATATATTATATGAAAAAACTTTCAGAAATAATCCATCGTGAGGTTTCACAAGGACGTCGTGATTTTCTGACGTTTTCCTCCATGTCGCTGATTGGTCTGGCAGCTGGCAGCGTTTTTCCTGCCCCGGTGAAGGCTGCCATTGCTGTTTTGAATAGTGGCAATTTTGCTGAACTGGATGCGATCAATTTTTACGTGATGGCGTCTAACCAGCCCGCCGTTGATTCAAATCGGGTCAACTTTGTACAAGAAACCGATGAAGCGCAATATCTTGCCCAGGTGATGTTTCAAGAGTTGATGAAGTACGAATTCCAGTATCAGAACAGCTCATTAAGCGAAGCATTGGGCCCTGGCATGAAGCCTAATAATAATGTGCTGACAATGAGTGATGGCATCAGCTCGGTCAATGCTATTTACAGCAGCAATCGACGCTATTTTACCGATAATATGGTTGAGTACGTGAGTGGCCTGTTACAGAACTCATATAGCAAGCAAACCAATGTCACAGTAGCTGACCGGAAGCTGTATAACTCTTGGGATATGGTGAAGGTAAATGCGAATATCAAGCAAGCAGAAAAGGGGGCGCAGTTTAAGGAGATTATCGATCAGCTATACTCTGTTGCCACCCATTATTGTCAAAATGGAAAGTTAACCGCCTACAAAGCAGGGGGGGAAAGCTGGGCTCGTCAACTTATCGAGCACTACTCCAAGAATGAGGTGTTAGACGAGCTTATCAGTTCTTTTAAAGTTCAGGAGTATCTGGGGTCAGGCTCATCGTTTGAAAAGGCGATGTGGCAAGTGTACAACACCATCAACAAAGTAAGAGCGCTCAATATTTCATCCGGTCGTCGCATCACCGAAGATGAGCTGAAAAAATTTGAACGTACCATGGCGGGATCTGTTTATAGCGGGTTTGCCATGAACATGAGCTGGGGTCACCAAAGCGAGAAATACACTGTCCTGGCCAACAGGAGAAATTTTGATGATGTGGTGACCTTGCTGAGAAATGAAAGCGGTACTCAGCGCACCTTCTGGAACAGTTTCTTCAACCAGAATAGTCCGGATAGCTTCTGGAATGAACTGAATAATATGAGCTTGAGAACGAGCACCTTGCAGGATGAAGGGGCTCGGCAGCGTATTCTTCAACGATATCCTGCTCTGGCAGGGACGACAGGCAGTATGGCTCCCACAGCCTTCGCCGGTGTGGCTCCCGCTGCCTTCCCCATAGATTCATTCCTTTCCGTGTTCACCTTGTTGCTGGGGGTGGGCAACTTTACCTGGTTGACGGCGACCGATCGGGAGGAATGGAGCAATCCTGTTCCTTTGATGGAGTTGGGGGCAGCCCTGTTTGATGTGACCTTGAATCTGATCCAGCTCGGTCGGTTCCTTGATAAAGTGACCATGTTTATTTATGGCAATGGTGAAGGCATCATCAATAGCATTGCCATCAATATGGGGAAATTCAGTCAATTCTTGAGCAACCTTACCGCCAAAGGCCAGCATCTCACGAATGTGCTGGAGCGGCAGATCGCCAGCAAGATGTTTCTCGCCACGCAAAATATCACTCGAGTCATCAATATATGTTTTGTTGGCTTGGCGGCACTGGGGGCGGCCCTAGCCGCGTATAACCTGTATCAGGCTGTCGAGGGCGGCGATATTGGGGATATTATATTTGCGGCAATCAATATGCTGGTCGCCACGGTGGCGTTGGGCGTCGCCATTGCCTCTTTTATGGGGTTTGCCATTGCCGGCCCCTTGGGTATCATTGTCGCGGTGATAGGCATAGTGGTGGCCATTGCCCAGTGGATCTACACGTTACTCAAAAAAGAAGAGGTCAAACCTACCCCGATCGCGAGATATACCAACGAATATATTAAGCCACGGGGGCTTGAGTATGAAGATCTTGGCGCATATATTTGCCGGGTATCCAGTTACTGGAAGCGTACTCTGGTGTGCGCATTCGATGCAAGGACCATGAATACCGATTGGGATTATGTCCCAAGTATCGCTGATCATGATAATCCAATTTATACTCAGCCAGGGGCTCTGGTAACCTCCCCGAGAAATGGCAGGATTTATAACTTTGCCAATATTCAAAAACCAGGTTACGGAAATATATCGAATTTCTTCACTGCGGGAGCCACCACACCAATCAGTAACTGGCGGCCGGGGAGTGATTTGCAGACCTGCTTGCATGCCGTTGAGAGTCAGGCAAGCAATAATAGTCGTGCTGCTATATTTGTGGCGCTGGGAAACAACTCAAGCTTTTCACGTGCTTTCTTGACGTCTCATCTGGAAGATGCCCCGACAAACAGCAATGAGCTGACAAGTCAATTAAATCTGGAGTGGCAAGAATATCCGCTGGATGTGGTTGCCATCAATGGCCTTGATGAGACCATGTTCCTTATCTTCACTACCCGACATATCTATCAAGTGAAAGCTGGTGTAGCGCGCAGGATAATCTCTGACTTTGTCGGTCAGCGCGATGCACCGATAACCTACGGCCTGAATGCCCTGGCACTCGGTACCAACGTGAATTTGATCTATCGGTTAAATGGTCTGCAGGCTCCCGAGACCCGCTACCATTATCTGCTGACCCGGGATGACAATGGTGACTATACCCGTATGAAATTACTGCGGACCATCAATAATCCCTTGTCCTCAGACTCGCCGATTGTTGGCAGGTTGTTCAAGAAAACCAACGATCTGGTTTCGCGGATGGACTTTATGTATCACGACGGCAAAAGTGGCTATGCCCGCTATGGCGCAATTATGAGCAAGACTGATGATGCCTCATTGTCGTTGTACAACGGGGTTGAGTTTCAGGTACCGGACAATGGATTCCGATCCTTCTACAAGAATGCGTTTATTCCGAAATAGGGGAGGTGACTCCCTTGTCCATCGCTTGACCATGAGTCGTCATTATTGAACCGGCCCATGTACGAAAACCAGATGCATCCACATCGGCTGCAAATAATAAAAAAGGCGCCCTCGGGCGCCTTTTTTATCTCTGTCCGTCAGCTCAGCTGAAGAACCAGTAACCGCGGTTGACCAGCCGGGTCAGCAGCTGCAGGAAGCCGGCCTGATCGGCAAGCTCCACCATGTCGGCCTGGGTGACCATGTCCTTGTCGCACAAGAGCGAAATGGCGGCCGCATCCTCGCTTGGCAGGGTCCAGGCTTCGCCGTCGATATAGCACTGCTGGCTCTCGCCGCTGAACCAGACGGTGCGCAGGCCCGGCACCTTGATGGCGGGCTCGCCCTGGGTCAGCAGGTCGGCCACTTCCTCGGCGCTGTAGTCCGGCTCCACCGGATTGACGTCCAGATCGTGCTTGGCCTCGGAGATCATGGTGCCGAACCACTCCTTGAACAGGGTCTCGTCATCGAGGGCCTGCTGCATCAGCTCGCGCAGACGGTGCAGCTCGTGGGGCTGGATCTCGCCGTGGCGGGCGCGGGGCTTGAGATCGGCATCGCCGTAACGCTCGGTGCGCACCTCGTTGTCGATCAGGTGATCGGCAAAGGAGGAGATAAGCGCCTTGGCATCCGGCGCGCGGAAGCCTACCGAGAAGTTCAGAGAGGGCTCGATGGCGTAGCCTTCGTGGGGGAATCCGGGCGGGATGTAGAGGATATCGCCTGGCTCCATGATGACGTCGATGATCGCCTCGAACGGCTCGCAGTGCAGCAGGGCTGCGTGGGCGGCGAACTCGTTCAAGGGCTTGGCATCGCCGACGCGCCAGTGGCGTTTGCCCTGGCCCTGGGTGATGAAGACGTCGTAGTTGTCGATGTGGGGACCGACGCCGCCGTGAGGGGTGGAGAAGCTCACCATCACGTCGTCAAAACGCCAGCCGGGGATGAACTGGAACGGCAGCGCCAGTTCGTTGACCTCGGGAGCCCAGTGGTTGCAGGCCTGCACCAGCACGGTCCAGTTCTCTTCACCCAGGTGATCGTAGGATTCGAAGGGGCCGTGAGCCGCCTCCCACTTGTTGTTGAAGCGGGTGACGAGGCGCGATTCAATCACCTCTTCCATGGCCAGACCCGCCAGCTCGTCCGGGCTGATGGGATCCTGAAAGTCGGTGAAGCCGCCCTTGATGAGCAGCGGGCGCTTCTGCCAGTAGTGCTCGAGGAAGTGAGCGATATCCAGATTGAGTTGGTACATAGATCTTCTCGTCAAAGGGTTCGACAAAGGTCAAGAGAGGTCTTGCCGGAGGCGGTGGCTGGCCTCGGGCAAGACCTCTTGCAAAGGGTGTATAGGGTGCCACATAAAATAACCGGGGCCCTGTTGCAGATCATGCACAGGGCCCCGGTGGTGTCACTTATCCGCTTATTTCAGCAGATCGACCAGACGCTGGGCGTCGCCGATGTAGTTGGCCGGGGTCAGCTTCTTCAGCTCGACCTTGACCGCTTCCGGCAACTCCAGCGTGTCGATAAAGGTACGCATCCCTTCGGCATCGACGCGGCGGCCACGGGTCAGCTCTTTGAGCTTCTCGTAGGGCTTCTCGATACCGTAGCGGCGCATCACGGTCTGGATCGGCTCGGCCAGCACTTCCCAGTTGGCATCCAGATCGGCGGCCATGGCGGCGTCATTGGCTTCCAGCTTGGAGATACCCTTCAGGGTCGCCTGATAGGCAATCAGGGAGTAACCCACCGCCACACCCAGGTTGCGCAGCACGGTCGAGTCGGTGAGATCACGCTGCCAGCGGGAGATGGGCAGCTTGGAGGCCAGATGCTGGAACACGGCGTTGGCCAGACCCAGATTGCCTTCGGAGTTCTCGAAGTCGATGGGGTTGACCTTGTGCGGCATGGTGGAGGAGCCGATTTCGCCGGCGATGGTGCGCTGCTTGAAGTGGCCCAGGGAGATGTAACCCCACACATCGCGATCGAAGTCGATCAGGATGGTGTTGAAGCGGGCCATGGCGTCGAACAGCTCGGCGATGTAGTCGTGCGGCTCGATCTGGGTGGTGTAGGGGTTCCAGGAAAGGCCGAGGGAGGTGACGAACTCCTCGGAGAACTGGTGCCAGTCCACATCCGGGTAGGCGCTGATGTGGGCATTGTAGTTGCCGACCGCGCCGTTGATCTTGCCGAGGATCTCCACCGCCATGATCTGCTTGTACTGGCGCTCCAACCGGTAGGCGACGTTGGCCATCTCCTTGCCCATGGTGCTCGGGGTGGCCGGCTGACCGTGGGTACGGGACAGCAGCGGCATGTCGCGGTACTCAACGGCCAGACGCTTGAGCTCGGAAATCAGCTTCTCGCAATAAGGCTTGATTACCTCTTCGCGGGCGGTTTTCAGCATCAGGCCGTGGGAGTTGTTGTTGATGTCTTCCGAGGTGCAGGCGAAGTGGATGAACTCAGCGATGGCGGCCAGTTCCGGGTTCACTTCGACTTTCTCTTTGAGGAAGTACTCCACCGCTTTCACATCATGGTTGGTGGTGCGCTCGATCTGTTTGATGCGGGCGGCATCCTGCTCGTTGAAGTTGCTGACGATGCCGTCGAGCAGGGCACTGGCGGCCGCGCTCAGGGCAGGGACTTCCGGGATCCCGGCGTGGCTGGCCAGTTTTTGCAACCAGCGCACCTCGACTTCGACGCGAAAACGCAGCAGGCCGAATTCGGAGAAGATAGGGCGCAGGGCATCGGCCTTGTCGCCATAACGACCGTCAATCGGGGAAACAGCAGTCAGCGCGGACAGCTCCATGGGGTGAACTCCTGATGATTGGTGTGGGGGATCCGTATCCACTCGCGCGTGGGCCCGGGATATCAGCAAGGGGATGTGCGGCTGTCCGCCTTGCTGTCGTCCCTCGGCCCGCGCACGAGCCGATTATTAGTAACGTTTGGCCAGCTCCACCATCTTCTTGCGAGCGAAGATGATCTGGGTGCGGCTGCCGCCGAGCTGACGCCACAGCACGCAGGCCCGGATGCCGGCCAGCAGCAGGGCGCGCACCTTGTGCTGCACCAGCGGCTGCTGCAGGAACAGCGGGGTACCCGCCACCTGGATTCTGGGGCCTATCGGGCTGATAAGATCGCTGTAGATGCTCGCCATGTTGGCCAGGATCTGCTCGTCGAGCAGATCGAAGTGCTGTTGCTGGCGGCCAATCTGGCTGATCCGCTCACCCAGCATGTTGAGGATGTCCTTGCGCTTGGCCAGCTTGCGCTCCAGCGCGATCAGGCTCACCACGTAGCGGGTCAGCTCGGCATTCTTCTGGCTGCCGTCGGCGCCCAGCTGCTCGACTAGCGCGCGGTAGCCGTCGCGAATGGCCTGGTGGGTGTTGTTGAACACCTCGAGTGGCTGGCTCGGGTTGGTCACCAGAATGCTGGAGAGGCTCTCGCGCAGGGCTGCCTCGTCGCAGCTGCCATCACGGGCCACCTTCTGCACCAGATAGGCGGCCTGGCAGATGCCGGCAAAGGCCATTGTTCTGTCTTGGAATTTGTCGCTCATATCTTCACAGCCCTGTTCTGTTCATTCACCGGCCGATGCCATGATCCGGCCTGGAAGTTGCCAATCATGTATCGCTGCCTTGTGCTGTTTTGTCTTTGTCCCCTCTCCCTCAGGGAGAGGGTCAGGGTGAGGGTGGTTACCCCCTCATCCCCAACCCTTCTCCCGCGAGGGGAGAAGGGAGTACAGCGCGGACGCTCGTGAGCGCCCAGCCCTTAGACCGGATGGCTGAAACGTTGTTCGATGATGCCGCCGCCCAGACACACTTCCCCGTCGTAGAAGACGGCGGATTGACCCGGGGTGACCGCAGCTTGCTTCTCGTCGAAGATGACCCGGATGGTCTCATCGTCGATGGGCTGGATCAGGCAGGGAATATCGTCCTGCCGATAGCGGGTCTTGACGGTGCAGCGGCGCGGCGCGCGAATGGGGGTGCGATCCACCCAGTGCAGCTGGCTGGCGATCAGGCCATCGGAGTAGAGACGGGGATGTTCGCCCTGCGCCACCACTAGCGTGTTGCGCTCGACCTCTTTGTCGACCACGTACCAGGCCTCTTCGGTGGCATCTTTGCGCCCGCCGATGCCAAGCCCCTTGCGCTGGCCCAGGGTGTGATACATCAGGCCCTGATGCTCGCCGATCACCTTGCCATCGACGGTTTCGATGGGGCCGGGCTGGGCGGGCAGGAACTTGGCCAGGAAGTCCTTGAATTTGCGCTCACCGATAAAGCAGATGCCGGTAGAGTCTTTCTTCTTGGCGGTGATGAGATCCAGCTGCTCGGCGATGCGGCGCACCTCCGGCTTTTCCAGGTCGCCGACCGGGAACAGGCTCTGACCCACCTGAGCTTCGCTCAAGGTGTAGAGGAAGTAGCTCTGATCCTTGTTGGTATCCAGACCGCGCAGCAGGCGGGGGCGGCCGGTGCTGTCGTCACGGCGCACATAGTGGCCGGTGGCGATGTAGGTGGCACCCAGCTCTTCGGCGGCAAACTCCAGGAACGCCTTGAACTTGATCTCCTTGTTGCACAGGATATCGGGGTTCGGCGTACGGCCGGCCTTGTACTCTTCGAGAAAGTGCTCAAACACGTTGTCCCAGTACTCGGCGGCGAAGTTGATGGTGTGGAGTTTCATCCCCAGCTTGTCGCAGACGGCCTTGGCATCAGCCAAATCCTGGGCGGCAGAGCAGTACTCGTCCGTGTCGTCTTCTTCCCAGTTCTTCATGAACAAGCCTTCGACCTGATAGCCCTGCTGCTGGAGCAGGTAGGCCGAGACGGAAGAATCCACGCCGCCGGACATGCCGACGATCACCTTGATTTGGCTGTTGTCTGTCATTAGTCGAAGTTACCAGTTCGTTTAAACGGGGCGTATTCTACCAGAATTTCGCGCCCCCGGTCACATATCCATGCCGCCGTTCCCATCAGGAACCCGGCAGCAGGAAATCGTTTTTCTTGTCTCGGCCCCATTGCGTCAAAAAGAGCTTCCAACGGCTCTCAAATGAAAGCTTTGAGGGCCGACAGCGGCAAGCGGGTGCCGGCCAGGTAGTCCTGAATGCACTGCCACACCAGAGGGCTGCGCAGGGCTTGTTTGCACTCGGCGATCTCCGCCAGGGTGAGCCAGTGGCAGGCCAGCACGTCGCCGTCAGGATCCTCTGGATGATGCTGACCCGGCGCCTTTTCAAGGTCGAAGATGACGGCGGTGCGCACAAAGGTGGCCTCGCTGTCCGCCGGCTTGTAGAGATAGACCCCGAGCCAGCCGGTGGGGGCGGCGGTGAGCCCGGTCTCTTCCTTCAGCTCGCGGCAGGCCGCCTGGATGAGATCTTCCCCCGGCTCCACATGGCCGGCGGGCTGGTTGAAGCGGCGCTGGCCCTTGATCTCCTCTTCCACCAGCAGGAAGCGGCCCTGCCAGTGTACCAGGGCGGCCACGGTGAGGCGGGTGGGCAGCGGTGGGTGATCGCTCATAGGGACTCCTTGTCTGGTTGGCTGTGCCCCGGTGGGGCGCTGGATTCAAGTGTGCTGTTCATATGACGGCACGCTGGCCAAATGGCTTACTCGTGTCATTCCGACGGCTTGCTGCGGGCCGGGCGACGGGCGGTGCCGCGCCCGCCGCTGCGATTGCCGGGGCGCGGCTCGGCCTCACGGCTGCCCCGCCCTTGGCCGGGGGCCTGCTCTTGGCCCTGATGCTGGGGGCGGCGAGCCGCTCGCGGTGCGCTGTGGCTGCCTGTCCGTTGCGGCTTGGCGGATGGCCGTGCTTTCCCTTGCGTGGTAGCTGGCCGTGGCGCCGGGGCCAGCTCTGGAGCGGGCAGGGCGCGGCTCTCCCCCGGTGCCAGCGCGTCGAGGGTCCAGTCGCCGATGGCGTAGCGGATAAGGCGCAAGGTGGGGTGACCGATGTGGGCGGTCATCCGCCGCACCTGGCGGTTGCGCCCCTCCACTATCTTGATCTCCAGCCAGCAGGTGGGGATCTCTTTACGCTCGCGAATGGGCGGGTTGCGCGGCCACACGGCAGGTTCCTCCATGATGCGCGCCCCGGCGGGCAGGGTCATGCCGTCGTTGAGCTCCACACCGGCGCGCAGGGCAGCCAGTTTCTCCTCGCTCGGGATGCCTTCCACCTGCACCCAGTAAGTCTTGGGGGTCTTCTCCCCAGGCTGGGTGAGGCGTGCCTGCAGCTTGCCGTCGTTGGTGAGCAGCAACAGCCCCTCGCTGTCACGGTCGAGCCGGCCCGCGGCATAGATGCCGGGCTCGGTGATGTAATCCTTGAGGGTCTCGCGGCCCGCCTCGTCGGTGAACTGACAGAGCACCATGTAGGGCTTGTTCAAGAGCAGCAGCTTGCGATCGGCCGGGGCGGGAGCCGGTTTGCGCTCGCCCTGCTTGTCTCTCAAGGCGTGCTGCGCCTCCCGGCGTTGGGATGGGCGCGCCGTGGCGGCGGGTCCGCTGGCCGAACGTTCGGCGTCAGGACGGGCGGAGAGGGAGAGACGGGGGCGGGCTGATTTCATCGCATGCATACCAAAAACAGGGGAAGGGCGAGTGTACCACAGGGGGCTGTCACGGGCATGAACGACGGGGACGGGAGGCCAGCCGCTCAGCCGAGCAGGCCGTCGATGACGATGGCCTGACGGGCGGGGGCCGAGCCGGCGTGCAGCAATGCGGTGCCCACCTGCTCGTCCATCAGTGCGCGGGCCAGCCGGGTGAGAGGGCGCAACTGCTCGGGAGCCAGGCCGGTGGGCACCGCCAGCAAAATCAGGGTCTGCACCGGCCCGAGTGCGGAGCCCCATTCGATGGGCTCGCTGCTGCTGAGCAGCGAGAGCGCGGGTCGATGGATGGCGGGGCAGATGACGTGGGGCATGGCGAGCCCGGGCCGGATAATGGTGGCGGCCAGTTGCTCGCGCGCGGCGATGGCCTGCTCCAGCGCTGGCCTGTCGCTTATCAGCGCGGCGGGCAGCAGATCCACCAGCACCGCCAGTGCCTGGGCCTTGTCGAGGGGCGCCGTGGCATGACCAAGCTGAGCCAGGGTGAAGCAATAGTCGGGCAGTACCTGGCCGAGGCGCTGTTCGGCCAGGGCGGCGCTGCCGGGGCGCCCCAGCGGCTGGCCCAGCTCCACGCACCAGCAGGTGAAGGCCATGTGGGCGAGCTCGGCATCCAGCCCCTCGATCAGCAGCAGACAGAGATCGCCTGGCTGGGTGGCCAGGGTGAGCAGGGAGAGCTGGTTGGTCGCCTCTACCGCCTGACGGCGGGTGACGTTGATGAACTGGATATGGGACTTGAACAGCCCAGCCAGCCGACTCAACTGCTTGGCCTGGGTGATGGTGAGCCCCAGCCGGCAGTGAAAGGAGATCTCGCGGATCAGCATTCAGACGCCGGGGGCAGCGGTCTTGAGCACGGCCACCGCATCGAGTAGCACCGCCTCCAGCGCCACCTGGTGGATAGGGCAGCCGAGGAAGCGATCTTTTTGCTCAATCTCGATATCGGAGGCGATCAGCACCAGATCGGCGCCGGCGATGTCGCGAGCGGTGAGGATGTTCTCCAGCCCCATGGCTCCCTGGGTTTCGACCTTGATCTTGAGCCCCAGCTTGTCGGCGGCTTTTTGCAGCGCCTCGGCGGCCATATAGGTGTGGGCGATGCCGGTGGGGCAGGCGGTGACGGCGAGGATCTTCATGGGCTCTCACGGCAAATTCGGGTGGGGCAACAAGATAGCGCCAAGGGGCGGCCTTGCCAAAGGGACGGAGGCAAAAATGGGATCCCGACTGCGCTCTGCTGAAGGGATGGGCAAGGGGTGAGCGCTTTTGCGGCCCCAAAAGGGACAAGTGGAGAAAACGGAGATAAAAAACGGCCCGCCAGAGGGCGGGCCGAATGCACACTACGGAGTGAAATCGTGTTACCGGGCAGCTACTGCCCGGTCAGCCGGGGCTCAGGCGGACTGGGTCGCCAGGGTGGCGGCTTTCAGCTCCCGCTTGATGCGGCGGATCTTGCGCTCTTCGGCAACCGCGACGCAGGCCATCAGCACCAGGCAGGCGGCGGCGGCCATGTCCAGCGCCGCGAAGGTGCCGGTCCAGCCGGTCAGGCCGAAGATGGGGGTGCCGTCGGCAATCATGCCCAGACCCAGTTTGGCGAAGCTGTCACCGATGAGGTAGGCGAAGGTGCCCTTGACGCCATCGGCCACGCTGATGCCCTGCTTGGGCACGAAGCCCACGGCGGCCACGCCGATCAGCAGCTGCGGACCGAACACCAGGAAGCCCAGCAGGAACAGGGAGCCCAGGAACATGAACTGGGTAGTGGCGTGCTGGTAGAGGCCCAGGGTGGCGATGATCAGCGCCAGCGCCACGCAGGCCACCAGACCACGGCGACCGTTGGCCAGATCTGAGAGGTAACCCCACATCAGGGTTCCGACCAGGGCGCCCACTTCGAAGAAGGTAAAGCCCTGAATGGCTACTTCCTTGGAGAAACCGAGCTCCTGGTGGGCGTAGACGGTGGACCACTGGTCGATACCGATACGCACCACGTAGAGGAAGATGTTGGCAAAGCAGAGCAGCCAGATCACCTTGTTCATCAGCACGTACTTGACGAAGATCTGCCACTTGGTCAGCTGCTGCTCTTCGGTGGCGATATCTTCTTCGCTGGCCACTTCGTCAAACAGCTCTTCCACCTTGCCCAGGCCATAGGCTTCGGGCGAATCGCTACCAAAGCGCAGGCCGATGAAGCCGACGATCAGCGCGATGATGGAGGGGAAGATGAACATGCCGAGCACGTTGCCATCGAACAGGTAGTTGGCACCGAACAGTGCCACACCGGCCGCACCGGCCCCGCCCACGTTGTGGGAGAGGTTCCACATGCCCAGATAGGTGCCGCGCTTGTTGCGGGGTGTCCACTTGGTGATGGTGGAGTAGCTGCAGGAGCCGCCGCAGCTCTGGAAGAAACCGCTGGCCGCGTAGAAGAAGATCATCAGGTAGAGACTGAAACCCGTGCCACCCATGCTGGCACTGAAGCCCAGCATGCAGAGGGAGGAGAGGATCAGCATCAGCGGCAGGAACTGCTTGGTGTTCTTGCCATCGGCATAGTAGGAGACGATGGTCTTGCCCACCCCGTAGGTGATGGAGAAGCCAAGGCCGATCATGCCGAGCTCGGTCATGGAGAGACCGTACTCCTGGATCATGTCGTTCTGCGCAATGTTGAAGTTCTTGCGGATCAGATACATGGTCAGGTAACCGATGAACACAACCAGATAGGATTGCATAAACGGTTTGAACCAGAGCTTGCGCCGGGCTTCGACCGGCAGGTTCAGGGTGGGGACCCGGACCTGTTCGAGCAGTTTAAACATCTTCGTTCATCCTCTGCGAGATAGACGCTGTTTCCGCCGCGTTCCTCACTTTTTGATTGGTGTTGGAGGTCACGCCACGGAAAGAACAACAGGAAGCGGGCGCGGTGCGCGGCGAGCCCCTGTCGATTGAACCCATGCCCGTCCCTTGCGCCGTGGCGCGGGTCGGGTAACGACATCAGGTAGCGTGACTTTAATGAGGCGCGCTGCAAATGGCGTGAGAGCCATCCCTAGGGGGGGTAGGAAAATTTCCTAGTTTGGCGGGATCCGGCCGCGAAGCGTGAAGAGGATCACAAGCCGGCGTCGTACAGCAGAGGTGAACGGGCTCTCTCGAACCCGACAAAAGACGAGGCCACCCGCAGGTGGCCTCGTCCGGTTTGGTCACCGCCAGCAGGGGCGGCTTGGTTGGGCGGGGATCAGGCGGCCTTGGCCAGCGTCACCTCGTCACTCTTCTTGACCCGCAGTTTTTTCAGGGCAACCGCCACCACGCCGGTGACGATGGCGCCGCAGATCATGCAGAGCAGGGCCAGCAGCGGCTTGTTGACGGCGCCGAGCAGGGCCACGATGGGGCCACCGTGGGCGACGCTGTTGGTGATGCCGAACAGGAAGGCCATCACGGCGGCGGTCATGCTGCCCAGCACGTTGGCCGGGATGACGGCGAGCGGATCACGGGCGGCGAATGGAATCGCACCTTCGGAGATACCCACCAGGCCCATGGCACCGGCGGCTTTGCCCGCCTCAATCTCGGTGGCGTCGAAGATGCCGAGCTTGCGACCCAGTACGGTAGCCAGCGACATGCCAAGCGGCGCGGCCGGGATGGCGCAGGCCATAGCGCCCATAAACTGGGTCTGGCCGGAGGCTATCATGCCCACCGAGAACAGGAAGGCCACCTTGTTGACCGGGCCACCCATGTCAAAGCCGGCCATGCCGCCCAGCACGATCCCCAGCAGCACCAGGCTGCCGCCGCTCATGGAGAGCAGCATGGCGTTCAGACCCGTCATCATGTCGGCGATGGGGGCACCGATGATGAAGATGAAGACGGCAGCGATAAAGAGCGACCCGACGATGGGGGCGATCAGGATCGGCACCAGCGGCTGCACCATCTTGTGGTAGTGGCGGGTGGCAATCCAGCGCACCAGATAACCGACCAACAGGCCCGCGATGATGGCACCGATAAAGCCGGTACCGGCATCGGCGCCGTAGAAGCTGCCGTTGTTGGCGATCCAGCCGCCGATAAAGCCTGGAGCAAGGGCTGGTCGATCACCGATGGCGTAGGCGATGTAGCCCGCCAGAATGGGGATCATCAGGGTGAAGGCGGCGACACCCACGTTGAGGATCTGGTTCCACATGCTCCCTGCCGGGATCTGCATACCGCTTGGGGTAGGATCGCCGCCGATGGCCAGTGCCAGGGCGATCAGCAGACCCCCGGTGACTACGAACGGGATCATGTGGGAGACGCCGTTCATCAGATAACGGTAAAGATCCGAGCTGCCGCCTGAGCTCTTCTCCTCGCTCTTGCGCTCATCCTTGTCCGCCACGTAGGCGGGGGCCTTCAGCGCCTGCTCGATGAGGCCCTTGCCATCTTTGATGGGGGCCTTCACGCCTGTCTTGATGAGCGGCTTGTCGTTGAAGCGGGCCATGTCCACCTGCTTGTCGCAGGCCACCACGATGGCGCTGGCACGGGCGATCTCGGCCGCAGTCGGGCTGTTCTTGACGCCGATGGAGCCGTTGGTCTCCACCTTCACCTCAAAGCCCAGCTCCTTGGCGGCGCGCTCCAGGGATTCTGCCGCCAGATAGGTGTGGGCGATGCCGGCCGGGCAGCCAGTGACGCCGATGATCAGCCCCTTGTCGGCGGTGGGGGTAGCCACTTGCGGCTCTTTCTTCTCGAGCAGCAGCGCCAGCGCATCGGTAGGCGTCCTGGCTGCCAGCAGGGCATCGATAAAGCCCTCTTCAATCAGCTTGGCGGAGAGTTCGGCCAGCACCTCGATATGGTGGTTGGCGCCACCGGCCGGGGAGGCAATCATGAAAAACAGCCGGGACGGCTTGCCATCCTCGGCGCCGTACTCGATACCGGCGCGGCTGATGCCGATGGCCACCGCCGGGGTGCTCACTGCCGCACTCTTGGCGTGGGGCAGGGCGACGCCCTCTTCAAAGCCGGTGTTGTCCAGCTCTTCCCGGGCCCACAGGTCCTTGATGAACTGCTGCTCGTCGCTGACCTTGCCTTGCGCCGCGAGCAGACGGGTCATCTCGGTGAAGACCTCCTCCTTGCGCGTGGCCTTTAAATCGAGCGCGATCAGCTGCTCGTTGATAAGGGTGGTGATCATGGCGTTCTCCCTGCTCCTGGCCGGAGCCTGTTGGCATCTTTTCCTGGGCTATCGCCCAGGAGATGCAGACAAAAGTGACCCCACTATTATCCCGCCCGCTAGGCATCACACCTATCGGACAAAACTGCGAAATACTGGATTTTTGTGCGGAGTCGCCCCGAGTGTGACCCCGATCGCACAGCAGGCCAGCTGAAAAGATGGGTCTGGATTGAATCGGAAAGTGATTTTTTGTCTTTAATAATCAGCATCTTGATTTTGATTCTTTCAACGTGCTTTTATGATGGAGGGTGATGTTATCCGGCCAGGAAGCGGTGTGAAACTGTAAATTTGTGAGGTAAAAAGAGGGCGCGGGGTGTGAGCTGTCGCACATAAATGGCGGTGATGGGGGGCTTGGTAAGGGGAGGCCGGCGAGGGAATAGGTGGAGAAATGGATTGAGCCATTGGAGCCAGATAGCTCACCACAACGCGCGAGTGAAACCACAGGCATTGGCCCCGTAGGGTGCAATGTGCTGCGCTTATTGCACCCTACCGAATTGATGACGCGAATGTCTAAGTACGCTTGGGTATTAAAAGTTCTAGGTTAACTTTTGGCTATTGCTTCTGGAAGATAGAGCCAGCGGACAAGGGGGCCTTTTCTGGAGGCAAACCGAATCTTAATCCAGTCATCTTTCTGCTCGAGAATTTCTACTTTGTCGTTATGAATAAGATAGGCTTTGGTCTTTGATGTTTTTTCAGGTGATGAGTAGAGAGAGGCTTTCTCGGCTGTGACTGGCCAGAGAATTTTCTTGCCATCAAAGTCAATCGCAACTGTGTCCAGTTTCTCTCCCTTCTGATTAAATGTGTGCTCGTAAAAAGGGAAGGTATCAATCTCGGAGTTTTGGATCTGATACTCTGTTGTTTTATATAGCCAGAGTTCACCTTGGGCGTTATATCGGTAAGTGTCGTAATACCATACAGGGCCGGAGCGGCAAGAGCTAACCAAAGAAAGATCATCTAATCGAACTGAAAGGTTATAGAGATCTTCGCAGGCAGATGTTGGTGCCTTTGAGTCTGCAATTTTTAGCTCTTTAAATGCAGTATTTACATGGTCATATAGGAATACATAAAAAATATTATTTACCATACCAAGATAGTTGGTAATGGCAATGTCCTTATAACCATCAAAGTTGAAGTCCTTTATTATAACATCAGACTCCAAGTTATCATCAATACATTTAAGTTGCTGCTTTTCTTTTTCTGCTGTTATCAAGTAAAAGCATTCACCCTCTTTTTTAATGTCTATTTTTACTCCGTCAATTATAAATGTGGAGTCTGCTCTTGCAGAGATGGAGAAGCATAGTAATAAAGTTGTGATGATGATAAATAATTTCATGTTGATTTATTCTGCCACTTGAATTTTTGTAAAGTGTTGCTTGCGTCGTTTATTTACTGTCTCGGAGCGTCTTAAATTGAGTTGAATAAAGAGGCGAAATTCCACGCTACCGACCGTGGATTACAGCCTCCAGCCTGCTGCGGTCATCCGGCGATGTGGTGGATGGCGAAACGGCTGCACAGATGTGTCTCTGCAAGAATGGTTGCCAAGTGGGCATCTTAACCAAGGTGATTGGGTAGCAAAACAGGAAGCTGATAAAAATCAGCCTCAGATCAACAAATTACTTAATAAGGAAGGGGGGTTGATTGGCCGCCACCTGCCGGCAGCAACGGGTTACTGGCCGCTATGGAGCGGGTTATTGGGTTCCAGCGCCAGCGAGAGCCGCAGCATATCCTTGTGCTGGATGCCGTGCTCCATCAGGGGCTCCGGGTAGTGGGTAAGGAAGTGATCCTTGATGACGGCATCGACGCGAAAGCCGTGGCGCTGGTAGTAGGTGAGCTGGTGGCCGAAGCTGCCGGTACCGAGCTCGACGCGGCGTACCCCTTTCCCGGCCAGGCTGGTCAACACGAAGCGCAGCAGGCCGGAACCTATGCCTTGCTGCTGGCGGTTGGGGGCAACGGCGATATTGAAGATCTCGGCCGTTTGCTCCCCCACCAGACCCGCCACGCAGGCGCCCACTATCTCGTTGCCCGCCAGGGCGGCAAAGCCCCAGGCGCCGGGCAGATAGGCGGCAATGCACTGCTCTGCGGGATCTGCCTCCAGCAGCAGTACCAGCGGCAGTTGGTTGGGGTCCATCTCGACAAACGTCATCTTTATCTCGCTGTGACGGTCCGGGGCGCGCCGTCCTCTGGGCCTCAATACTCCAGAAACTTCTCGCCGCAGCGCTCGCAAATCAGGTGCTTTACATGGGTGGCCTGGTAAGCCAGCGTTTCACCAAACGCCCAGTTGGTGATGCTGCTGGAAGTAAAGGCTTGCCAGAAGGCTTTGTGCGGATCCTTGGGCATGATGTCCTGAGTGTGATCGCGGGCTACCAGAACTACGATATGGCGGGTGCGCTCCCGGCATTTGTCACAGCGATGGATTTCACTCGGTGGCTCGCTTTGGGGTTGGGCGGTGCACTCTGTTGTCATGATGATGACCTGTTATGTATGGCGCGCCCATCATAGTCTTCTTCAGTTGGCTCTCAATCCCCCATGCTGGGGGCGTGTGCTGGTTGCGATCGGGATCACCTTTGGGACAAAGAGTTGAGGGGGTCATGGGGACTTGGTAGTGCGGGGGCCGGAGCCCCCGTGGCGCTGCTCGACTCTTGTATAGCCGGTTGTGAGGCAGGCCTCTAGAAAATAATCCCGATCACCCGATCCAGCATCACCTCGAACGGGAACAGGGTGAAGAGCAGCGGCACGAAGGGGACCAGGGTGGCCAGGATGAGCTGCATAAAGGTGTCCCGGCTAAAGGGCAGGGGGCGGATCTCCTTGACCACGGCGTAGGCATTGCCGAGATCGGCGAGGGACTGGATGTCGGCGGCGCCCAGCAGGGCTTCGCCATCCCGGTCTTGGCTGCGCAGCCAGCGGCGCTCGAAATCGCGGGTGTATTCGGCCGCCAGGGCACCGTATTCACGCATTCCTTGGCGTTTGGTGCGCATGATCTGGCTGGCGAAAACAGTGAGCGGGGCGAGTACCAGCAACAGCCCCACGACCACCAGCAGGGCAATTTCCGGCTTGTAGGCGGTGAGCACGGCGCCATCGTGCAGGATGCGGTTGGCCACATAACCGGCCAGCTGGGCTCCGAAGGCGGTCAACAGTGGCGAGTAGGCATAGGCCGAGGCCCCGAGAAAGCCGAGGCCGGCATTGCGATCGGGATGGGTCGGGATCAGCGCGAGGGGCAGGCAGGAGAGCTGCCACAACAGCCGGCTCCAGATCAGGATGCGGTAGAGCCAGCGCAGCACCAGAAACTGGGTGATGGGGATGCTGATCCAGAAAAACCAGATGCCGGCGAAGGAGAGATGATCCTGACCGTCACTCTGGGTGACGTACCAGGTGGATGCATCGAGCACGAAGGTGTTGGTGCGGATGAAGTAGCCGCTGGAGAAGACAAACAGCAGCAGGGCGAGCTCGACGGCCACCGAGTTGCGCCATGCCATGGCGCTGCCTATGGCCTGATTAAAGCGTGGCAGCGAGGCGTCTGGCACCAGTTGGCGTTCAAGAAACTGGGCGATGATGCCCCGGATCCGCTGATGGACGATCAGCTCGGCAAAGACCAGCAGGGGCACGCAGATCAGAAAGCGGGCCTGGGACTCGATGTCCAGCAGGAATGGGACGGTGACCCCTTCAAGCAGGGTGCCTTCCCAGGCGCTGAGCAGCAGCAAGGGCAGCCAGCACAAGGCGCTCAGGGTGACGATGCGCAGCCTCAGGTGGGATGACACATTGCCGAGATGGGCGCGGCTCCACAGCTGATAGAGCGGGCCGCCCAGCACCAGAGAGAAGTTCTCCAGAGGTAGCGGGGAGGTGCTTTTGCCCCCGGTGGGTTGGTGTGATGACATGATGGCTCACCTTGCAGCAGAGACGGCGGGCGGGGCCGTGATCCTCCCTGCGCGGACGGCAAGCCGGGGCAGAGATGCCTGTGCGGGGTCTCGCCAGCCTCGCACTGTTAGGTATAGTGCCGGCGCCGCTGAAGGGGCAATGTGCCTTAAGCAAGGGGCTGCGCGAGAGGGGGCGGTTTGGCTCAGGATTGCCGCGGGGGCGTGATACCCATGCTGGCCAATACCCGGGCAGCATTCTCTTCACACGGCATCTCGTCAGGTTTGGATTCCACCAGCCCGATCAGGGCCTGCAACTGCTGCTTGCTGTGGGCAAGTCTTGCCTCCAGCGCTTCTATGTCGCTCACCTTGGCCTTGAGCGCCGCCAGCAGCGGGGCATGTTGCCAGGTGCTGATATCCGCCGGCACCAGCTGCTTGATCTCGTCGAGGGAGAAGCCCGCCTGCTGCGCCAGGGCGATGATGGTCAGCAACTGCGCCGTCTCGGGCGGGTAGTCGCGATAGCCGTTGGCACCCCGCCGCACCTTGCTGAGCAGGCCTCTGGCTTCGTAGAAGCGGATGGCCGAGGCCGCCATGCCGGTCTGTCTGGCCAGTTCACCGATCTTCATCTTGTCTCCTGGGCTACGGGTTGGCGGCTCCGCCCACTGTCATGGACGAAGGGCGGGATCAAGGGGGATTCTAAGATTAAAGCCGACTTGAATGTCAACGGCCCTGAGCAAGGGGGGTCGGGTGGATAGCATTTCTCCTATCGCAACGGCATCCCGACAAAGGGGCTTGACCTTCAAGTCAGCTTCAAACTTATGGTGGGGCCCTCACTATGAGGAGATCGCCATGAACCCATTTACTCCCCTGACCCTGCCCAATGGCAGCCAGCTTATCAACCGTCTCGCCAAGGCAGCCATGGAAGAGAACATGGCCGACCGTGACCATGCCCCCTCAGAGGCGCTAATCCGCCTCTATCGTACCTGGGCAGAGGGTGGCGCCGGCCTCGTCATCACCGGCAATGTGATGGTGGACGGCCACGCCATGACGGGGCCGGGGGGCGTGGTACTCGACTCCCACGATCTCTCCCCGGCGCTGGTCGGGCGTTTCAGTGCCTGGGCCGAGGCGGCCAAGAGCGGTGGCGCCCAGATCTGGATGCAGATCAACCACCCCGGTCGCCAGATGCCGGCGGCGCTGGGGCAGCCCACCCTGGCCCCTTCCGCCGTGCCGATGGCGCTCGGCCGTTTCTCGAGGCAGTTCTCTCCGCCCAGAGCCATGAGCGAGGCCGACATTGCCGAGGTGAAGGCGCGCTTCATCAACACGGCGCTGCTGGCACAGCGTGTCGGTTTTGACGGGGTGCAGATCCATGCCGCGCACGGCTATCTGCTGAGCCAGTTCCTCTCGCCGCTCACCAACCTGCGCCGCGATCGTTGGGGTGGCAGCCTTGAGAATCGCGCGCGCTTGCTGCTGGAGATAGTTGAAGGGATCCGCCAGCAGGCGGGCAGCGGCTTCGCACTGTCGGTCAAGCTCAACTCCGCCGACTTTCAGCGTGGCGGCTTCAGCACCGAGGATGCAAAGGCGGTGGTGGAGATGCTCAACCCGCTCGGGGTGGATCTGGTGGAGCTATCCGGCGGCAGTTACGAGGCGCCCGCCATGCACGGCCAGGCCCGCGATGGTCGGACTCTGGCGCGGGAGGCCTATTTTCTGGAGTTCGCTCGGGAGATCGTCTCTGTTGCCTTTATGCCCGTGATGGTGACCGGGGGAATTCGCCGCTACCCGGTGGTGGAGCAGGTGCTTGGCAGCGGGGTGGCGGTCGCCGGCATGGCCACTGCGCTGGCCATCGCCCCGGATCTGCCTGCCAGATGGCACCGTGAGCAGGCGGCAAGTGCCGAGCTCAGGCCCATCCCCTGGCGCAACAAGGTGTTGGCCTCGGTAGGTTATATGGCGATGGTGAAATACCAGCTGCGGCGGCTGGGGCGCGGCCAGCCGAGCCTCCCCAAGATCGCTCCCGCCCTGGCGCTGGCCTGCCAGCAGTGGCAGACCCTGCTTGGCAACGCCCGCTATCGACGTTGGATCAAGGCGCAGGAAAAGTGAAGGGGGCGCTTGCCACCCAGCTTAGGCCGATGCCCGCTTTTGCAGGCTGGGGATGATGAGATGGCGGGTGGGGGCGAGTTCGGGTTGCTGCAATCGGGTCAGCAGGCGCAGGGCGGCCTGGCGGCCGATGTCGCGGGCCGGTGAGCTGACGAAGGTGAGGGCGGGGAAGGTGAGTTCGGCCTCCGCCACGTCGTCAAAACCGAGCAGGGCCACCTGCTGGCCGACGTAGTTGTCCTTGCCCACGCTGCGCCCGCTCGCCTCGACGCCGTAGATGGCGCCGAGGGCCACCTCCGGGTAGTGGCAGAGCACGGCGGTCACCTTGGGGTGCCGGTGCAATAGCTGGGCGATGGTATCGGCGGCGCTGCGCTGGGTGCGCTCGCACTCCAGTACCCACTCCGGTTTGAAGGGGAGGCCGTATTGCAGCAGGCTGGCACAGTAGCCGCCGATGCGCTCAGCGCGGGTGAGGGAGTCGGCCCGCCCGCCGACGTAGGCGATATGGCGGTGGCCCTGCTCGATGAGATAGGTGGTGGCCTGCTGGGCGGCGTGGGTGTTGTCCGGGCCGATAAAGTCCACGTCGTCCCGATAGTAGGAGCGGGCGGCGCACACCAGCGGCAGCGCCGAGCCAAGCAGATTCTCCAGCGGCTTGGCGGCGGCGCCGCGCACCGGGTTGAAGATGATGCCCGCCACCCCCTGGCGCGACAGGGACTGGATGCTCTGCTGCAACCGCTCCGGGCTGTGGCCGCACTGGGTCAGAAACAGCAGATAGCCCTGCTGCTCCAGCACCTCGCTCACCCCGGCGGTCACCTCGGTATAGAAGGGGTCGGTGATGTCGCGCAGGATCAGCCCCACCAGGTTGGATTGCTGGCTGCGCAGGTTGGCGGCGGCGCTGTTGGGCACGTAGTCGAGCTCCCTGATCGCCTGCTGCACCCGCTCGGCGGTGGCCGGCGAGATGCGCCCCTTGCCGCGCAGCACCATGGAGACGGTGGTGACCGAGACCCCGGCCAGCCGGGCCACGTCGGTGATCTTGGGGTTGTTGGCGAGCAGCGGTTTGGGCGACATAGGCAGGCGGTGGCGATCAAGGCGAAGAGACGAGGTGCACAGCATACCCGCTTGGGTTGCCGAGTGAAACGTTACATCCCGCGCCCATGGATCTGCCTCACAAATTTGAGGACAGCGTCCAGCAGGGCGGTTGAACTGTGATCCTGTCGGCACTTGTGAGCTGATAAAACGTTTTATCATCCAGCAAAACCAGATACGGCTCGCCGTTGCCATCCGTCAGGGAGGCTAGTGGGCAGGCGTATCGAATGACCCTCACCTCACAAGGATCTGACACATGGCCAAGTCCCCCGCCAAATCCACCGTATGGGAGTTCCTGCAGAGCCTCGGTAAGACCTTCATGCTGCCGGTCGCTCTGCTGGCCTTCTCGGGCATTCTGCTCGGTGTCGGCAGCTCGCTCACCAGCGATGCGGTCAAGCAGAGCATGCCCTTCCTCGACAATACCGTGCTGCAACTGCTGTTCCTCTGGATGACCAAGGTCGGGCTGGTGGCCTTTATCTACCTGCCGGTGATGTTCGCGGTGGCCATTCCGCTGGGGCTAGCACGGGAAGAGAAGGGGGTGGCGGCCTTTGCCGGTTTCGTCGGCTACGCGGCGCTCAACCTCTCCATCAACTTCTACATCACGGTGGCCAACGTCATCGGTGACGCGGCAGCGGAGAAGGCCTACGGGGTGAAATCCATCCTCGGCATCAGTTCCATCGACACCGGCATTCTGGGGGCCATCATCGTCGGGGTGATCGTCGCCAAACTGCACGCCCGTTTTTATACCTACCAGATGCCCGATGCGCTCGCCTTCTTCGGCGGGGCCCGCTTCGTGCCCATCATCACCGCCATCGTGCTGGGGGTGGTCGGTCTGGTGGTGCCCCTGGTCTGGCCCTGGTTTGCCGCCGGCATCAACGGTATCGGGACGCTCATCTCCCACGCCGGCCCCTTCGGCCCCTTCCTGTTCGGTACCGGCGAGCGGCTGCTGCTGCCGCTCGGCCTGCACCACATTCTGGTGGCGCTCATTCGCTTTACCGAGGCGGGCGGCACATCGCTGGTGTGCGGCAACGAGGTGAGCGGCGCGCTCAACATCTTCTACGCCGAGCTCTCCTGCGCCGACACCACCCAGTTCTCGGTATCGGCCACCTCCTTCCTCTCCCAGGGCAAGATGCCGGCCTTCCTCGGCGGCCTGCCGGGAGCGGCGCTCGCCATGTATCACTGCGCTCGCCCGGAAAATCGCGGCAAGATCAAGGCGCTGCTGGTCTCCGGCGTGGTGGCCTGCGTCATCGGCGGCATCACAGAGCCGCTGGAGTTCCTGTTCCTGTTCGTGGCGCCGGTGCTCTACGTCATTCACGCCATCCTGACGGGGTTGGGCTTTATGACCATGGGGCTGCTCGGCGTCACCATCGGCAACACCGACGGCAACCTCATCGATTTTCTGGTGTTCGGCGTGCTGCAGGGCACCGCCACCAAGTGGTATCTGGTTCCGGTCGCAGCCGCTATCTGGTTTGCCATCTACTACGGGGTGTTTCGCTTCGCCATCGTGCGCTTCAACCTCAAAACCCCTGGCCGTGAAAAAGAGAGCCGCGAGATTGAGGCCAGCGAGGCTGCCCAGCCCGCGGGCAAGAAGGCCGGCAATAGCGGTTACAACGGCGAGGTGATCCTCAACGCCTTGGGCGGCGCCGACAATATCCTGGCGCTCGATAACTGCATCACCCGCCTGCGGATGTCGGTGCAGGACATGAGCCGGGTCGATGACAAGGTATTGAAGGCGAACGGCGCCATCGGGGTGATCAAGCTCGACGAGCACAACCTGCAGGTGGTGATCGGCCCGCAGGTCCATCTGGTGAAAAACCAGCTGCAGAGCCTGATGAGGGCCTGAGTCGGCCCTCTGTTACCCTACCTCGGGGGCGCCATGCCCCCTTGTTCATTGCTGTTTTACTGGTGAGAAAGAGATGCCCAATACCGACTCCTTTGATTTTGATCGCGTCGTCGATCGCCACGGCACCTACTGCACCCAGTGGGACTATGTGGCCGATCGCTTCGGCCACGCCGACCTGCTCCCCTTTACCATCTCCGACATGGATGTCGAGACTGCCCCCTGCATTCGCGCGGCCCTGGCCAAGCGCCTTGAGCACGGGGTCTTTGGCTACAGCCGCTGGAATCACGACGACTTCAAGGGGGCGGTGAGTGACTGGTTCGCCAGCCGTTACGGGGCAACCCTCGACCCCGAGACGCTGGTTTACGGCCCCTCGGTCATCTACATCATTGCCCAGCTGGTGAGCCTCTGGTCTGCTCCCGGCGAAGGCGTGCTGGTGCATACCCCCGCCTACGATGCCTTCGGCAATATGCTGGCCGCCAACGACAGGGTGCTGCTGCCTTGCCCGCTCAAAAAAGCAGAGGGGAGTTATCAGATCGACTGGGCCTGCTTTGAGCAACAGGCGGCTCGCCCCGAGTGCCGGATTCTGCTGCTGTGCAGCCCCCACAATCCCACCGGCCGGGTCTGGACGTGGGATGAACTCGGCCGGATGGCCGCTATCTGCCAGCGCCACGGGGTCAAGGTCATCTCGGACGACATCCATATGGATGTGAGCTTTGCCCGCTACCTGCCGTGGAGCGAGGTGGCAGAGGACGAAAGCTGGGCGCTGGTGAGCTCGGGCTCCAAATCCTTCAATATTCCGGCCCTTGGCGGCGCCTACGCCTTTATCGCCAACGCCGAGACGCGGGCCGGCTATCTGCTGCGGCTCAAGGCGGCCCACGGCCTCTCATCGCCCCCCATTCTCGGGGTGCTGGCCCATATCAGCGCCTATCGGGACGGCGGCGCCTGGCTTGATGCGCTCAAATCCTATCTGCACGGCAACCTCACCCAGGTGGCGGTGCGGCTCAACGCCGCCTTCCCCGCCATCGACTATCGGGTGCCCGAGGGGACCTATCTTGCCTGGATTGATCTGCGCGGCCTTGGCATCGACACCACCGAGCGGATGGATGCGCTGCAAACCTTGCTGGTGGAGAAATACCGGGTCGCCATCATGCGCGGCGACACCTACGGCGCCGAAGGAAAAGGCTATCTTCGCCTCAACGTTGGCTGCCCTCGCTCAAAAGTAGAGAAAGGCCTCGACGCCCTGATAAGTGCACTGCAAGAGCTGCTGGCCGGATAGCGCGCCGCCGCCCGAGGGCGGCGGTTGCTATTTCGAGGCGGCCTTGTCAGGCCGATAGCGGGTCTCTTCTATCTGATCAAAGCGCAGGATCAGGGTATCACCCCCCTTGAGGCGATAGGCGCAGTGGGAAGCGTTGCAGGCGATGCGGATATGGGGCTCATCCCCGAGCATAAGCCACTGACTATGGGCCTCTGTCTGCGGCCACTTGTTTTGCTGGAGGCGGGTGATTTGGAGATTGGCCTCCTTTTCTCCCATTGGTTTAGTGTATTCGGATGCCCAAACAACCAGCAGGAGGGGAAGAATAAAAAGTGCAAATTTTAGATAGGCGCCTTTTAACCAAGTCAGGCAATTAAAAGTAAAAGGTGCTGGATAGTTGTGAGCAATTTTCACTCCCTTCAGCACGATCGGTTGTAGAGCAAAAAAACGGATCGCCCACCAGGAAAGCGTTAGTCGCCACTTAACCTTGAAAAATAGGGCTGAGAGTATGACGAACAGTATCCCCACGGTCATAACCAGAGGAAGTACGTAAGGTAAAAACAGCTTGAGTAGTAGAACGAATCCGTGGAAGAGAGTGACATCTGCGGGTTGAGAGAACTCGGTATACTCCAACCCGAATTGTCCCAGATAACCGTGGTAATAACGCATTCCTACAAAGTACACAGCCGCCGTCATTAAGGGGATAAGAGCGCATAGAATACCGACGAATCCCAGTATGCCTCCTTTCTCTTCTTCCTCATTTTTTGCTGCCCGCAGTTCTTGCAAATGTTTTTTAAGCCAGCGTCTGCGCAGGGTGTTCAGATCCAGATTTGGTGTCATCAAATCCCTTCGTGCTGTTTGGGCTTGGTTGTGATGAAGGTTAAGCCGTCAAGGAGGAGGCGTACAGTAATGGCATGGCGGTGGCATCCTGTCAGAGAATGGCGCGGCTGCGAAACAGCACCTTGCCACAGGCCAGGCAGGTGTGGCGCAAACGGTAATCGCCGGCGCCGGTCAGCGGCTGAAACAGCACCTTGTGAGAGCCGCAGGCACAGCAACTGGCGTTTTCACTGTCGTCGGTGGCGCATTCGGGATGGCGGGCGAGATACTCGGGCAGGGTAGGTAGCTTGTCCCAGTCAGGCTGGGTCACCGCGCGATTCTTGAGAATGATGCCGGCGGTCACCAGACCCGCCAGGGTGAGCAGTACGTCCGTCAATTCCATGTTTTGCAAGGCTCCATCCAGGTGCGGTCGCCAGGCCAGCGAAGGCACAATATGGCTCCTATCTTATCGATCCTGAGGGTGAGGGCGCTATCCCCGTTCGGGCGGCTGATGAAGAAGGACTGCTGTTATCTGATACCGAGATAAAAGAAGGAGCCTTTGGCCCCTTCTGTCGTAGGTACTCTCAAGTGCCGTTGTCAGGCCACCTGGCACCCCGGCTGGGTGCGGGCCAGCAGCCCTTCCGGGTTGTGGATGGCCTCCCGGGTCTTGACGTCGATGACCTCGATATGGGCGAAGCGCTCCTTGTTCTTGATGGCCACATCGTGGGCAAAGATCACGCAGCGGGCGTTGGCCACGTCCTTGGCGCTGATGCGGTTGATGATGCCGTTGGCGCCCTGGGTTTCCACTTTGAGCTTGATGCCGGCCTTGGCGGCCGCTTTTTGCAGGCTCTTGGCGGCCAGGAAGGTGTGGGCCACGCCGGAGGGGCAGGCGGTGATGGCCAGCACTTCGGCTTCCCCTTCCGCCTCGATGATCTGGTACTCCTCCTGGCGCTCATTGCTCTCTTCGGTGTCACTGACCGGCTTTTTCAGCAGGTTGACGATAAGGGCCGTGGTGAGGGCGCCGAGCAGGGTGCCGAGGATATAGCCCATCTTGCCCTCCACCACCGGCAGCACGATCCAGCCACCCCAGGGGGCGTGGTTGATGCTGTGCATCATGAAACCGGTGATGTTGCCGACGATGCCGCCTGCGACGATGGCCGGGATGACGCGCACCGGGTCGGCGGCGGCAAACGGAATGGCCCCCTCGCTGATACCGATCATGCCCATGATGGCGGCTGCCTTGCCCGCTTCACGCTCCTCTTTCTTGTAGCGCTTGGGCGAGAGCAGGGTGGCCAGCGCCATGCCGAGCGGCGGCACGCAGATGGCGATGCCGACCCCGCCCATCAGCCAGGGCTGGGTGTTGACCTGGGTCTGGGCGAACAGGGTGGCGACCTTGTTGATGGGGCCGCCCATGTCAAAGGCGGTCATGCCACCCAGGATGGCCCCCAGCATCACCTTGCCCGAGCCCGCCATGCCGGAGAGCCAGTGGTTCATCCCTTCCATCATGGCGGCGATGGGGGCGCCGATGACCCACATCACGATGCCGCACGCCAGGAAGGTGCCGATGAGCGGATAGATGAAGATGGAGCCGAGCGAACTCATGGAATCCGGCAGCTTGATGCGTTTGAGCTGGTTGACGATGAGGCCGGCGATAAAGCCCACCAGGATGGCGCCGAGAAAACCGGTGTGAAACTGCTGCACTGCAATCCAGGAGCCGATCATGCCGGGGGCCAGGCCCGGTTTGTCCGCCATGGAGTAGGCAATGTAGCCGCCCAGCACGGCGGTAAACAGGGTGAGCCCGGCAATTCCCATGTCGGCCATGTCCTTGAGTACGCCCGCCTCGGGCACGGCGCCCTTGCCGCTGATCATCACCGACAGCGACAGCAGCACGCCCCCCGCGACTATGAAGGGGATCATGTGGGAGGTGCCGAACAGCAAATGCTGCTTGAGGGTGTTGAGCTGGGCCTTGATGCCGCGCTCCTGCGCCTCCGCCGGCTGGGCAGGTTGCGCCTGAGGGGCGGCAGGGGCTGCGGACGGCCCTGGTGCGGCCAGCAAGGCGAGTACCTCGGCACGACTGGTGGCTGCCTGCATGCTGGCGATGAAACCGGGTTCCAGCAGCTTGGTGGAGAGCTCGGCCAGCACCTCGATATGGTGGTTGGCGCCCCCCGCCGGGGAGGCAATCATGAAGAACAGCCTGGAGGGCTCGTCATCTTCGGCGCCGTAGTCGATGCCCTGGCGGCTGATACCGACCACGATGGCGGGCTCTCGCACCGCCTCGCTCTTGGCGTGGGGCAGGGCGACTCCCTGCTCGAAGCCGGTGTTGTCCAGCTCCTCTCGCGCCCAGAGGTCGCGAACAAACTGCTCCTGACTGGCTATCTTGCCGCTGGCCTTGAGCTTGGCGGCCAGTTCGACAAACAGCGCCTGCTTGTCGCGGGCCGCAAGTTCGAGGCAGATCAATCCTTCATCTATCAGGGTGGTGAGCATGGTTCTCTCCTGGCTGGTGCCGTCCGAATGGAAGTGGTCCTGTTGAAAAGGGTGGTGCAACGGGTTGACCTGCCTATTGTTTCTCCCAAGTGCCTCGGCCGAAATCGGAGATATGTGCCCTTTACTGGATTTTTGTGTCGATGGCGCCTGCCTGTGACCCTGCTCGCATTTTGTCCCGCCTGAGCGGGTGATCCCGCTTGTATAAAAATGCATTTTAAAACAGGTGGTTATTTTTAATCTGAGTGCGGCTGATGACCAATAAGTGGTGAGCCTGAATGCTGCCGGCAGGCGACGGGATGGAGATTTGTGCGCTGGAACGGGTGGAAGAATTGTGAGCCGGTCGGCAAAAGCGGCGGCCTGGCCGTGGGGGATGCTTATGGTGGCGGGGCGGCAGGAAACGCAAGAAGGGGGTGTGAAAAATCAGTGCATAATCGGCCGATTGAAAAGGGTGTGTGGATTTGTAGTGGTGTGTACTTAACTATTTGATAATTAATATGTTGTATTTTCTTGGTCGGAGTGAAAAGAGGTGGTTTTGACCTTCTTTTGATGGCCTGCCGAGAGACGTTTAATCATTTTTTAGATTGCTTTTTGCATATCCAATCGTTTATTTAGTTGGACAGTTTTGGCAAACCGGAAGTCAAACCTGATGAACCGACAGGCCAACGCCCTTGATGCGGAGTGTGCCGTCAACCCGTTTTACTTGTCATGTTCACCCAGATGTAAGGAGACATCCCGATGGAAAAACTGGTCCAAGAGATCGACACCATGCGCGAAGAGTTCAAGCAACAGGAGCGCAAACAGGCCCACGACAAATGGCAGGCCAGGGTCGAAGAGCTGCAGCAGATCCGCGCTGAAGAGCCTCAGCCGGAGGCCGTGGAGGAGTGACCCCGTGGCCAGCCCTGCGCTGAGGCGCACGTGGCCCGGCAGAATACAAAACCCCCGCCAGCACGGCGGGGGTTTTTTATTGCGGTTCGATGGCGTTGTGGCTCTGCCATTGGCGCAGGCGCTGCTTGAGGGAACTGTCGCCGGGGGGGATGAAGTCATCCATCAGGTAGCAGCGGTTGTCGCCGCTCTTTTGAAAGTGGAGGCTGACCGTCTGCGGCTCTTTCTGGGTGTCGGAGAGGGCGAACAGATACTGCATCCTGACCGTTACCCCTTGCTCTTGCTCGTTGGCCAGGGTGAAGCTGACGGGTTCGCTCACCTCGCCATCCTGGGCGTTGATCCAGGGATCGGCATCAATGGCACACACCTCGCCGTCGGCGTTGCAGGCAGCTTCGCTGCTCAGCACGGCGAAGAAGTCGGGGGTGAGCAGCGCCTTGAGCGGCGCCGGGTCGGCGTAATAGAAATCCTTGTGCTCGTTCCAGAACGCCTTGGCCAGCCTGAGCGCCACCCCCTTGTCACAGGCGGCATGCACCGGGCTGCCCAGCAGCGCCAGCAATAAAACGGATAGTCCGCAGTAGCCTTTCATGATGTTCTTCCTGAACGGGTGCCGGGTGACTGTGGTGGCCCCGGCGAGGGTCAAGGCGCAGTGATAGCCAGACGGGCATGATAGCCAACCCGGCAGAGGACGACAGCAGGATCTGATGAATTTATGCCGCACATCAAGAAATTTGTCGGCAAAGGGCAAAGGAGCGCGGGGGCTGAGACCGCCAAAAAACAAGGGCCATCCTGGATGGCCCTTGTGGTCGTGGGTCGATGCAGACCGGTTTAGCTGCGGTTGCCGGCGCGGGCGACCCGGCCCTCGGCCAGCAGCTGGTAGCGGCCGGTGGCGGCCGGGATGAAGGCGGACTGCCCCTTCTCGAGGCGCAGAGTGTCGTCACCGCGCTTGAGGATCACGGCCTCGTCGATGGCAAACAGGATCTCGGCGCTGGCGGTGGTGAGCTGGTGCTCGCCCGCCGGGTAGACGCTGAAGGTGAAGTCCGGCACCGGCACCTCGAAGTGCTGCACCGCCCCTTCCATGCGGGGGACCAGCAGGATCTGGTCGTCCGGCTTGGGCAAGCAGCGGGTGCAATCCAGCAGCTCGGCCACGTCTATGTACTTGGGAGTGAGCCCGGTACGCAGCACGTTGTCGGAGTTGGCCATGATCTCAAGGCCAGTGCCGCGCACATAGGCGTGCGGGGTGCAGGCGTCCAGATACATCGCCTGACCGGGCTGCAGGGTTACCACGTTGAGCAAGAGCGGCGAGAAGAGCCCCACATCCCCCGGATACTGGGCGGCCAGGCTGGTGATCAGCGCAAAGGTCTCTTCATCCTGATGCTGGCCTGCATAGGCCAGCAGGCCCGCCAGTGCCTCCTCCTTGCGCACCCCTTCCAGCACCAGCAACTGGTGGAAGAAGTGCTGCAGGCCCGCTTCATTCTGGCTGGCGGCGAGGGTGGCAACCAGCTCGGCAAGGGCGGGCAGCTTGACCCGCTCGAACAGCGCCAGGATGGCCGGGATGGCGCGAAAGCCGTTCATCGCCTGATAGGGGGTGAGGGCAAACACCAGCTCGGGCTTGTGGTTGGGATCCTTGTAATTGCGATTGGTGGCCTTGGGCGAGATGCCAGCGGCCTCTTCCTTGGCAAAGCCCGCTTCGGCCTGCGCCTTGCTCGGGTGCACCTGAATGGAGAGGGCCTTCTCGGCGCACAGCACCTTGAACAGGAACGGCAGGCTGCCGAAACGGGCCTGGGTGGCCTCGCCCAGCACGGCGGCGGGGGCGTTCTCTATCAGGGTCGAGAGCTTTTGCGCCTGCCCGGCCAGCACTACCTCGGAGCAGCCATTGGGGTGGGCACCCATCCACAGTTCGGCCTGGGGCTTGCCCGCCGGATTGGGGATGCCGAACAGGGTGGTGAGGGCGTCATGGCTGCCCCAGTCGTAGCCTTGAATCGGATTTTGCATTGACAAAAAAGAGGGCAGATCGCGACTGCTCATAAGGGATGCCTCATTTGGTGTGCAGAAAATCGGGTGCAGAAAAGGGTGGCATTGCTGCCGTGGACCGGACTATAACATGGGCGGTCGCGGGCACCGCAACCGCTTGCCTCTCTCTTGATCAGGATCAGCATGTCTCTTGTCTTCAGCCAGTTGCTCGATGGCGCCCTCCACGAGCAGGCCCCCTTTGACCAGATCTGGTTTGCCCAGGATCAGGGGGTACCGCCCGGTTTCAGCTATCAGGTCAACTTTCCCCGCCTCGAGCTGGTGTTCAGCGGTGAGTATTGCAACCAGATCTGGGACAGGGAGCAGGGCTGCCAGGAGATCTGCATCGCCCCGGGGCAGGCGCTCTACATCCCCCCCAACGGCTGGAACAAGCCGCTCTGGACCACCGACTGCTCGGTGCTGAGCCTGCTGTTCGGCAAGCGCCAGCTCGGCTTCAGTCTGGTGAGCAAGCGGCAGGAAGACCCCGATTTCTTTGACGTACAAAAGCACAGCATCATGGCCCGGGCCGGCCATGTGAACGAACACATACTGGCGGCGCTCAACGTGCTGACCGAGGATCCCGCGCGCTCCCCCACCGACAATCACCTGCTGCAGGCGCTGCTCACCAGCGTGCGCCAGCTGCTGGCCGAGTCCACCTTCGAGCGGCCGCGGGGGGCCGAGCTGTTTCACGGGATCTGCATCTATATCCAGGAGAACTTTCACCGCCCCATCAGCCGGGATTCGATCGCCCATCGCTTCAACGTCTCGGCCAGCCACCTGTCGCACCTGTTTCGCGAGCAGGGGCACATGCGCCTGGCCGATTACATCAGCTGGGTGCGCATCGATAGGGCCAAGTTCATGCTCAAGAAATACCGCTTTCGCCTCGAAGAGGTGGCCAGCCGCTGTGGTTACAGCGATGTGAACTATTTTTGCCGGGTGTTCAAGCAGAAGACCGGGCTGACCCCCTCCCAGTACCGGGCACTCAGCCAGCCGCAGGGGCAGGCCGAGGGGCTGGTGGGATAAGCAGGGATGCTGCTGGAGCCTGTCCGAGTCAGGCGCCGGCGGGGCTGCTTCGGATCCGGAGCAGGCAGAAGGGACGCATTGTGATCCAGTGCGCGACTATGGTCTGACATGCGTGCTCGCCATTTGATTCTGCAAATGGATGGGCTTAAGATGGCCGCGCGCAACTTACAGATTGATAACAAACGGAAGTTAGGAGATGCCGATGGAAAGCAAAGTAGTTATCCCGACCCAGGGCCAGAAAATCACAGTCGATGCCAACGGCAAGCTGCAGGTTCCCAACCATCCGATCATTCCGTTTATCGAAGGGGATGGCATCGGTGTGGACGTGACCCCGGCCATGTTGAATGTGGTGAATGCCGCGGTCGAGAAAGCCTACAAAGGCGAGCGCAAGATCGCCTGGATGGAGATCTACACCGGCGAGAAGTCGACTCATGTCTATGGCGAAGGTGCCTGGCTGCCGGCCGAAACCCTGGATTTCATTCGTGAATACTGCGTGGCCATCAAGGGCCCGCTGACCACCCCGGTCGGCGGCGGTATTCGCTCCCTCAACGTGGCCCTGCGCCAGGAGCTGGATCTCTACATCTGCCTGCGTCCGGTCCGTTACTACGAGGGCACCCCGAGCCCGGTCAAGCGTCCTGATCTGACCGACATGGTGATCTTCCGCGAGAACGCCGAAGACATCTACGCTGGCATCGAGTGGAAAGCAGACAGCGACGAAGCCAAGAAGGTGATCGCCTTCCTGCAAAACGAGATGGGCGTGAAGAAAATTCGCTTCCCCGAGACTTGCGGCATCGGCATCAAGCCCATGTCCAAGGCCGGTACCGAGCGTCTGGTCCGTGCCGCCATCGAGTATGCCATCGACAACGATCGCGACTCGGTGACCCTGGTGCACAAGGGCAACATCATGAAGTTCACCGAAGGTGCCTTCAAGGATTGGGGCTATGCCCTGGCCCAGAAAGAGTACGATGCCCAGCTCATCGACGGCGGCCCCTGGTGCTCCTTCAAGAACCCGAAAACCGGCAAGACCATCGTGGTCAAGGACGTCATCGCCGACGCCTTCCTGCAACAGATCCTGCTGCGCCCGGCCGAGTATGACGTCATCGCCTGCATGAACTTGAACGGCGACTACATCTCCGACGCGCTGGCGGCCCAGGTGGGCGGCATCGGCATCGCGCCGGGTGCCAACATCGGCGACGGCGTGGCCCTGTTCGAAGCAACCCACGGCACCGCGCCGAAATACGCCGGTCAGGACAAGGTCAACCCGGGCTCCCTCATCCTCTCTGCCGAGATGATGCTGCGCCACATGGGCTGGGTTGAGGCGGCCGACCTCATCATCAAGGGGATGGAAGCGGCGATCCGCAACAAGACCGTCACCTATGACTTCGAGCGTCTGATGGAAGGCGCCACCTTGCGCTCCTGCTCCCAGTTCGCCCAGGACATGGTCGACCAGATGTGATCTGGGTCACTGAAATGCAAAACCGGCGCCATGAGCGCCGGTTTTTTTATGGGTGATGGGCGAGTGCCGATGGGGGCACCCAATGGGTCAGGTGGTCTTTTCCACGTGCTGCTGGTAGATCTGCTGCCATTTGCTGAATTCGGCCTCGTCTCCCTGGGCCTGCCAGAACTCGCAGATGGAGCTGGCGAGTTCGGATGCCATGGCGTGATCCCCATCGCGGCGACTCATCAGATATTGTCCCAGCCAGCTTTGATATTGTTTCATTGCCCGATCTCCTTATCTCGTGTGTCTTGCTGACCGCCGCCAGGCTTTGTGCCGGACGGGGCCATCAGGCCACGGTTTTTCTGCATGCCCGTGATGGTTGTGATCAACGGATTGGGTCGCGATCTCGCCGGATCAGGGCGCCAACGTGGGTGCAGATGTCAAAAAACGGCCACTATCGTATCACAAAATAACCAGCTTGGGGGGATTGTCGGCAATTCAAGGTGTCCAGCTGTCTGGCCGTCTGATGTGTGGGATGGTGAGAAGGGGCGCCATCTTGCTGATCCCACACGAGAAAAACCCGCCAGTCTGGCGGGTTTTATGGCTGAAAAAAAGATCAGCGGCGGGCGCTGGCCAGGTACTTTTCCATCTCCTCGGCAGGCACCATGCCGCCACCGGTGGCCCACACCAGGTGGGTGGCCCGAGCCATTTTTGCTGCATCCAGCCCCTGACCGGCCTGCCACGCAAGGTTGGCCGCTACGCGCCACGGACCTGCCATGCCGGCCAGCGCAGAAGGTTCGAGCTTTATCTGCTCAGCGCGGGCCAAGAGTCCCAGCAGGTCGTACATCTCCTGATCGCTCAGGGTGTAGAAACCTGCCAGCAGCCGCTCCATGGCGCGGCCGACAAAACCGGAGGCGCGCCCCACGGCGAGGCCGTCGGCCGCAGTGAGGTTGTCGATGCCAAGGTCTTGCACCGCAATGGCATCGTGCAAGCCGGTGTGCACCCCGAGCAGCATGCAGGGGGAGTGGGTCGGCTCGGCGAACAGGCAATGAACGTTGTCACCGAAGGCGAGCTTGAGGCCAAAGGCCACCCCGCCGGGGCCGCCACCGACGCCGCAAGGCAGGTAGACAAACAGCGGATGGTCGGCGTCCACCACAATCCCCATGTCATCAAACTGCTTTTTCACCCGCTCACCGGCCACCGCGTAGCCGAGGAACAGGGTGCGGGAGTTCTCGTCGTCGATGAAGAAGCAGGCGGGATCGCGCTCGGCCTCCTTGCGTCCCTGCTCCACCGCCACCCCGTAATCCTCGGCGTATTCCACCACGATGGCGCCATGTTCGCGCAATTTGCGCTTCTTCCACTCCCGCGCATCGGCCGACATGTGGACGGTGACGCGAAAGCCGAGGCGGGCGCTCATGATGCCGATGGACATGCCGAGGTTGCCGGTGGAGCCCACCGCGATGCTGTACTGGCTGAAGAAGTGGCGGAACTCGTCTGTGAACAGCTTGCGATAGTCGTCCTCTTCGCAGAGCAGACCGGCCTTGATCGCCAGCTGCTCGGCGTGGGCCAGCACCTCGTAGATGCCGCCGCGCGCCTTGATGGAGCCGGAGATGGGCAGATGGCTGTCTTTTTTCAGCAGCAATCGACCGCTGACCTCAAGGCCGTAACGCTGGTTGAGAGTGGCCTGCATCGCGGGAATGGTTGCGATCTCGGACTCCAGAATGCCCTTGCTGGCACGGGTCTCGGGGAAGGCTTCGCACAGGTAGGGGGCGAAGCGGGTCAGGCGGGTGGAGGCATCCGCCACATCGCTGCCATCGAGCCCCACATAGGGAAGACCTTCCACCAGGGTGGTGGCCTTGGGGTTGAACCAGCTGACCGGTTCCAGCGCGATCAGGGATTGCAGCAGCGGAAACTGCTGGGTGAG
The DNA here is from genome assembly GCF_027707385.1 of Aeromonas sp. QDB54. Lineage (NCBI taxonomy): Bacteria > Pseudomonadati > Pseudomonadota > Gammaproteobacteria > Aeromonadales > Aeromonadaceae > Aeromonas > Aeromonas sp. QDB54. The sequence continues at coordinate 4,968 of NZ_JAPCIT010000020.1, read as the reverse complement.
TTGTGATACATCGATGTTTTTCATGGTGTTCTCGGCCTCGTTACACGATACAGGAGAGCAGGAAAGTGCCGGCCAGCGCCATCAGGGAGGCGACAAAGGTGGCGGTAGTGTAGTACTTGAGCGTTTCGTTCAGGGTGGCGCCGCAATACTGCTTGACCAGCCAGAACAGGGAGTCGGTCACCATGGTGCAGCCAATGGCACCGGAGCCGATGGCGAGCGTCATGATCTCCGGGCTGATGTTCGGGTAGTGCACCATGATGGGGGAGATGATGGCGGTAGCCCCCATCATGGCGACGGTGGCGGAGCCCACGGCGGCGTGCAGCACGATGGCCACCAGCCAGGCCAGCAGGATGGGATGCATGTCGAGCTGGGAGAGAATGGTGGCCAGGCCGTCCCCAAGGCCACTGGCCTTGAGTACCCCGTTGAAGGCGCCGCCGGCACCGATGATCAGCAGTATGTTGGCGATGGAGGAGAAACACTGCTCGGTCTGGTCCAGCAGCCCTTCCATCTGCATGCGCCGGCGGATCCCCAGCACGTAGTAGGCGGTGAAGGCGGCGATGAACATGGCGGTGATGGGGTTGCCGATAAACTCCAGCAGGGTATAGAGGTGGCTGGCGTGATCCATGTTGAGCTCGGCCACCGTCTTGACCAGCATCAGCAGAATGGGCAGCAGCACGGTAAAGAGCGAGGCGCTCAAGGTCGGCAGCTCGTCCTCGTTGCGGGCCTGGATGTCGGCAAAGGCGGCAGGCACCTCCTTGAACGGTACCCGCTTGCCCAGCAGCTTCAGAAACAGTGGGCCACCCACCAGCGAGGCAAACAGCCCGACGGCGAGGCCATAGACGATGACGGATCCCACATCGGCACCCAGCTGGTTGGTGACATAGAGAGCGGCGGGGTGGGGCGGCACTATGCAGTGCACGGCCATCAGGGCGGTACAGAGCGGAATGGCCAGGGTCAACAGCGAAGTGTTGGTCTTGCGGGCGATGGAGAAGGCCAGCGGAATGAGCAGCACCACACCCACCTCCACAAACAGGGTGATACCGCACACCAGACCGACCAGCACCATGGTCACCTGGGGTGACAGCCAGCGGCACTGCTGCAGGGCGAGGCCGATGCGCTCGGCGGCGCCCGACACCTCCATCATCTTGCCGAGTATGGTGCCAAGACCGATGACGGCGGCCAGAAAGCCCAGGGTGCCGCCTATGCCTTCCTCCATGGCATTGACCATCTTGAGCGGGTTCATCCCCATCAGGGCGCCCACATAGAAGCTCGCCAGCAGCAGGGCGAGGAAGGGGTGGACCTTGCCTTTCACTATGGTGACGACGATCAGCAGTATGCTGGTCAGCAGGGTTCCGACGATCCACATTTCTGAATTCATGGCGTGCCTCTGTCATGGGAATGATGTTGGCGCTATTGAATGAAAATGCAGGTTCCCTGACAAATGATGAAATCGGCAGCTTGGATGATCTGGGTTGATGCAAAGGTGCCACATTCATCACATTTATGGTGTGAAGGTGGTTTTGCATGGTGTGAGCTGATGCAGCGGGCCGCTTTTTCGGTATCATCGGTGCCGGTTTCGCAAGGGGAGGCATATGTACGGCGAAGAGAACTATGTGGCGAGAAGCAGTGTTGCGGGAAACAAACTGCTCAACGGCTATCAGCTGGCCAGACTGCACACCTTCGAGGCGGCAGCCAGACACGGCTCCTTTGCGCTGGCGGCCGACGAGCTGGCGCTCAGCCCGAGTGCGGTGAGCCACCGCATCAGCGCGCTGGAGGAGGATCTCGGCTTCAAGCTGTTCCAGCGCTTTCACCGCAAGGTGGCGCTGACGGCAGACGGGCAGCGGGTGTTCTGGGCGCTCAAGTCATCGCTGGAGTTCATCAACCAGGAGATCCTGGAGATCCGCCATCAGGAGCTGTCGGGCATCCTGACCGTCTACTCGCGCCCCTCCATCGCCCAGTGCTGGCTGGTGCCTCGGCTGGCGGATTTCTCCCGCCTGCATCCCCAGATCGAGCTCAACATCATGACCGGCAACGAGAACATCAACCTGCACGGTTACGGCATCGATCTCACCCTCTATTTCGACGACAAGACGCCTGCGCGGCTCGCCATCCATCCGCTGATGGACGAGTACATGGTGCCGGTGTGCAGCCCTGAGTATGCCGAACAGCACGGGCTGCTCGGCAACCCGGCCAACCTGGCGCACTGCCGCCTGCTCCATGATCGGCAAGCCTGGGGCCATGACTCCGACGGCGACGAGTGGTCCAGTTGGGCCGAGCAGTCCGGCGTGTCGCTTTCGGCATGCAGGGCCAGCATGGGGTTTGATCGCTCCGATCTTGCCATCATCGCCGCCATGAATCACGCCGGGATCGCCATGGGACGGCAGAACCTGGTGAGCAAGCGGCTGGCACGGCGCGAGCTGGTGGCCCCCTTCCCGGACATGGCGGTGCGCTGTGCCCAGCGCTACTACATCGCCACCCTGCCCAATTGCCAGAACCCCAAGGCGCAAGCCTTCATCGACTGGGCCTGCCAGCAGGCGGGGGAGAGGGATTGAGCTCCCTTCTGTATATGAAGGAATAGCCAACTCACTGATCCTGTGAGATTATTTTTATTCCTTTCCCGATTGGAACGCATCGTGTCTCTTGCTTACTACCAGTATCATGCCCACGAACTGGCGGCCCGCTATCAACAGATCCCTGCCCGTGCCGTTCATGGTGATTGGCTCAGATTGCTGGAACCCTGGCTGGTGGTGGCCCCACGCAGATTGCTTGACGTAGGGGCGGGCAGTGGACGGGATACAGCCTTTTTGGCTGGCCTTAACCCCGGCCACCATGTGGTGGCGGTCGAACCTTGCCACGCCTTCAGTGCGTTGGGTCAACACCATACTCGCACGCTAGCGGTGACGTGGGTCAATGATTCCATGCCAGCACTCTCTCATGTAATCGGCCCTTTTGATCTGATCCTGCTCAGTGCGGTCTGGATGCATTTGTCTTTGGCGGATCGCCCGCTGGCCTTGGCTCGTCTTGGTGAGCTGCTGTCGCCACAGGGTTATCTGGTGTTGAGCCTTCGCTTCTCCGTATCGGAGCAGGAGGCGCGGGAGCGGGCTATGTTCCCGGTGAGCCTCGAGGAAGTTGAGTGTCTGGCACGGAAGGAGGGGCTGACGATCCTCCATGCCTCGGCCCTACAACAGGATGTCATGGCTCGTGGTGAGTTAAGTTGGCAGAGCCTGATCCTGGGGGGAACACATGCACGCCTCCCCTGAGCAACAACTTGCTTTCATCGCTTATCTGCAGCGTATTTTCACCGAAGGCGACTTTGTGGCTACTTACAAGTGCGCCTTGCTTCACGGAATTGCAGATATCGCCATCGGGCGTAATGCCGATAGCCATGAACTGGCAGCTGCCCGTACCATCACGCTGGATGAGCTTGCAGCCAAGTTTGTTGAGCTTTACTGGCAGCACTCTCTACCTTACTCGGCAACGGAAGAGAGTGCTGCTTTGCTTAAGCAGAGCAGCGGACGTCAGGCAATCATGCTGACAGAGTTGTCTCGGCTGCGTGAAGAGGGTGTGAGTTCGGTGACCGCTTTGCGGGGCCATTCTGCTTGGCGGCCTCTCATTGCCCGAGTGCGGCGTATCTTGATTGAAGGCCCGTTATGGCGTTTGCAGATCCTGGGAGGGCAGGAGGTGTGCCACCTCTATCCTCATCACAAGGGGGCGGATCACATTTGCCTTAACCCCGGTATTCTCTACTGTCTTCATCGCTTTTACGATCTGGTGGTTTCCCTCTCCCGACAACATTGGTTGCAACTTATCTGCGACATAAAGGGGAATCAGGGGCTGATTGGTCCCAGTGTGGGGCTGGAAGATTTTCTCTTTGGTTCACGCCGGCAGGGGCTGGGACGGGTTGGGAAAGTACTGAGAGAGTTGCAGGGGGGAATCTGCTTTTACTGCCGCAAGGCGATACAGGGGGCTGGCGAGGTGGATCACTTCATCCCTTGGCGCCGTTATCCTCTTGATCTGGGTCACAACTTCGTGCTGGCACATGCTAACTGCAATCGCAGCAAGCGAGACTTCCTCGCAGCGCCAGAACACAGGGATGCTTGGTATGAGCAGAATATTGTGACGCACGGAACACTCCTCACCGACGAGCTCAGGCTTTTGGTGGGGGTTGATGCCGAACGTTCTACCGCTATAGTGACTTGGGCCTATCAGCAGGCCGTTCGTGAGCAGGCTCGGTTGTGGCGGGGCATTGACGAGTTTGTTGACGTTACAGTGCCTGGGTTGGATATCTCCCTGCCTTCTTGGTAGGCGTGAATCTTTTCTAAGTGTCAGGATGCCGGATATAAAAAGGGCCAGCTCTTGCGAGGTGGCCCTTTCCAAACGTTTGGCTGGGGGAGTCTGAATTGTGCTATTAAGCCATTGATTTTAAGTGATTAAATTTTTCATGTTAAGCTTTGGTGGTACATGCAGTGGTACATGCTGTAAAACCATCTTGTCTCAAGGAAAATCCAGAATATTTGGTTGACGTGTGATTGTTTCCCAAATCGGCGTTTGAATTGAACTAACTGAGGGAGTGGTGATCATCACCATTCCCTTCATGTTTGCATCAAGTCGCGTCACCCCATCACCAACTGGTCTCAATACATCAAGTTTCTGATCCACTGTGGCTCCCTCGCCTTCTGGGTTGATGCAGATGCAATGGACAATTGGTTCCACCCCGACCATCACGGGCGACGGGGACGTAGCCAGTTTTCACTGGCCAGACCATCTCTACCTTCTGGATTCTCAAGGGGATTTTCGGCCTCTCCCAGCGAGTGACCCAAGGACTACTCGACTCTCTGATTTAGTTGATGAATGTTTCCTCTGTGCGCCCCCGATTACAGCTGTGCCAGCAAGGGAAGGTGCGAACAAGTCCCTGATATGAGATCATGTTTGTCATCTGGAGCCATGGAACAGGGTTCATCATGAGTC